>JBIKKG010000177.1:0-7041 GCA_044360485.1 Burkholderiaceae bacterium | reverse complement strand
GTATTCAGCCGGCCGCAGGAGGATCTGCTGCAGGAAGGCATCGGCGATGGCGTCCTTGACGATGATGTCCTTGCCGGTTTTCGGGTTCTTGAAACTGCACCACGGGCCACCGTCGATCAGCTGGGCGCCGAATTCCTTTTGCGCCAGCTCGTAGCCCCAGTCACGGAAGCCGCCTTCGGTGAATTTCATGATGTTGCCCTTGTGCACCAGCGTGACCGAGGGCTTGTCGTTGTCGATGGCGTATTGGATCGCCTTGCGCACCAGGCGCACGGTGCCTTCACGCGACACGGGCTTGATGCCAATCCCGGAGGTATCGGGGAAGCGGATCTTCTTGACGCCCATTTCCTTTTGCAGGAACGCGATCAGCTTCTTGGCCTGCTCGGATTCGGCGGCCCACTCAATGCCGGCATAGATGTCTTCGGAATTCTCTCGGAAGATGACCATGTTGGTCTTTTCCGGCTCACGCACCGGTGAGGGCACACCAGGAAAGTACTGGATCGGTCTCAGGCAGACGTACAGGTCCAGCTCCTGGCGCAGCGCGACGTTGAGCGAACGGATGCCGCCACCGACCGGCGTGGTGAGCGGGCCCTTGATGGACACCACATAGTCCTTGAGGACCTGCAAGCTCTCTTCGGGCAGCCAGACGTCTGGACCATAGACCTTGGTGGATTTTTCGCCCGCATAGATCTCCATCCAGTGGATCTTGCGCTGGCCACCGTAGGCCTTGGACACTGCGGCATCGACCACCTTGATCATGACCGGAGTGATATCGAAACCGGTGCCGTCGCCCTCGATGTAGGGGATGATCGGCTGATCGGGCACCGTCAGCGAATAGTCGGCGTTGACCTTGATTTTCTCGCCGCCAGCCGGCACCTTGATGTGCTTATACATGGATGGACTCCCCCTGTTTGCGCCACGTCGGCGCGTTTTTGATCGCGGAATTATATGACGGTTCGCAAGCGCCTTCGGGACACGGCATCTGTGTGTTTTGCTCGAATCAGGCTATCTTGCACCGCAGCACAGTTCCGACACACGTCATACCCTGCACCCACCGAGCTCGAAATGCCGATTTGCAAGAAACGTTCTCTGCGCAGCCTCGCCGCCGTCCTGAGCGCAAGCCTGATGTGCGCCATGTTGAGCCTGACCCCGTCGCCTGTGACAGCGCAGGCTGCGCGGGAGGCGGTCGCCCCGAATCCGAAACTGCCCACGGTCGACATCGGCGCTGGCATGCATGTCATTCGGGCTGAAGTGGCCGATGAGCCCAGCACGCGCATGCGTGGCCTGATGATGCGCGAACGGCTGGGCAACAACGAAGGCATGCTCTTCGTCTTCCCCGACAAAACGCGGCACTGCTTCTGGATGCGCAACACGCTCTTGCCGCTGTCGATCGCGTTTCTGGATGACGACGGCACGATCGTGAACATCGAGGACATGCAGCCGCAAACCGAGGTCAGTCACTGCCCTATCCGCCCGGTCACGCTGGCGCTGGAGATGGAGCAGGGCTGGTTTGCCAAGCGCGGCATCAAGCCCGGCACACGGCTGGTTCAGCCCAGACTGTTCGGCGGCGCCGGCACGAAGTAGGCGCTGACCCGACAGCCCGCTGGGCTGCTCGACCCGGAGGATGGCCCTGACCCCCGAGGGGGCGTGCCTGCGCACAGCGCAGGTTCACAAAAAAACACGGCCCAGGAAGGCCGTGTTGTCTTGAGACCGCCTGAGCGGCGGTCGGTACTCAGGCGACTCCGTGCTCAGGCGAAGTTCTTCGCCGCGAATTCCCAGTTGACCAGGCTCCACCAGCCGGCCAGATAGTCGGGACGGCGGTTGCGATAGTCGATGTAGTAGGCGTGCTCCCACAGGTCGCAGGTCAGCAGCGGCTTGTCGGTGCCGGTGATCGGGGTGGCGGCGTTGCTCGTGTTGACGATGTCGAGCGAACCGTCCGCCTTCTTGACCAGCCAGGTCCAGCTCGAGCCGAAGTTGCCCACTGCCGACTTGTTGAACGCCTCCTTGAAGGCGTCGAAGCTGCCCCACTTGGCGCTGATGGCTGCGGCCAAAGCACCCGAAGGTTGGCCACCGCCCTTGGGCGACAACGAATTCCAGTAGAAGGTGTGGTTCCAGATCTGGGCTGCGTTGTTGAAGACGCCACCCGACGACTTGCGCACGATGTCCTCGAGGCCGAGCGCCTCAAATTCGGTGCCCTTGACCAGGTTGTTCAGGTTGGTGACGTAGGTCTGATGATGCTTGCCGTAATGGAATTCGAGGGTCTCCTTCGAAATGTGCGGCGACAGCGCGTCAAGGGCATACGGCAGAGCGGGCAGAGTGTGTTCCATCTGGAGGTTCCTGTTCGGTGGGTTGGAGCTCAATGGGGGCGCGGCACAAGCCCACCCCCCGGACGACGCGCGATTGTAGGCCAGTCGTGGATCGCCGCTCAACGCGTGGGGTCGATGCCGGTCACCTGCGCGTCGAATCGACCGTCGGCCAGCGTGACCGCCACCGTGTCGCCAGTACTCAGTGCGCTCGCATGCCTGACGACCGCACCGTTTGCGTCGGTGACCAACGCGTAACCACGTTCCAGGACGGCAAAGGGGCTGACCAGCTCAAGCGATGCGCCGGCCAGATCGAGGCGCCGCGCATGCGACTCCAGTCTGGCGGCCGTCGCCGTGGCCAATGCTCGGCGAGTCGCATCCAGCGCCGACGCGTACGCTTGCAGGGACGGGGCTCGCAGGCGCGCACGCGCTGCGTGCAGATGCGCTGCGGCCGACTCCTGGTTGCGACGGCCGGCTTGTGCCAGTCGCTGTGCCCACTGATCCAGGCGGGCGGCGCGTTGCGACCATTGCAGCGACGGCGCACGCAACATGCGCGTCGCCAGGTCGAGGCGCTGTTCGATCTGGCCGCACTGCCTGGCCCAGGCCTGCATCAGCCGGTGGCGTTCGCGTGCGAGGGTCTGCAATTGTTCCTGACGGTCGGGCACGGCTCGCATGGCGGCTCCGGTCGGCGTCGGCGCACGCCAATCCGCCGCGAAGTCCGCAATGGTGAAATCGGTTTCGTGGCCCACCCCGCTGATCACCGGGATGGGACTCGCCGCCACGGCACGCGCCAGAGCCTCGTCATTAAACGCCCAGAGATCTTCGATCGACCCTCCGCCCCGCACCAGCAGCAAGACATCGCATTCGGCCCGCCTGCCAGCAGTCCGCACAGCGGCCAGCAGTTCCGCCGGAGCCTGAGCCCCCTGCACGGCCGCCGGGTACAGGATCACCCCGACCTGCGGCGCGCGACGCGCCAGCGTCGTCAGCACATCGCGCAGCGCGGCCGCTTTCGGGGAGGTGATCACCCCGACGGATCGGGGGTGCGGCGGGATCGGTCGCTTGCGCGCTTCATCAAACAGCCCTTCGGCGAGCAGCTGTGTCTTGAGCTGCAGGAACTGCTGGTAGAGATCACCCGTGCCCGCCCGGCGCATCGCCTCCACGTTGAGCTGAAACTCGCCGCGGGCTTCGTAAAGACTGACCTGCACCCGAACTTCCACCCGATCGCCATGGGCGGGAGAAAACGCCACCGACTGGTTGCGGCCGCGAAACATGACGGCGCGCACCGACGCTTGCGCATCCTTCAGCGTGAAGTACCAGTGCCCGCTGGCGGCCCGGGTGAGGTTAGACACTTCGCCCGACACCCAGATCAACGGGAAACTACGTTCCAGCAGCGCCGCAGCAGCACGGTTCAGCTGGCTGACCGTGATCACATCGCGGATGGGCGCAGAGTCGAAAGGGTCGGGGCTAGCATTCATGCGGGTTTCCAAGGTAAAACTATCCACATTCCGCTTGTTTCGGACATACATACGACTAACTTCCCAAGACCCGCTTGACTACGTCGTAAGTTCATGATTCTTTTGATGAAATATTTTGTTCATTTTTTCAGCAGCAGGCTGCGAACCAGGTTTGGCGCGGGAACCCTGCCTGATTCGTCCACTCGTCCACAGACTTATCCACATACTTTGGGGATGACTCGCCGGTAACCGACTCACCCGATCAGATTGCATGGCGCCAACGGACCTCCCCGCCAGACCCGCTGCGCCGCCACCATCCGCACCCGAGTCGCAGAGGCTGGTAACCTATTTTCGCCTGATTCATTGACAGGGGCTGTCCAGGACGTTTTGTGACGCGCCCGGATGGCACTCGGTCAGGCCACTGTGACCTGAGCTGCGCGGCGGCGCCCGTGCAGTGTGACCCCGAATGTGGAGAATGTTCCTGTGCTCTCGATCATCCAGGCTGCGGGCTGGCCCGTCTGGTTCCTGATTCTGGCGTCGGTCCTGGCCGTGGCGCTCATCATCGAGCGCGCGATGTCGCTGCGGCGCAATCGGGTGCTGCCGGAAGCGCTGCTCGAACAGACGATTCAGCAATACCGTGCCCGCCAGATCACGGCCGAGTCGGTGCAGACATTGGAGGCCGGCTCGCCACTGGGCCGCGTGTTCGCCAGTGGTCTGCGGCAGGCGGCTGCCGGGCGCGACGCGATGCGCGAGGCCATGGAGCAGACCGGCCGCGCCGTGGCCCACGAGCTGGAACGTTATCTGGGCGCGCTGGGCACCATTGCAGCCATCACGCCCCTGCTGGGCCTGTTCGGCACGGTGGTCGGCATGATCGAAATCTTCGGGGCGAGCGCACCGGCAGGCACCAATCCGCAGGCCCTGGCGCATGGCATCTCGGTGGCGCTGTACAACACCGCGCTGGGGCTCGTGGTGGCCATACCGGCCCTGATCGCCTATCGCGCCTATCGCGCCAAGGTGGACGGTTTTCTGGTCGACATGGAGCAGCAAGCCGCCCGCCTGGTCGATACGCTCGAGCCCCGCCGTGCCCCGGGGCCCGCGCAAGCGGCGGCTGCAGCGCCCCGGCGATGAACTTTCGACGCGGCGTCCGGCGCGACGAGCCGGAGATCAATTTCATCCCGCTGATCGATCTGCTGCTGGTCATTCTCATTTTTCTGCTGGTGACCACCACCTACTCGCGATTCAGCGCCTTGCAGGTCAATCTGCCATCGGCCTCCGCCGATCCCGCCGTGGAGCGTCCGCTCGAAATCACCATCACGGTCTCGGCGCAGGGGCAATACGCCATCGACGGCGACATCACTGCCTTTCGCGACCCCGCACAGTTCGCCCAGACCCTGAGCCGCGTGGCGGCTGCGGGACGCGGTGAACCCACGGTTGTCATCCAGGCCGATGCAGGCGCCAGCCACCAGGCCGTCATCCACGTCCTGGAGGCCGCCCGACTGGCCGGGCTGGGCAAAGTCAGCTTCGCCACCCAGACCGCGGGCGCTCGTCGCCCCTGAGCCAGTCGACCGTGCCCGAATCGGCTGCCGCCACGCCTGGCCTGCGAGCCCGGATCGAAGCCCACCTGCAGCGCCAGTGGTTTGGCCCGCCCACCCCCGTGCGGCGCGGGGTCGGGGCATGCCTGAGACCGCTGTCGTGGGCCGTGGCCCGTGCCGCCAGCCGGCGACGCCAGTCGATCGCCCAGGCGCGCGAACTGCCCCGACCATCGGGCGCGCCCCAGGTCGTCATCGTGGGCAATCTGATCGTGGGCGGCACCGGCAAGACGCCGCTGCTGATCGCCCTGGCCAACGCGCTGGGGCAGCGCGGCTGGCGCGTCGGGATCATCGCGCGCGGGCATCGTGCCGCCGGCGCCGCGAACGCCCCCATGCTGCTGACCGAGCACGCTAGAGCACTGGACGCAGGCGACGAACCGGTGCTGATGGCACGTCGCACCGGCTGCCCGGTCGCGGTCGGACATGATCGGGCGGGCGCGTTGCGGCTGATCACAGACCACACTGACTGCAACCTGGTGCTCAGTGACGACGGGCTGCAGCATCTGGCGTTGCGACGCGACCTGGAGCTGGCCGTGTTCGATGCGCGCGGCGCGGGCAACGGCGCGTGTCTGCCCGAAGGGCCGCTGCGTGAACCGCTGGCCAGCGCCCTGCTGATGGATGCGGTCGTGCTCAATGGCGCCGAAACACCGGCACCGGTGGCGCATTCCCGGCTGTTTCGCTTTGGCGTCAGGCCCGCCGCAGTGATCAGGCTCAACGACCGCCACACCTGGTCATTCGAAGCATTCACGCGACAGATCGGCAGCGAAGTGATCGATGCGGTCGCCGGAATCGGGGCCCCAGAGCGCTTTTTTTCCACGCTCACCTCGGCGGGGCTGCGCATCCGACCTCACGCCCTCTCAGACCATGCGCCGATCGATCCGGTCTGGCTGGCCGCCCTGCCCGCACGCTGGCTGATCATGACCGAGAAGGACGCCGTAAAATGCGAAGGGTTTGATGCGGGCCTGCAGGCCCGCTGCGTGGCCTTGCGTATCGAGGCCGAAGTGCCGGCGGCAATGCTCGACTGGCTGGAGGTGCGTCTGCGTGGATAGTCGACTGCTCGAAATCCTGGTATGCCCGCTGTGCAAGGGGCCACTGCGTCATGATCGCACCGCGCAGGAGCTGATCTGCGCTGCCGATCGGCTGGCCTATCCGATCCGCGACGGCATCCCCGTGATGCTTGAGCAGCAGGCACGAACGGTTCCAGAGGCCTCGTGACCACGCCACCGGGGTTTGTCGCGCTGGTGCCGGCGCGCATGGCCTCGAGCCGTCTGCCCGACAAGCCGCTGGCCGATCTGGACGGCGTGCCGATGGTGGTCCGCGTGGCCAGGCGGGCCCTGCAGTCTGGTGCACGTCGGGTAGCCATCGCGACCGACTCGACACGGGTCTGCGACGCCGCAGCCCAACACGGCATTGAAGCCCTGCTCACCCGGGCGGACCACCCCTCCGGCACAGACCGGCTGGCCGAAGCGGCCCAACTGCTGAAACTCACCCCCGACGAGATTGTCGTGAATGTTCAGGGTGACGAGCCTCTGATCCCCCCTGCCCTGATCGGCGAGGTGGCGGGCCTGTTGGCTGAGCGCCCCGATTGCGCGATCGCAACCGCCGCCCACCCCATTGATGCGATCGACGATTACCTGTCGCCCCACGTGGTGAAAGTGGTCCTCGATCGCGCCGGTCGGGCGCTGTACTTTTCGCGCG
>JBIKKG010000396.1:0-7384 GCA_044360485.1 Burkholderiaceae bacterium | reverse complement strand
GGTCATGACTGATCCCGCAGCCGGTTTCATCCGCGGCTAAAGCCCATCAGGAGCTAACCATGTCTCTGACTTTGCATATCAAGGGCGGCCCCGCCACAGAGGGTGCCCAATCCGGTTTTGACCGGTTGAAAGACTCAGGCGCCGATGACGCCAAGCAGATCCTCGAGCAACTGAGAGACAAATTCGCGGGTAAGACCGGTGTCGTTCGGCTGATGCACACCACCAAAGCAAACCGCCGTATGAAGTTCTCTGATGCGGGCGGCTTCAAGCAGAAGTTCATCCGCGGCTCAAAGCTCGAGAGCACCGGACAGGTGATTGCCCAACTCATGGAGCGCAGTCGCGAGTTCTCACAAAAGGAGATCGACGCCTTTAAGCAGTACGCCAGCACCCGCGGCAGAGCTGGCATCGAAAGTGAGCATCTTGCGACTTATCTGACACCTCTGGATCAAGCGACCTACACATCAACCGAAAAGGCGCTCCAGGCGCTCGGCGTTAACAGCGATCAAGCACTCACATTGGGAACGGGCGGCCAGGGATCCGTCACCCAGGTGATGATGAACGACCAGCCGTACGCCCTCAAAACATTCGCTAAGGACAAAATACCGAAGGTCGAGGTCGTGCCCGAGCAAGACACGTCAGGGCCGGTTGAACCGCCTCTAATCAGTTCGCAACCTGAAGCCTCAGACAGCGCCAAGACCGAGATCAAGCTCGCAAGGACGCCGGGCATCGGCGTCGTTGCCCGGATGAAGGATCTCGATCAGGTCGTCCAGCCGTCTGTCTACCTGATCAGCGAATGGGCAGAGCCCCGTGGCAACGTGCCCTACTCCCGGGTTCATATCGTCAAGGGTGGCCGGGCACTCAAGGACTGGGCGAGGACTCAGCCCACCCAAGGCTCAAAGTTCGAAGTCAAGCAATACCTGATGCCGCTCGCTGCGGGCAAGCAGCTGATGACTTACAACAGTGTCACCAACAAGTTCGAGACGGCGGGGTTTTCCCAAGAAGAGTTGCCTTCTGTCGCCCGCTCCATGGTGCGTCTGCTTGAGCAGATGTGGAGGCATGGCTTCGTCAATGGCGATATCAAGCCGGAAAACCTGTTTTGGGATGCGTCTTCAAAAACGCTGCGTGCCATCGATATCGACACCTTCCGGAAGGTTTCAAAGAAGGATGGGAGCGCATTGCCGGAAGGGGGCTTTGGGACCTACCCATACACCCATCCGGCAGTCCTTCAGGAGAAGAAGGCCACCCTGGGACGCGATCTGTTTTCGGCAGGCATGGTCTTGCTCGAAGCAGCACTTCGGAGTCGCGGCGAAGCTTCGGAGGCGAGACGAATTCTGGTGGACGGGGTGGAAAACGAGACCAGAAGGACTTTTCTGCGGAATACTCGGATCCTTCCGGACATAGTCAACACGATGAAAACCAGATTGAATTTCGCTGACGGGGGCGTCGAGGATTTCGCAATACTCTGCATCAAGACCTCACTCGATTACGAGGAGCAACGATTGGCCCGAGGCGTCAACCATTTCGAACGCTACGGCGACAACGCGGGTGCCAACCACCCGATGTCGATCCTCAAAGGTCATCCCCTGATGAGCCAGGATGAGTCAGCGCCGACGGCAAGTCTCGAATAAAGCCTGAAGTACGGGTAGCCGATGCGAAAGGATGATTCACGCGCCTCGAAGCTTGAAAAGCTGAAACAATTCCGAGTCGATTCGTGCATTAAATTTCGGTCTGCGTCCAAACATTTCTGGAGCCACCCAGATGACCGACACCAACCGATTCGAGGCATTGATTCGTGATTTTCTGACATCGCGAAACCTGCCCGCAACCGACACCACCTACGGGCTCGAATTCGAAAGCGAAGGCGTCTCGGTGCAGGTGGTGGCGCATCCCCGCCTGTCGGATCGTCTGATGATTGATGCAGTGGTCGCAACGCTCGCGCCCGACGTCGAAGCCCGCTTGCTGCGACTGCTGCTTGAATTCAATGACGATGCGCGCTTCGAGCACGCATGGCAGGCGGCACTCGACTCCGACACCCAGCTGATCGTGCACACCTGGGCGCCGCTCGACGGACTGACCCTCGCCGGCTTGGAGGAACTGATGAGCGAGGGAGTCGATCAGGCCCTTGCCCTGCGCGCACTGGTGCAGATCAGCGAAGAGGCCCCCTCGGGCGAGCTGCAGTCGGACGCAGCGGTCATGACTGATCCCGCAGCCGGTTTCATCCGCGGCTAAAGCCCATCAGGAGCTAACCATGTCTCTGACTTTGAACATCAAAGGTGGCCCCGCCACAGCGGTTGCCAAATCCGGACTCGACCAGCTTAAAGAGTCAGGGGCGGAAGACGCCAAGGGGATCCTCGCGAATCTGAGAGGCGAATTCGAGGGTAAGACCGGTGTCGTTCGGCTGATGCACACCACCAAAGCAAACCGCAATATGAAGTTCTCTGATGCGGGCGGCTTCAAACAGATGTTCATCAGCGGCTCAAAGCTTGAGACCACCGGGCGGGTGATTGCCCAACTCATGGAAGGCAGCGGCGATTTCACACCAAGCGAGATCAAGGCCTTCAAGGATTACGCCTCGGACAGGGGGGAGAGGGGCATCGAAAGTCGGCAGCTCGCGGCTTATCTGACACCCCTGAAACAAGCGACCTACGCAACAAGCGAAGAGGCGCTCCAGGCACTCGGGGTCACCGTCAAAAAAACGCTGGGCCAGGGGGTCCAAGGATCAGTTAGCCAAGTAATGGTGAAGGGCCAACCGGCTGCCCTAAAGACGTTTTCAAACGCCGAAATCCTCGGACTGGACAAAACAGATGGGATGCAGGTCGGGCAAGCGCCTAAAGATGAGTACGGCTTACCGGGGAACGTTAATGCGGGGGCGCAGCTCAAGATGCCCAATCAATTCAAGATCGGTAAAATTGAAGAGGAAGATCCCGACGACACGGAGGACTCAGACGAAGACGAGGGCAATGCTATTCCCGCTATGAACAAGTACGGAATGGACAATGCGACATTCGATTACAAGGCCGAATTCGACGACAGACCGGAACCCGCCGCATCGGACAGCCCCAAGACCGAGATCAAACTTGCGAGGACGCCGGGCATCGGAAGCGTGGCCCGCATGAAGGATCTCGATCAGGTGGTTCAGCCTTCTCACTACCTGATCACCGAAACCTTAGCAGACAGCAAGAGCCGGGTTCATGTCGTCCAGGGGAATCGGGCGCTCAAGAACTGGATCAAGACTCAGTCCCCCTACTCAAAGTTCGGAGTCGCGCAATACCTGATGCCACTCGCGGCGGGCAAGCAACTGCTCGCTATCAAAGGCCGCTCGGCCGAGTTGAATTTCAAGCGACAAGATCTGCCCGATATCGCGCGCTCCATGGCAAGTCTCCTTGAGAAGATGTGGCAGCACGGCTTCATCGATGGCGATATGAAGCCGGAAAACCTGATGTGGGACCCAGCTTCAAAAACCCTGCGTGCCATCGATATCGACTCTTTCCAGAAGATGTCAAAGAAGGGTGGCGCATTTCCAAGATTGGGTGTTCAGACCCCCGCATTCACGCATCCGAATGCCATTCGATTTAGTAAAAGCCCGGCGAAACAGCCGACCCTTGGACGCGATCTGTTTTCGGCAGGCATGGTCATACTCGAAGCTGCGCTTCGGTCTGGCGGCCACGGTGATGAAGCGGATCGAATCACGTTAGCGGATGCAGGCGAAAATGTTGAGGCTAAGCGGCAACTCAGCGCCACGACGCTTCCGACTACACTCGACGCCATGAAGAAGGATTTGAACCTCGCTAACGGTGGCGTCGAAGATTTTGCGATGCTCTGCATCAAGACCGCACTCAAGTACGAGGAAAACCGGCTAGCTCAAGGCATCAACCGCTTCGAGCGTTACGACGAAAACGCGGGGCCCGATCACCCGATGTCGATCCTCAAACAGCATCCCCTGATGAACCCGGTTGAGTGAGTGCAGACGGCCGCAGCGATCAGGGGGTGTTCGGATCCAAACCAGAGCGGGCTTGAGGTTCATCGGTCGGCTCGCTCTCGTCGTCAAGGTTCAGAGGGGCCTGGCGCATCTTTTCGCCATCCCACATCTGGCCACACCAGCAACGGCCTTGCGGATCAATGATGCAGGTGCCACTGCCGCAGCAGCGCGGATCGTCATTCATGACTGGGGTGTCCTTGTAAGCGGGTTGAAGCGAGGTCAAGGGGGCGCGGCGCGTCAGCAACTCGCGGCCGAGGGGCACTCGGTCAGCGTGACGAACATATCACCGTGATAGGCTTTTCATCTGAATCATCCCACCGTCCAGGGTCGCAATCCGGGCCCACCATCCAAGCAGGAGCGTTGTATGCCAGTGAACCTCAATACGGGCAATAACACCTATGCGGTCAACAGCAGCCGCATACAGAAGTTCATCACAGCGGACAACCGCGCCGATGCGCTGAGGATGGGCGGATGGGACCGATTCAAAGACCTGTTCAGGGCCGACACCGACAAGAAGGCCACCAAGATCGCGCAGATCTACGACTCGATCGTGGGCGCCGCATCCGGTGATCGCCAGCCTCTGACCATGCTCAACCGCTTTCACGCGCTCAAGGCCATGGCGGCGACGCCAGCGGACCGTACTCAGTTTACGACGACCTACACCGCTCCAACTGAAACAACCCCCACCTGGGGCTATGCCTTCTCAATCGGTGACACCCGCATCCATGAACAGAACGGGGTGGAGGATGTCTTTGGCTCACTTGGCCAGACCTTCGAGAAAACCATGCTGGTGAAGGAGCTGGAACATCACCTCGACCCGCTGGCTGAGACCTTCGAGCAGAGCGAAGCCAATCGCCAGATCGACCAGAACTATGGCGATGGCAAGGTGAGCATCATGGCTACCCGGGCTGGCGATGATCCTGAAGGAAGCAAGAGCTCGCTGAGCACGAATCTGGACAACCCCCTCTGCTCCAGGAGCAACTTCAAAGGCCTGGAACTGAGAGACAACGGGCAAACAATGGTCGCGACCTTCGAAAAGGGTGGCGAGTCATTGAGCCTGCATTTCAATGCCAACAATGACCCGCGCGATCCACTCATGCCCTGTGGCGACACCCTCAAGCGCTGGTTGCAGGATGCTGACTATTTGTCGATCAGAAATCTGATCGAAACAAAGGCAAAGTCCCCGGACGACAACAAGTCGGTCAATGACTTCAAGGGTCACAGCCTGAAGGCTATTCAGGATGCGTACGCTGCCGTCGGCAAGCCGGTGGATGCCATGGCACTGATAACCGGGTCAGTTCAGAGCGATCTGGCCAATGTGATTCGTGAGGTCCATCAGGAAAACCCCGAGTCCGCGCAGCCGGTGATGGCCAAGCTGTTCAACATGAGCATTGCGGGGTTCACCGACACAGACCCCGACTTCGCGGTCAGGAATTTCCTGGGCGATCAGTTTTGCAAGGAAAACCGGGCATATCTGGATGCCGCCAGGCACGAGGCCTATGACCTGCGCGCGCAGCTACAGGATGGGAATCTCGATGCCGAAGGGAACGTGGTACAGAACAGGTACATTCCACCCGTACCGAATCTGAGCGCTGCGAAGACTGAGGCCGACAATTTTCTCGCCTCGCACCTGGTCAACTATCGCAAGATGAATATCCTGGGCACGGAAGTCGGCGGCGGTGCGCGCCCGGCTGGCGACTACCTTCGGGATGGCGCGACCCAAGAGGACGTCCTGGCCAACATCAAGGCCGCGGGCTTCACGACGATACTTTCGATTGATCAGAACAAGGATTCTCGGCTGCTGACCGAGCCCATCCAGCGCGCCGGCTTGAAGCACGAGATCGGGAATCAGTACAAGTTTCCAGATTGGGAGCACGCCCCCCCAGGCCTTTATCAGGACATCAAGCAATTCATCGAGGAAAAGACCGCGCAGGGTGAGCGGGTGTTCATTCACTGCGGAGCAGGCAACGGGCGAACGGGCGCAACCCTGGCCGCCTTGACGCTCAGTGATCTGATCGATAAGGAGACGCGGAAGCGAGCTCAAATCGGCCAGAGCTTCGATCAGTTCGATTATCGCTCTATGCCCAAGGTTTCAATAGAGACCCAATTCGAGGTCGTCGTCGGTGATGAAGCGGAGGATTTGGAGTTGCTAAACAAACCGCCGATCAAAGAGAAGACAACGAGTTGGGATCTACCGTACATAGCCGCTCATGCGGTCCAGGCGGTGCGTGACGCGGTCAAGGACACCGCTTACAAGGCTGACGCTGTCGAGACGAATCATCAATTGTGGGATGTGACAATTTTTGGGGGGTTTTTGCTGCCGCCCGGGCCGATCGACCCCAGCCAATTTGCTTGATGCGAAGCAAGGTCATTGACAATCCGGTCGAGTCAACAGTTGAGACGAAACAGCGCGAGATCCATCAAAGACCTCATGTCCGTCGCAAGCCCTGCGAGGCCTGCGGCTTGCCCATGAGCTGGCGGCAGCGCTGGGCCAAGAACTGGGCCGATGTGAATCAGGAATCAAGCCATGTGTGGTCCAGCAAGCAGCGCATCGCGCCGTTTCTGGCCGCGATGCGCCATTTTGCGGTTGAGCTGCAGATGGCGGGTCGAAGGGTCCATTACACCAGACTGGGTAACGATCACCCGATGTCGATCCTCAACCGGCATCCCCTGATGAGTCGGGTTGAGTAACGGCAGCCAGTCTTAGGCGACGAAGGCTGCAACAGCCCGTCGCAGCGGTCAGGGGATGTTCCGATCCGCATCGGAGCGGGGCGTGGTCTGCCGGCCTCGGGCTGCGAGCATCAGGCCTGCGAGCATCAGCGTAAGCGTCTGCGGCTCCGGAATGCCCGAGCTTTGACCGGAAATTTGTCCGGCGACCTGCAGGTCATCGATGGAGAAGATTTGGTTGCCCCCATCCTCCCTGATGCGAATCCATGAGGGCGCTACAGTGCTGACGATGCCGACGAAGCGCAGTCCGTAGTCAGCAATGATGGACCCCATCACAGTGCCGTTGGCATCGAAGAACTCGAGCTTTGTCCTGTCATTACCGCCAGTATTCCAATAGCCCATGGCCAGAATGTTCGAGCCTGAGAGCGGGCGAAAGACAAGGTCTCCCTTTAGATCTAGATCGCAGGGGTAACCGAAGTTGATCAACATATTCACGCCTGACTTGAGATCGGCGCCGCATCGATTGTCATAGATCGCCGGATACGCGTTGTAGGCCCCCAGCTTGTCCAGAGACAGGCCTAGCGAGGGCAGCGTGGAAACCTGAGCACCGGCGGTAATCCCCCCAATTTCCATCGGGGCGAGAAGTAGAACGTTTATGCGGCCATGGCCAGCCGCTGCTTAGGTGTCATTCCGCCCAGCGCCATGTGTGGGCGGTCATGGTTGTAGCTCCACATCCAT
>JBIKKG010000166.1:0-7395 GCA_044360485.1 Burkholderiaceae bacterium | reverse complement strand
GCGTCGATTGCGTGGTCACCTCGTCTGCCGTGCGTGGCGACAATCCGGAGGTGATGGCCGCGCGGGCTGCGCGCGTGCCGGTCGTGCCGCGGGCGCTGATGCTGGCCGAGCTGATGAAGCTCAAGCAGGGCATTGCCATCGCCGGTACGCACGGCAAGACCACAACCACCAGCCTGGTCGCCTCCATTCTGGCTGCGGGCGGCATGGATCCCACCTTCGTGATCGGCGGGCGGCTGAACAGTGCCGGCGCCAATGCGCGACTGGGCAGCGGCGATTGCATCGTCGTCGAGGCCGATGAATCCGATGCCTCGTTCCTTAACCTCACGCCCATGATCGCGGTCATCACTAACATCGACGCCGATCACATGGAGACCTACGGCCACGACTTTGCCAGGCTGCGCCAGGCCTTCGTCGAGTTCACCCAGCGCCTGCCGTTTTACGGCGCTGCCGTGCTGTGCGTGGATGACCCGCATGTGCGCGAGATCATGCCCTTCGTTTCCAAGCCAGTGCTCACCTACGGCTTCGCACCCGAGGCGCACTTTCGCGCGGTGGACCCCACACCCGATGCCGGACGCATGCGCTTCACCTTGCATCGCAGTCAGGATGCAAGCAGCCACCCGCTGGACATCGTGCTCAATCTGCCGGGTCTGCACAACGTTCAAAACGCGCTGGCCGCCATTGCCGTGGCCGATGAACTGGGTGTGTCAGATGAGGCCATCGTGAGTGCGCTCGCGGCATTCCATGGCGTGGGCCGACGCTTTCAGCGCTTTGGCGAGTTTCCCGTTTCGGCTGCGCAAGGTGGTGGACAGTTCACGCTGGTGGACGACTACGGACATCATCCGGCTGAAATGGCGGCCACGGTTGCTGCCGCGCGAGGCGCGTTCCCGGGGCGCCGACTCGTGCTGGCGTTTCAGCCGCATCGTTACACGCGCACCCGCGACCTGTTCGAGGACTTCGTGCGCGTGCTCTCCCATGCCGACGCCTTGCTGCTGGCGGAAGTCTATGCAGCCGGCGAGGCCCCGATCGTGGCGGCCGATGGCCGCACGCTGGCGCGCGCCGTGCGCATCGCCGGCAAGGTCGAGCCGGTGTTCATCGAGGACGCCGCGCAGATGCCGCAAGCCATCCTCGATGCAGCCCGGGATGGCGATGTCGTGATCACCATGGGTGCAGGATCGATCGGCGGCGTGCCCGCTCGCATCAGGGAGATGACCGGTGGCTGACTTCGGCAAGGTCGCAGTGCTGATGGGCGGGCGCTCCTCCGAGCGCGAGGTGTCGATCATGTCGGGCACCGGCGTGCTGGAAGCCTTGCGCGCCAAGGGCGTGGATGCCCACGCATTTGACCCTGCACAGCGCACACTGGACGAACTGGTGCGTGACGGGTTCCAGCGCGTCTTCATTGCCTTGCACGGCCGCTTCGGTGAAGACGGCACGGTGCAGGGGGCGCTCGAATTGCTGCGTCTGCCCTATACCGGTTCGGGTGTGATGGCCTCTGCCATTGCCATGGACAAGGTCTATACCAAGCGCATCTGGACTACCCACGATCTGCCCACGCCGGGCTTCATGGTGGCGCGCTCAGCCGAGGACGTGCGAGCCGCCGCCGATCGCTTCGGTCTGCCGATGGCGGTCAAGCCTTCGCGTGAGGGCTCGACCATCGGGTTCACCAAGGTCGTCTCGCACGATCAGTGTGCCGCCGCCTACGACATTGCCCGGCGCCATGACGACGATGTGCTGTGCGAGCAGTTCATTGATGGGCGCGAACTCACTGTGCCCATCCTGGGTACTGGCGCGCAGGCCCGCGCCTTGCCGGTGATCGAAATTCTCGCGCCGGCCGGCAATTACGATTACCAGAACAAGTACTTTCGCGACGACACCCGTTATGAGTGTCCCGCTCAACTGTCCGCTGAGCTGACCCGCCGCATTCAGGCCCTGTCGGTGGCGGCGTTTCATGCCATCGGGTGCGAGGGCTGGGCGCGGGTCGATGTGATGCTGCGTCGCTCGGATGACGCGCCCTTCCTCCTCGAGATCAATACCTCGCCCGGCATGACCGGTCATTCGCTGGTGCCGATGGGCGCGCGTGCTGAAGGGGTGTCCTACGAGGATCTGTGCGTGAGCGTGCTGGCCAGCGCGAGCCTCAAGAGCGGAGGCGAGCGGTGAGTCCCTGGCACGATGTCCGGTTGCTCAACACCGCCGCCAACGGTCTCATGGCACTGGCAGCCGCGGGTCTGCTCGCAGCCGGCGCCTGGTGGCTGATTCAGCGCCCCGCGTTTGCCTTGCGTACGGTGGTGATCGAGCCGGCCTCCGCTGAGCAGGGGCTCTTGCATGTGAACAGTGCCCTGCTGCGCTCAAGCGGCGCCATCCCCACGCGCGGCAATTTTTTCAGTGTCAATCTGGACGCGGTGCGCGAACGCTTCGAGGCCGTGCCATGGGTCAGGCGCGCTGATGTGCGCCGGATCTGGCCGGACACCCTCAGGGTGGGGATCGAAGAACATCAGCCCCTGGCGGTATGGAGTGATGGCCGATTGGTGAACCGGCAGGGCGAGCTCTTCACGGCCAATGTGGCCGAGGCGGATGCACAAGCCGATCTGCTGCAGTTCTCCGGGCCGCCTGGCAGCGAGGCGCAGGTGACCCGCCGCTGGGCTGAATTGCAGCAGCAGCTGGCGCCCCTGCGCCTGGAGCCCGAGGCGGTTTCGCTGTCCAACCGCTATGCCTGGAGCGCGCGTCTGGACAATGGGCTAATGCTGCTGCTCGGACGCGAACAGGATGTGCCGATCTCCGAGCGGGTGGCCCGCTGGGTGGCGGTGTATCCGCAGGCGCAGACCACGCTGAATCGCGACGTGGTGTCAGTCGATTTGCGCTATCCCAACGGCTTTGCCATGCGCGCTCCGGGTGCCATCACTTCCCTCAAGCCAACTTCTCGACCCGATGCCGGTGCGAGACCTTCGACCGAATCCAGGCGCACGCCATGACACGAGAAAGCAAAGACCTGATCGTCGGTCTGGACATCGGCACCTCCAAGGTGGTGGCGGTGGTGGCCGAAATGCGACCCGACGGGCACTACGAAATCGTGGGCCTCGGTCAGCATGAATCACGCGGTCTGAAAAAAGGCGTGGTGGTCAACATCGAGACCACGGTGGCCTCGATCCAGCAGGCGCTTGAAGAGGCCGAGCTGATGGCTGACTGCAAGATCCGCAATGTCTACACGGGCATTGCGGGCAGCCACATTCGCAGTTTCAACTCGATCGGCATGGTGGCCATCAAGGACAAGGAAGTCACCGACGCCGACGTGGCCCGCGTGATCGAGACCGCCAAGGCGGTCAACATTCCCACCGACCAGCAGATCCTGCATGTGTTGCCGCAGGAATTCATCATCGATGGCCAGGAAGACATCCGCGAGCCGATCGGCATGAGCGGAGTGCGCCTGGATGTGAAAGTGCACATCGTGACTGGTGCGGTGTCGGCCGCGCAGAACATCATCAAGTGCGTGCGCCGCTGCGGCCTGGAAGTGCAGGACCTGATCCTGCAGCCGCTGGCCTCCAGCAGCGCCGTGCTGACCGAGGACGAAAAAGAGTTGGGGGTTGCTCTGGTCGACATCGGCGGCGGCACCACCGACATCGCTATTTTCACGGGCGGCTCCATCCGCCACACCGCGGTCATCCCGATCGCCGGCGACCAGATCACCAGCGACATCGCCATGGCGCTGCGCACGCCCACTCCTGATGCTGAAGACATCAAGGTGCGCTACGGCATTGCCAAGCAGGTGCTGGCCGAACCGTCCGAGCGTATCGAAGTGCCGGGCATTGGCGATCGCGGCCCGCGCTCCCTGTCGCGCCAGGCACTGGCTGCCGTGATCGAGCCGCGCGTCGAAGAGTTGTTCTCGCTCGTGCAGCAGGCGATTCGCGAGTCGGGCTACGAGGAATTGCTGTCGTCCGGGGTGGTCATCACCGGCGGCACGAGCCAGCTGCCTGGTCTGGCGGAACTGGGCGAAGACATTTTTCTGAAGCCGGTGCGCCTGGGCGTGCCGCAGTACTCGGGTGGTCTGGCCGATGTGGTCAGGACGCCCCGGTTTGCCACCGTGCACGGATTGCTCGAGGAAGCTCGGATGCAGCGTGTGCGGGGGCGCAAGGTGGCCGAGCAGTCGGGTTCGTTCAAGGAAACCTTGCGTCGCATGAAAGAGTGGTTCGTCGGTAATTTCTGATTCCCTGTTCCTTCCATTTCCATATCCACAATCAACAGCAACATCTCGTCGGAGGCCCGCATAACATGTCCACATTTGAAATGATCGAGAGCAGCACCGATGGCGCCATCATCAAGGTGATTGGCGTCGGTGGCGCCGGCGGCAACGCGGTGAACCACATGATCAGCCGCGGGGTGCAGGGGGTGGACTTCATCACCGTCAACACCGACCGCCAGGCGCTCAAGCGTTCCCTCGCGCCCGCCTCGATCCAGCTCGGTGACGCGGGTCTGGGCGCCGGAGCCAATCCGCAGGCCGGTCGGGCCGCCTGCGAAAAGGAACGCGAGCAGGTGCGTGCGGCGCTGGCTGGCGCCAACATGGTGTTCATCACCGCCGGCATGGGCAAGGGCACCGGCACCGGCGCCTCGCCGGTGGTGGCCGAAGTGGCCAAGGAAATGGGCATCCTCACGGTGGGCGTCGTCACCAAGCCCTTCGACTTCGAGGGCAGCAAGAAGATGCGCATCGCCGACGATGGCATCGAGGCGCTGGTCGAGCATGTGGATTCGCTGATCGTGGTGCTCAACCAGAAGCTCTTCGACGTGATGGACGAAGATGCCAGCCTGGAAGATGCGTTCAAGCGCGCCGACGACGTGCTGCACAACGCGGTGGCCGGCATCGCCGAGATCATCAATGTGCCGGGTCTGGTGAACGTCGACTTTGCTGACGTGCAGACCATCATGGGTGAGCAGGGCAAGGCGATGATGGGCATCGGTGAAGCCTCGGGCCTGGATCGTGCTCGCCTGGCAGCCGAGCAGGCGGTGGCCTCGCCGCTGCTCGATGGGGTGGACCTGTCGGGTGCGCGCGGGGTGATCGTGAACATCACCTCCAGCCGTTCGCTCAAGCTGCGCGAGACCAACGAGGTCATCAACACGATCAAGCAGTTCTGCGCCGACGACGCCACGATCATCCACGGCACCGTCTATGAGGAAGACATGGGCGACCGCCTGCGGGTGACCGTAGTGGCTACCGGGATCGGCCGCACCGCGCGCCGCCCTCAGCTGGTGCAGCAGCCGATGCGCGCCACCGGCACGCATGACGCCAGCGCAGGCGAGCCGTCCTACGGATCGCTGGACACCCCGGCGGTCTGGCGCAATGGCCGCAGCAGTGCCTCGGCCCAGGTGGCCGCGCTGGAAGAAAAAGGTGTCGACCGTCTGGACATCCCGGCCTTTTTACGTCGTCAGGCCGACTGAGACCGGTCAGTCAAGCTGCCAAAACCCTGCCGACGACTCTTGCCGGGTCGTCGTGCGCGGGCCTGCGGCTACAATCCGCGGTCCTGTCCGGTGTACCCGGGCAGCCTACCCACCGACATCACACAGGAGTTGAGCGCATGACGATCACGATCGGAGACCGCCTGCCCGAGGCCACGCTGACCGAATTCATTGAAGTCGAAGGCAACGGTTGCAGCATCGGCCCCAATGCATTCAAGGTGTCCGAGCTGACCAAGGGCAAGAAGATTGCCATCTTCGGTCTGCCGGGTGCATTCACCCCCACCTGCTCAGCCAAGCACGTGCCGAGCTATGTCGAGCACTTCGACGCGCTGCGCGCCAAGGGCGTGGACGAAATCTGGTGCGTGTCGGTCAACGATGCGTTCGTGATGGGCGCCTGGGGCCGTGACCAGAAGTCGGGCGGCAAGGTGCGCATGATGGGCGACGGCAGCGCCGAATTCTCCAAAGCCACCGGCCTCACGCTCGATCTCACCGCGCGCGGCATGGGCGTGCGTTCCGACCGTTACTCCATGCTCGTGGAAGACGGCGTGGTCAAGCAACTCAACCGTGAAGCGCCTGGCAAGTTCGAGGTGAGCGACGCGGGCACGATGCTCAAGCAGCTCTGATCCAACCCACGCTTCATCGGGCAGCCCAGCGCCTGTTCTGCGCCACGCCATGCTGAGACAACGTACCGTCAAAGCGCTTGTGCGCACGGCTGGCGTGGGGCTGCATTCCGGGCAGCGGGTCGAGCTCACGCTGCGGCCCGCAGCGCCCGATACCGGCATCGTGTTTCGTCGGGTGGACCTGCCCGAGCCGGTCGACATTCCGGCGCGCGCCGAGCGGGTGGGCGACACCCGCATGGCGTCCACGCTGCTGGCTGCAGACAGCGGGCCAGGTGCCCAGGTGCGGGTGGCCACGGTCGAGCATCTCATGTCTGCGCTGGCGGGCCTGGGGATCGACAACCTCTATGTGGATGTCACCGCCGCTGAAATCCCCATTCTGGATGGGTCGGCCGGCTCCTTCGTGTTTCTGATCCAGTCGGTCGGGATCGTCGAACAGCCTGCTGCCAAACGCTTTATCCGCGTCCTGCAGCCCATCGAAGTGCGCGAGGGCGACAAATGGGCCCGGCTCGATCCTCACTTCGGTTTCAAGCTCGCCTTTTCCATCGACTTCGGACATCCGGCCATCGATGCGACGGTGCAGCGGGTCGAAGTCGATTTCGCGCAGCAGTCCTACCTGTCGTCCATCGCGCGGGCGCGCACCTTCGGTTTCATGCATGACGTGGAAGCCTTGCGTGCCCATGGGCTGGCGCAAGGCGGCAGTCTGGGCAACGCCATCGTCATGGACGAGTACCGTGTGCTCAACAGTGATGGCCTGCGCTCCGACGATGAGTTCGTCAAACACAAGATCCTGGATGCGATCGGCGACCTCTATCTGGTGGGCCATCCCTTGCTCGCGGCGTATTCGGCGCATAAATCGGGCCATGCCCTGAACAATGCGCTGCTGCGCGCGCTGATCGCGCAACCCCAGGCCTGGGCTTACACCACCTTCGCGCAACGGCGCGAGGCGCCCCGATTGTTCGAACTCGATTGGGCGGGGGCCTGAGCGCCGATGCCCCTGCTGCGAGCCTTCATGATCCTGATTGCGCTGGGCGTGATCGGCACCGCTGCTCTGTGGCTGGTCACACGCGAGCGCCACTGGATGCTCTGGTCGCTCAGGCTGTTGCGCATTGGCGTGGTCACCGGGCTGGTGTTCTTTGCAGTGTTGATCGGCGAGCGATTGCTCGGCTGAGTCGTTTTCGCTGATCGCGCTGATCCGCTTTTGCCGGCTCAGCCACCGTGCCGTTGCGCCAGACGTCGCAGGGCGTCGCGCAGTTGCGTGTGCTGCACTTGCTCTGAAAGGGCCGTCACACATGCAATGGCCGACGCGCCGGGCGCAGGCTTGAGGGCCCGTGCGGGG
>JBIKKG010000165.1:0-7513 GCA_044360485.1 Burkholderiaceae bacterium | reverse complement strand
GATCAAGGAAAAGCTGCCGGTGTCGATCAGCCTGGGCCTATGGACCTTCTTCATCTCCTACCTGGTCTCGATTCCCCTGGGCATTGCGAAGGCAGTGCGCCACGGGAGCCGTTTTGACCTGATCACTTCGACCGCCATCCTGGCGGGCTACGCTATTCCCAGTTTCGTGCTCGGCGTGGTGCTGCTCGTGCTCTTTGGCGGCGGCAGCTTCTGGCAGGTGTTTCCCTTGCGCGGACTCACGTCCGACAACTTTGCTCAACTGTCTGCGCTGGGCAAGGTCATGGATTACCTGTGGCATATCGTGCTGCCGGTCACCGCCATGGTGGTGGGCAGTTTTGCGGTCACCACCATGCTGACCAAGAACACGTTCCTGGAAGAAATCCGCCGCCAGTATGTGCTGACCGCACGCGCCAAGGGTCTGTCGCAACACAAGGTGCTCTACAAGCATGTGTTTCGCAATGCGCTGATCCCGTTGGTCACGGGCTTTCCTGCTGCATTCATCGGGGCATTTTTCACTGGTTCGCTCCTGATCGAGACCTTGTTCTCGCTCGATGGACTGGGACTCTTGTCCTACGACTCGGTCATGAAGCGTGACTATCCGGTGGTCATGGGCACGTTGTTTCTGTTCACGCTGATCGGCCTGGTCACCAAGCTCATCACTGACCTGGCGTATATCTGGGTCGACCCGCGCGTGAAATTCGAGGGGGCGCAATGAGCCTGGCGCAGGGGGCAGCACCCGCAGCACCTGCAGCGCTGACACCGGGCGCCCGCGCCTGGCGCAGGTTTCGCTCCGATCGACGCGGCTGGTGGAGCCTGTGGATTTTCGTGACCCTGGTGGTGCTCAGCCTCGGTGCCGAGTTGCTCTCAAACGACCGGCCGATCGTGGCGCACTACGAAGGGCGCACGGTCTTTCCGCTCTTCAACACCTATCCGGAAACCACGTTTGGCGGCGATTTCAGAACCCAGACCGATTACCTCGACCCTTTCATTCGCGCACAACTCGCCAAGCCCGGCAATTGGGCGATCTATCCGCCCAACCGCTACAGCTTCGATACCCTCAACTACTTTTCGCCCAGCCCCAATCCGGCACCGCCCTCCGCGGTCAATTGGCTGGGCACCGATGACCGCGGCCGTGACGTGCTGGCACGGCTCATCTACGGCTTTCGGGTGTCGGTGCTGTTCGGCCTGGCGCTTACGGCCATCGGCGTGGTGATCGGTGTGCTGACCGGCGCGCTGCAGGGTTATTTCGGCGGGAAGCTCGATCTGATCTTCCAACGCTTCATCGAAGTCTGGGGCTCCATGCCCGAGCTCTATTTGCTGCTGATCTTCGCCTCGCTCTTTGAGCCCAGTGTGCTGATCCTGCTGGTGATCCTGTCGCTCTTTGGCTGGATGGGCCTGTCCGACTATGTGCGTGCGGAGTTTCTGCGCAACCGTAACCTGGAGTACGTGACGGCCGCGCGCGCGCTGGGGCTGTCGAACAGCCAGATCATCTGGCGCCATGTGCTGCCCAACAGCCTCACGCCGGTGATCGCGTTTTTGCCCTTTCGCATGAGTGGCGCCATCCTGGCGCTGACCAGCCTGGACTTCCTCGGACTGGGTGTGCCGCCGTCCACCGCGAGCCTGGGCGAGCTGCTGGCGCAGGGCAAGGCCAACCTGGACGCCTGGTGGATCACGCTGTCCACGTTCACGGTCCTGGTGGGCACACTGATGCTGCTGATCTTCATCGGCGAGGCTTTGCGCAGCGCACTCGACACGCGGCGGGGCTAAGGCATGAGCACCCCCCCCGTGTATTCCGGCAATGATCCTGTGCGCGCCCAGGCACTTGGCGCACCGCTGCTGCAGGTCGATCGGCTTAGCGTCGAATTTGATAGCCCTGCAGGCCCTGTCCGTGCGGTCGATGGGGTGAGCTTTTCCATCGCGCGTGGCGAGAAATTTGCGCTGGTGGGTGAGTCCGGCTCGGGCAAGACCGTCACCGGATTGAGCCTGCTCCGATTGCTGACCGATGCGCGTGTCAGTGGCTCGGTCTTGTTTGACGGGCAGGATCTGGCTGCGTTGACCGAGCCCCAAATGCGCGCTGTGCGGGGTCGGCGGATCGCCATGATCTTTCAGGAGCCGATGTCCGCGCTCAACCCGCTCTACAGCGTGGGCAATCAGATTGGCGAGTCGCTCAGCCTGCATGAAGGCCTGTCGGGGGCGGCGGCGCGTGCACGCGCCATCGAGCTGTTGCATCTCACCGGCATCGATGCGCCGCAACGACGCATCGACAGCTATCCGCACGAGCTGTCCGGCGGTCAGCGCCAGCGCGCCATGATCGCCATGGCGCTCGCCTGCAGCCCCGAACTCTTGATCGCGGACGAGCCGACCACCGCGCTCGACGTCACCATCCAGCGACAGATCATTGAATTGCTCGACGATCTGCAACAGCGCCTGGGCATGTCGATGCTGCTGATCAGCCACGACCTGCCGCTGGTGCGTCGCTTTGCCGATCGGGTGGGCGTGATGCGTCAGGGCCATCTGCTGGAAGTGGCGCCCACCGCTGCGCTTTTTGCCGCACCCCAGGATCCTTACACCCGCAGACTGATCGACAGCCGCCCGCATCGGCATGTGCAGCCACTTGCACCCGATGCGCCCGAGTTGCTGCGTGCCGAGTCGGTGGGGTGTCGTTACTGGCTCAAGGGCGCATGGTTCCGTCGCACGCCCTTCGATGCCGTGCGACAGGCCGATCTCACGCTGGCGCGCGGCGAGACCCTGGGCATCGTGGGGGAGTCGGGGTCCGGCAAGACGACGCTGGGAATGAGTCTGCTGCGCTTGTCGGCGGGCGAATTGAGCGGGCAGGTTCATTTCGAAGGCACGCGCGTCGACGCCCTCTCGCAGGCTGCCTTGCGTCCGATGCGGGCACGCATGCAGGTGGTGTTCCAGGACCCCTACAACGCCCTGTCACCGCGCATGACGGTGGAGCAGATCATTGGCGAGGGGCTGGGCCTGCATCATCCCGAGATGAGTGAGCCAGCACGTCGTGAGGCGATCGTGGCCATGCTTGCCGAAGTCGGCCTCGACGGCACCGCCTTGTCGCGTTATCCACATGAATTCTCGGGCGGGCAGCGCCAGCGCATTGCCATCGCGCGGGCAGCCATCCTCAAGCCCGCACTCCTGTTGCTCGATGAGCCCACGTCGGCGCTCGATGTCTCGGTGCAGCAGCAGGTGCTGCTACTGCTGGCCGACCTGCAGCGCAAGTACGGCATGAGTTACCTGTTCATCACGCACGATCTGGCGGTGATTCGCGCCATGTCGCATCGCATGATCGTGATGCAGGGCGGCCGGATTGTGGAGACCGGCCCGACCGAACAGGTCTTCGAGGCGCCGCAGGCTCCCTATACCCGCGAACTGCTCGACGCCGTCCTCGACTGAAAGGACGGCATCATTCGTGTTCGTGTTCGTGTCGGGCGGGCGGCGCTGGGGCGTCACGACCGCCTGTGCCGAGACACTTGATGCGGTCGCTCTCAAACGAAGCGGTTGCCCTCAAACGCAGCAGCAGTCGGGGTATCGATCAGACCGATGCGCGCTGGGTCAGGTTCGGGCGGCTTTTCCGTTGGACTTGGCTGGCGCGGCGCCCTTGGCGGGCGGTGGGGTGGTGGTCCGTGCGGTGCCCTTGGTCGCAGGCGCTTTGTCTGAGGGCTTGAGCACAGCGGTCATGGGTTGGGCGGCCGGGTACTTCCCTTTGGCAGTGGGTGCGCCTGTCGCAAGCTTGTCTTTCTTGCTGCCAGGGCCACGCGCGACGGTTTGCGTTGCGGCCGTTTTGCTGGCTGCCCGGCCTTTGGCTTGCGGCGGCTCGGCGCGGGCGGTTTGCGTACGCGAGGTGGCTGCCGAGTTCTTGCTGTAAGTGGTCCTTGCCACGGCCGTCACGGCTGCGGCCGATGCGATCACTGCCACCGGATCGACCTGCGCGGGGGCGGGCGCTGCGACAGGGGGCGAGGCCACCGCGATGGGTGCTGCAGCGAAGGCCGGCGCTTCATCGCGCGAAACCACCTGGCGCGTGCCACCCGCGACGGTCAGTACCGTCTGGCTCGACGCCGGGCGCACCAGCAGGCTCGCACCTGGCTTGGCTGACTTGATCCCACCATTCCAGGCGCGAAGCGTATCGGCCGATACGCCGTAACTGGCTGCAATGCCCGCCAGCGACTCTCGCTTGGCCACGCGGTGATAGACCGGCGAGGTGGTGATCTGTTCGTAGACGCGCGGGCCCGGGAAGGATTCGACCTGCTGCTGATCGCGCACCGAGGGTTGGGGGGCAATCACCTGCGTGCCGGGCATGATGCGTGCCCCCGCCCGCAGGCTGTTGGCGCGGATGATTTCCTGGGTCGACACGTTGCCGTTACGGGCTACGTCATCGAGCGTCTCACCGGGCTTGAGCGTGTAGGGCTGCCAGGACGCCAGCGGCTTGGCATCGAGGTCGTGGCGGGCCACCGAGGCCATGAACACATCGACCCGATCGGCTGGCAGTTTGATCTGATTGTTGCGGCTGGCAGCAATCACCGGACGGTTGTGTGCAGGATTGAGCGCGACGAACTCTTCGACGCTCATGCCGGCGAACTGCGCGGCCAGTTTCAGGTCGATGGGACGGGTCTTTTCCACCGTAATGAAGTACGGGCGGTTCGGCACATCGGGCAGGACGACGCCATATTCAGCGGCGCGCTGGATGATGAGTTTGAGCGCAATGAGTTTGGGCACGTAATGCCGTGTCTCGGCTGGCATGGACAGGCTGAGGTAATCGACTGGCATGCCACGGGCGCGGTTGTTCCTGACCGCGCGAGCGACCGCGTTTTCGCCCCAGTTATAGGAGGCAAGCGCCAGGAACCAGTCGCGCTCGTTCATCTCGTAAATCTTTTGCAGGTAGTCGAGGGCAGCGCGGGTGGATTGCACGACGTCGCGCCGGTTATCGACCCACCAGTTCTGGGACAACTCGTATTGCTTGCCGGTGGAGGGGATGAACTGCCACAAGCCGGCGGCCTTAGCCGACGACAGAGCCACCGGGTTCATCGCACTTTCCACGAAGGGCAGGAGCGCCAACTCGGTGGGCATGCCGCGGCGCTCGACTTCATCGACGATGAAGTACAGGTAGCGCCCGCCGCGCTGGAACATGCGATTGAGCGCTTCGCGGTTGGACAGATAAAACCGCACTTTTTCGGCCACCAGCGGTGTGTCCAGGTCTGCCATGGCAAAGCCGGCCCGCATGCGCGCCCATACGTCTGCATGCGGCTCCATGGCCAGGCCACCTGAAGGCAGGCGGATCGGGTTGGCGGGCGGAGCGATCTGGACAGTCGCGGCCTGAGGGGGCGCTACGATCGGCTGGCTGGACGGCAGGGGCGCGAGCGCCTCGCTGACAGGCTGAGCGATGGCCGGGGTGGGCGAAGTGACCGAGGAGGTGGGGGCGGAGGGGCTGGCGCAACCTGCCAGCAGCAGGGCGACACCGAGGGAGGCAATGCCGACGACGCTTGAAGTGAGCTTCAAGGATGTCCTCTAAGTGTATGTTTTTGCTGAGTGAAATACAGCGTGTCTGAAATGCTACGTGCCCGGACCGGATCGGTCAAGGCGACCGGTCGCCCCGTCAGGAAGGGGTCGGTCGCGAGGGTGGGCTCAGCGGGCCGAATCCTTCCAGTGGCGCACTGCGCCCAGGATGGTGGCGGCGTCCGCCAGGGGGCGATCGCTGTAGGCCTGCGCCGCGCGCTGCACATCCGGATGGTCGACCCTCAAAAACGGATTCGTCGCCCGTTCAACCGCGATGCTGGAGGGCACCGTAGGCCGGTGGGCCGCCCGCAGCGCCGCCACTTCGGCTTCGCGGCGTGCCAGCGCAGCACTGTTCGGCTCAACCTTTCTGGCAAAGCGCAGATTCGAGGCGGTGTACTCGTGGGCACAGTACACCAGCGTGTCACCCGGCAGGGCGGCCAGACGGGACAGCGAAGCGTGCATCTGCGAGGCGGTGCCTTCAAAGAGTCGCCCGCAGCCCCCCGCAAAGAGCGTGTCGCCGCAAAAGAGGACTGGTCGGGTGTCTTCGCCGGTCAGCCTGGGTGCGTACCAGGCGATGTGATCCAGAGTATGGCCTGGCACCTCGAAGACATCGAAGCGCACCCCGAATCCGTCGAGCGCGAGCGATTCACCGGCCCGCCAGCGCCGGTCGACGCCCGAGATGGCCGGGTTGTGCGGACCATGCACGGTCATCGCCGGATACTGGGCCCGCAGCGCGGCCAGGCCGCCGACATGGTCGGCATGGTGATGCGTGACCAGGACGGCCGCCAGGTCCAGGTGGTGGGCCCGCAGCGCATCGATTACCGGGCCTGCGTCGCCTGGGTCCACGACAGCAGCCCGCCGACCTGCTTCATCCAGCAGCATCCAGATATAGTTGTCCTGGAAGGCGGGAATGGCAAGAATGCGGGGGTGCGGTGCGGCCCCCTCGGGATGATCGGGCGCGCCGGTCAGCGGCATGGCGGACGATTCGGACATGGTTTGCTCGCAGAAGGTGGACAATCCAGGCATGCGGACAGGGCACACCCATGAAGCGCATTGAAAGCTGGCAACCCGAAGCAGCCGACCGCCCGGCTGGTGGGCCGTCGGGTGGCTCTGTGCATGCGCAAACCCGTGCACGGCCCATTGTAAGCGGCTCGGGCCCACGGGATTCTGATGGCGTTGGTGACCACCACGGCCCGCTAGGCGAATCTGGCGATGGGGGGACACCGGGCAACCGTCCTGCGGCGCCGGATGAGCGCGCCGACGCCTGGCAGTCCTGGCTGCATACGCCGCCCGGGCGTTATGTCCTGCAGTGGGAGCAGGCCCAACTCGATCAGGCGGTGGCCGACCTCTTCGGCCTGCATGCCCTGCAGTGCGGCGGCCCCTTACCTGATGCGCTGCGCGCCAATCGGATGCCTCATCCGATTCGTGCCTGGCAGGGCAGCATGTTGCCGAGCGAGCAACCCGGTTCGTTCGTCCAGATCGCCCACTTTGAAGAGTTGCCCTTCGACACCCGCTCACTGGACCTGGTGGTCCTGCCGCATGTGCTCGAGTTTGCGCACGACCCGCACCAGGTGCTGCGGGAAGTGGACCGGGTGCTGCGCCCGGAAGGTCGACTGATCGTCACCGGGTTCAATCCGGTCAGTCTGTGGGGCCTGCGCGAGGTCGCGCCGCGCGCCCTGGTGCGCCCCTTGCTGCCGACGCAGGCGCACCCGATCGTGCTGCATCGGCTGCGCGACTGGTGCAAGTTGCTGAGCTTCGAGATCGACTCGACCCACTACGGCTGTTTCAGGTTGCCACTTGGGTCAGGCGCCTGGCTCGATCGCATGGGATTCATGGAGCGTGCAGGCGATCGCTGGTGGCCTTTGTGTGGCGCGGTCTATTTGGTGTCAGCCGTCAAGCGCGTGCAAGGCATGCGACTGATCGGGCGTGCGCGCAGGCGCGCGGTGCGCGGTACGGTGGTCGCGCTGCCCGGCGCCCACTACGAACCGAGCGAGCGCCGCGGCCCGCC
>JBIKKG010000164.1:0-7524 GCA_044360485.1 Burkholderiaceae bacterium | reverse complement strand
GTGCGTGGAAAACGGCTGCTTTCATCGGGAAGTCTCCTTGTGAGGCGAAGCCGTGAGGCCACGCCGAATCGTCGGTGTCGTGTGCTGAGGCGGGCTCGCTGATACGGGCCTTCAGTGAGGGCTCAGGAAGGGCTCAGCACGGTCTCAGTGCGGACGCTCAGTGCGGACGCTCAGTGCTGGGGCGCTCAGTGCTGGGGCGCTCAGTGCTGCCCCTCGGGCAGCGTCACCACCAGTCCATCCAGCGCAGGGCTCATCTTGATCTGGCAGGACAAGCGCGAATTGTCCTGAGTGACCGCAGCAAAGCCGAGCATGCTGCGCTCCATGTCGTTTTGCTCGCCGGTGCGGGCCAGCCAATCGGCTTGAACGTAAACGTGGCAGGTGGCGCATGCGCATTCGCCGCCGCAATCGGCATCAATCCCGGGCACGTTGTGGTCGACCGCAGCGCGCATGAGCGACTGACCCGCGACGGCGTCAACCACGTGGTGGGTTCCGTTGTGTTCGATGAAAGTGACCTTGGGCATGAAGAAGCGTCCGGTTGAGAAAGGATGAAAAGGGGATCAGGAAGGGGATCAGAAGAAAAGAGACAGGAAAAATCAGGCAGCAGGCGCCTTCACGGGAATGTCCTTGACCGCGATGGCAGCGTCTGCAATCCGTGCCGCATCCAACACCATCGATGCGCCAGCCCACTGCCGCGCCGCCACAAACTCGGCGGGCGCATTGACCGCCTCCACACACTGCAAGCGCCCCTGAGCGTCGAGGTGATACACCGCAAATTTACCGGCCATCGGATCGCCGCGCACCACGCGCTGCGCCACGTCCACGGGCAGCCCGACAATCTGCAAACGCACATCGTACTGGTCCGACCAGAACCAGGGCACCTCGGATTTCACAGGCGGTTTGCCGCACAGATCGGCTGCAGCCTGACGGGCCTGCTCCAGCGCATTAGGCACGCTCTCCAGACGCATCTGCTGCAGGCCGTAACGCGGCACAGGTCGGCGCGTGCAATCGCCAATGGCATGAATGTGGGGGTCTGACGTCTTGCACTGCTCGTCCACCACGATGCCATCGCGGCAGACCAGGCCCGCCGCCTGCGCCAGCGAATCTTCGGCCAGCGCCCCAATGCCAACCACGGCCACGTCGCATTCCACACTGCGACCGTCTGCCAGCCGCACGCCTGTCAGCCGACCATCCTGCGCATCGAACGCACTGACGGTCGCACCCAGCATCAGCTGCACACCGTGATCGCGATGGCAGCGCTCAAAGAAGGCAGAGAGCGGCTCACTGGCCACGCGCGCCAGCAGCCTGGGCTCACGCTCGATGACCGTCACCTCGGCGCCCAGCGAGCGCGCCGACGCGGCCACTTCCAGCCCCACGTAACCGCCGCCCACAACCGCCAGCCGCACGCCCGGGCCGACGCGCGCCTTGATCGCCTCAGCATCGGCAGCGGTGCGCAGCTCAAGCACGCCCTGGCTGCGCGCCCCCGGAACCTCGAGCTGACGCAAGCGTGAACCGGTGGCGATGACCAGCTGCTCATAGGCCAGCGCTTCACCGTTCTCAAGCGTCACGGTGCGGGCAGCCGCATCGATACTGGTCACGCGCGTAGACAGGCGCAGCGTCACTGACTTCTCGGCGTAGAACGCTTCCGGTCGCAACAGCAGATCGTCCGAGGAGGCTTCTCCCTTGAGCCAGGCTTTGGACAGCGGCGGGCGCTGATACGGCGCAAGCGGCTCGGCACCCACAAGGGTCACCGACCCGGTATGACCAGCCTGGCGCAGGGCCGCGGCAAACGCGCCGGCGGCATGGCCACCTCCGACGATGACAACAGCAGCATTCACGATGAGGATCTTCTCGACAGCAATCAGCCGGGGATCCGGACGGGCAGCTCGGTATAACCGTGCACGAAGCAAGACGGCACAAAGGTGGGCTCACCCACGACCTCGACCACCGGGTGACGCTTGAGCAGCTCTTCCCACAGGATCTGAAGCTGCATCTCGGCCAGACGATTGCCCACGCAGCGGTGGATGCCGAAACCAAAGCTCAGATGCTGTCGTGCGCGTGGTCGGTCGATGATGAACTGATCGGGGTTCTCGATCACCTCACCGTCGCGGTTGCCTGAGATGTACCACATCGCCACCTTGTCACCCTTGCGGATCTTCTTGCCACTCAACTCGGTGTCGACCAGCGCGGTGCGGCGCATGTGCGCAAGCGGGGTCTGATAGCGAATGATCTCGGAGACTGCGCTGGGGATGAGCTCGGGGTGCGCGCGCAGCTTGGCGTACTGATCCGGATTGCGGTTCATGAACAGCAGCCCGCCCGAGATGGAATTGCGGGTGGTGTCGTTGCCGCCCACGATCAGCAGGATCAGGTTGCCCAGGAACTCGTGCGGCTTCATGTTCCGCGTGGCGGGCGCATGCGCCATCATCGAGATGAGATCGTTGGTGGGCGGCGCATTGACACGCTCGTTCCACAGCCGGGTGAAATAACCCAGGCACTTCATCAGCTCTTCATCGCGCGCAGCCCGCAACTCTTTGGACTTCGGATGCGTGAGCGGCGGAATGGCGGTGGCCACGTCCGACCACTGCGTGAGCAGGCGACGGTCTTCGAACGGAAAGTCAAACAGCGTGGCCAGCATCTGCGTGGTCAGTTCGATCGACACCTTATCGACCCAGTTGAAGGTCTCACCCACCGGCAGGCTTTCGATGATCTTGATCGCGCGCGATCGGATGGTGGCTTCGAGTTGGGCCAGATTGCCCGGTGCCACGATTGGGCTCACCGCCTTGCGCTGATCATCGTGCTTGGGCGGGTCCATGGAGATGAAACTGGGGCGGATCTCGATGCCTTCGGCCGGATCGAACAGTGTGATGCCGCCCAGGTAGGCATCGGATGAGAACACCTGATGGTTGGTGTCCACCGCCACGATGTCCTTGTACTTAGTCACCGACCAGAAGTTGCCGAGCGCACCGCCTTCTTTCCAGTGCACCGGATCATCACGACGCAGCCGCGCAAGGAAAGGCCAGACCGTGTCAGTGCGAAACAGCTCTGCATCAGACAGATCGATCTGGTCGAGCGGCATGGCATCGGCCAGGTCTTGAGCACGGGTCAGTGCGTTCATGTTGGTCTCCACAAAGAGGCGTTATTGTCCCTCAGTCCGGTGCCGCTGCACAATTGCCTCGAAAGGCAGCCACCCAGACGCAAAGGGGCGCTGCAGCGGCTGAGCAGGCGCAGTGCTCGCGGGCACGCCGATTGCCTGCTGGCTGTGGACCGGGTGTTCTGTCTGAACGACCCGGTCTTGCAGGAGACCTCAACCATGCCAATAACACTTGCCAACCCGGCACTGAGCACGCATGCAGTGCCACACCCCTTTCACACACTGACCGACACCCCCAGCGCGCAGCGACCCGTGCCACCGCTCAGTGAACTGTTACGCCCTGAACCGGCGCGCACCTTGCCGCTGATCGTGCACTCGCATCTGCGCTGGGGCCCTGGATCAGAACGGCCCCGCCAGATCTTTTCGCGCCTGTCCACGCATCACCCCGTGCTGTTTGTGGAGCCGCCCATGTACGGCGCACTGGACACGCCCGCGCTGCAATGGAGCGAGCCACATCCCAATGTATGCCGCGCCATTCCGCTGTTGCCGCTCACCTTGCAAGGCGGTGAGGACGTTCAACGCGCCGCCATTGCGGCCCTGCTGGAAGCCTGGATGCGCGGCCAGACCCGCGCCGCCTCGCCGCCCCAGCACGGGCAATCAGCCCCCGATCGCCGCATGACCGAGCGCTTCCAGGGGGCCGTGCAGTGGTTTTGCTCACCGATGGATGCACCCTCGCTGATCGGACGCTTCGGAACCGTGGGTGCGGTCTACGACCGAGCCGGCGCGCTGGCCCATCCACAACGCAGTGCGCCAGACTTTGCCGAGCGCGACCGCAGCCTCGTGCGGCAGGCGCACCTGGTATTTTTCACTACCGATCTGGGTAATGCTGCGCGCATCCCACGCGCGCGTCTGGACGGAAACGGGCAGCGGCACGCACATCGCCATGGCCATGGCCATGGCAGCCGATTTGACCATGACCGAGCGTCCGGGCCGACGCAACGGGACCCTGCCGAGGCGCGCGCACGCCGAGCCGTCTGGGACGGCGTGGTGGGATGCATGCGCCAGCGTCTGCGCGTGACCTTCGAGGCAGACAGCCCAGCCCGATTGCCGCCCGCATTCATTGCCGCCTCAGCAGCGGCCTTCGGTCTGCACTGACTCGGCTGCACTGCATCCCATCTGAACGCCTCTGGCGCTCGGCAGGCCGCGAGCGCCAGGTCCCGGCGGGGCCGCGCTCACGGCACGGATGCGGGGGTGGGTGAGCGGCTGCGTTTAAAATACGCAGATGAACACACCCAGTACCCCATCGGTTCCCAGCCTCTTCGATCCCGTTCGTATCGGGGCCATCGACTGTCCCAACCGCATCCTCATGGCGCCGCTCACCCGCTGTCGTGCCCTGCCCGGCAGTCTGGCGCCGCATGCGCTCAATGCAGAACACTACGCCCAGCGAGCCAGCGCCGGACTGATCGTCAGTGAAGCCACGCAGGTCGAGCCACGCGGTATCGGCTACATCGGCACGCCTGGCATTCACAGCGAGGCACAGCGCGATGGCTGGCGCATCGTGACCGACGCAGTGCATGCAGCAGGCGGACGGATCGTGGCACAGCTGTGGCACGTGGGTGCGGTCTCGCATCCTGATCTGCAACCGGGCAACGAACTGCCGATCTCCGCGTCTGCAGTGGTCGCCACCGGCACGGTGCATACCCAGAACGGCAAACAGCATCGGGTTGCGCCGCGCGCATTGCGCACAGACGAAATCCCCGGGTTGATTGCAGCCTTTCGTCATGGTGCGCAAACCGCACGTGATGCAGGGTTCGATGGCGTCGAGATTCATGGCGCAAACGGCTATCTGATCGAGCAGTTCACCCGCGACTCCACCAACTTGCGCACTGATGAATGGGGCGGCTCGCTGCAGAATCGTTTGCGCTTCGCGCTCGAGATCGTTGATGCCGCGATCGAGGTGTTTGGGCGCGACCGCGTGGGCATCCGCCTGAGTCCGATCACACGCGCCAACGGCTGCGCGCCCGACTCCAACCCCAACACCACCTATGGCGCGTTGGTCGATGCGCTGGCGCAGCGACGCATTGCCTTCCTGCACTTCATCGAGGGCAACACGGGCGCAGAGTTTTCGCGCGAGGGCTTCGACTTCGATGGCGCACGCAAGCGCTTTCCAGGCACCTACATCGCCAACAACAAGTACACCCGGCAGATGGCGCTGGATGCAGTGGCCAGCGGACAGGCCGATGCGGTCGCATTCGGTGTGCCGTTCATCTCCAACCCCGATCTGGTGCGAAAGCTGCAACTGGACGCGCCACTCACCCCAGCCAACATCAAAACGTACTACGGTCCAGGCCCGGTCGGTTACACCGACTACCCCACACTTGAGCAGCAGGGGTCGGTTGCGCCAACGTCAATCCCCTGAGCCTGTCAGCACTGACGGCGGCCAAAGCGGCCACTGTCAGTGCAATGCCGAGGGTTGATCACCTGAAGACCCTCGGTCGCCATGCCGCCAGACGGAGCCTTGCCGGCGCCCGTCCAACACCAGCGTGAGTTACTTCTTCTCGAATTTGTCGGACCAGGTCTTCTTGCCCTGGTTCAGGGCGTCATACAACTCCTTGGCCTTGCCGCCAATCGAGTCGACCATCTCTTGATGGCCGGTCCTGGCCACCTTCGCCCAGGCCTCACGCTGCTCGGCGGTCAGGTGGTGAACGAAGCCGCCTTTTGACTGAAATTCCTTCATTTTGGGCCCTTCAGTATCGGCCACCTGCTTGCGTGCCCAGGCGGCATCCGGCAGTGCAGCGACCAGCTTGGCACGAACGTCCGGCTTGAGACCATCAAACAGCGCCTTGTTCATGATGAAGGTCGAGGGGTGGTGATAATGCCGAGTCACCACGTAATGCGGTGCACTCTGAGCGGCGGGCGTGGTCACATAAAAAAGAAACGGCAGGTCACCACCTCGGACCAGACCGCTCTGCAAGCCCGGCCAGAACTCGGTCAGGGGCATCTGCACACCGTTCGCACCCAACGACTTGAAAAAGACACGCGAGGCAGGCGAAGGCGAGACCCGCATTTTCTGGCCCTTCAGACTGTCGGGCGTCAGACAGGCTGTGGTGCAGACCACGTCGTTCCATCCAACGTCTGCCACCAACAGCAGTTCCAAACCCTTCTCGGCGTAAAGACGCTTGGCAATCGGGACGCCCAGGTTGTCGGTCACCCAGATGCGTTCTTCGTCGTTTTTCCAGAGATACGGCGTGTTGAACACCGCGCCTTCAGGAACCGCGATGGCGCCCCCGGCAAACGACGACGCACCGAGCTGCAGCCTGCCGCGCACCACCTGCTGGTGCGTCTCCTGTTCATTGCCGACAAGGAGATATTCAATGGCGATGTCCGGGGCAAGCGCCTTATTCGCATCGTTGATGAACTTCATCACGATGTCGTATAGGACGCTGCCCGGTTGCGCCGCAGTCGCAAGCTTCCAGCTTTCCTTGGCCGCTACAGGCGCGCTTAATCCGATTGCCAATGCGCTGGCGCTCAATGCCAACGCAAGCCGTCTGAACTTGTTCATGAGGTCTCCTTGTCTTGGAATATCAGCAAGCGGTCTGTGCCGCGTAAAGGTGATGACGTGCATCGAAGCAACAATATGATTTCGTGCACCTCGCGTCTGAGTGTGCCCGAGCGACTGACCTTTCGCAACACACTCCCCTGACCCAACGGCCAGGCCCGCCGGACATGGCCGCGGTGTCAAACTGCGGGACATTCGGCCATCAGCAGGGCGCACCACTGATGCGGCCTGCGCGATGTGTCGGCAACCGCTCAAGGATTTCCTTAGCGTTTTCGGGGATATCACGCCATGCTGACCCGCCGACAATTACCCTGCGCCGGTTGCACCGTGGTGGGTGCGACATCAACTCAGACGCCACAGAAGTGTCTGGTTCCATCCCTTCAAAATGACAAAAGAGACACCGCATGAAGCTCAATAGATGGTTTGCATCAGCGCTCGCCACGACGGCTCTTGCCGCGTTGGTCCACACCCCTTCTGTGGCCCAGCAGAACTGGAAGATGGTGTCTGCAGCCCAGCCGGGTTCGCCACTGATTGGCTTCGTTGACGAAACCGTCAACAATATCAACACGGGGTCAAAAGGCACGATCAAAGCTGAACGCCTGTTCGTCGGCAGCGAGCAGGAAATTGCGCAACAGATCGTGCGCGGACGGGTCGAGATGGCGGGCATTTCCATGGCGGGCATTGCTCCGCTGATTCCTGAAGCAGGTCTGATGACCACGCCCTACCTCTGGAGCAGCGATGCCGAACGTGACTACGTGACCGATAACCACGCCCTTCCGGTGCTGCGCAAGATCTACGAAGCCAAGGGGATTCACCTTCTGGCCATCAGTGAAGTGGGCTGGAACGACACGGTCTGCAAAAAGCCCTGCCTGACTCC
>JBIKKG010000029.1:0-23910 GCA_044360485.1 Burkholderiaceae bacterium | reverse complement strand
CGCCACCCGGCGTTTTCAACGACATCATTTTTTCGGATACCCGTGTATCGCCGGTTCCGCTGCCTAGCGTCTTGGGACTCCTCGGTATCGGAGCGTTCGCCATGTTCGGCGCGACAAGGCGCCGTTCATAAGTTGTACTCAGGAAGGCTCCGGTCTCCCTGAGCTTTCCTTCTGTTTTCTGGTGCCGACGTTAAAGCAAAATATGGTGATACCGCAGGTGATGGGGGCAGCGTATTGAGCCCCGGGTATCGGGAAGGTGCCTGCTCTTGAGAAGAGGAAGCCCTGACCTTGGGCGATTGGGTCAAACGCCGGGAGATCGACTGCAGGATGCGTGGGGTGTACAGACTCAGACCGGCGCCCAGCGTCCTTCGTTCACGCTGGCTTTGCCATCGGTCACCAGCTTTTCCAGGTGAGCCAACAACGAGCGCTTGGCAATCGGAAAGAGCCCTGCGTTCACGTCGTCGTAAGCCACAGGCACGATGTCGTCCAGGGTCCCGCCGCCGGTCTTGGTCAGTGCGGCGGCCACTTTCGCTTCACGCCCCAATCGATGGGCCATCAGTTTTTCGATCGCTTGCCTGGCCGACCCCAACACGTGTCCATGCGCAGGCAGGATGAAGTCCACAGGCTCCTGCGCCAGCACCTTGAGCGAGGCGATGTAGTCGAACATGTTGCCATCGGGTGGGTCGACCACTGTGGTCGAGCCATTGAGCACATGATCGCCAGAGAACAGCAGCCGATCTTCTTCAAGCACGAGGCACACATGATTCGCCGCGTGACCGGGCGTGTGCACCGCGCGCAAGGTGGAGTCGCCCACTGCGATCCGCTCACCATGGGCCAGTTCCCGATCCGGCGTGAAGCTCGAGTTGGCTCGTGCCGTGGGGAGTGATTGGAGACCGAGGATCGGCACATCCTTGCGCACCGCTTCACGCAGCAATGGCGCACCCGGCGAATGATCCGGATGTGAGTGGGTGCAGATGATGGCTTGGAGGTCCGAGCCCACCGCCTGTGCGATGCGCGCAATATGATCGGCTAAGTCGGGGCCTGGATCGATGACCACAAAGGCGCCGGGTTCACCGACGATGTAGGTATTGGTGCCCGGTCCGGTCATCATCCCTGCATTAGGAGCCGTCAGGCGCTGCACGTTTTTCCGAAGCTGGACCGGCGCGTCGTGACGCCAGTCCAGGGGATGCACGAGTTTGCCGTCCGGCGCCACCATCTCCAGTTCGCCGAATTGCGTCTCTTCAGCGACAAAGCGCGCTTCCTTGCCCTTCACTAAGCCGCCACGCGGAAACGCGAAATACACCTTGTCGACTGATGAAGCTGCATCCAGGACTTGCTCGGTGCGACTGAATTTTTGCAGCTGACGCAGGGTACGGATGGTCGGGAAGATCATCTTGAACTGACCTTCGTCATGGCGCGCAAGGGCCGCAGCGGGGTTGACCCAAACAGGCTCGAACTGCTCGGTGCCGTCTGCAATGGGTTCCTGACCGGAAGGCATGGGAGCCACGAAAAACCGCACCTGAAAGCGTTTGGGCAAGTCAGGGTCTGTGGTCCATTGAGAGAGCCACCCGGTCCGGTCAATAGCCAGCTCAAGGCCCGCGCCGGCAAGTTGTCCATAGAAGTCTGCATCCGTGGACCGATTGAGCTGTGTGGCATGGTGAGGCGCACACAGCTGCTGGCCGCCCTTGTCCCAGGCCAACAGGATGCCCAGCTCCTCGAAGGCCTCGCGCAACGCGGCGTGCGCGAAATGCCGATGCTGCTCGTCCTGATCGTGGCGGGCGCGCGAGACCGCGTGCGCCGCAGCAGAGTTGTCGGCTGCATCGAGCGCGCCGCCAGGGAACACAAACACACCAGGCGCAAAACTCGCGGTGTGCGAGCGCTGAGTCATCAGGACTTCGAGGCCCTCGCCGGCATCACGCAGCAGCAGGATGGTGGCTGCAGGCCGTGGCGTGACCGGGTCGCGCCAGCCATGCACGAGTTTGTCTAACCGAAGGCCGTTCATCGCTGACTCCCGGTGTGCGTCACGCTGAATCGCGCGCCAAAGCGTTGCGAGAAATCGGTGCAACGCGCCTTGAATTGATCAGCACCGACTGCGTTGATCCAGTCCTCGGCCTGTTGCGCTGTCGTGGGGATCTTGGCACCCAGAACGGCTTCGGCCTGCGGATGGTGTGCGGACTGCGAACCCAGCGCGCTGAGCGTCGCGGCGTACATCAGGCGATCGCCAATTTCGTGACCCTCGAGCCCCTTGCCGCGTCGCTCAAAGGTTTTCAGGCCCGACCACAGCTGGGGGGTATCGAAATCGTAGTCGTAGAAACCACGTGCGGCGGCCTTGCCCATGCGTTTGAATCCGTGCGCCATTTTCTCCATCACGTAAATGGCCGATTCAGTCATGGGGGCAGGAAGCGTCTGTGGGGTGTGCGCGCGGGACTGTTCGTGGTGATCCTCATGGTGATGTGGATGATCGTCCGACGTATGAGCGTGCGCCCCGTGACCATGGTCATGTGTGCAGCCGGGCGCGCACGTGTGCGCATGGGCACGGTGTTCGTCATGATCGTGGTGGTGTGCATGATCGGAATGCGATGCATGTCCATGTTCATGTCCATGTTCATGCCCGTGACCGTGTTCATGCTGGTGGTCGTGATGCGCGTGCGCCTGAGCATCAAGCGCTGCATGTAAGGCGAGGTCGACGACTTCCAGTGAGAGCGTATCCAATGCTGCCAGCACGCCTGTTGGCATCCCAAGTGCCAACGAGGCCTCTTCGATGGATTGTGCAGGCACCCCATCGCCCAGGAGCGCCAGGGCTTCGTTCATGACAGCGGCGACAACGCTATGCTGATAGACGTTTGGTCCGTGTGCATGATCATGGTCATGGTGATGGCCATGACCGTGGTCGTGGCTGTGGTCGTGGTGCGCGTGGTGATCCGTCGATGGCTGCGTGTGCTTGTGCGGGTCTGTAGACATAGGGGCCTCGGAGCCGCAACACAGCGGCGTCATGGGCCAATCATAGCGCCAGCCCGGGCGGGGCTGGATTCAATGCGATGATTCAGCGCGAGACGCTGCGCAGTGCGCGAACTTTTGACGAGGCGATGGGCCTGCGCGGGCCCTCTTCGAGCAGCCTGAGAACCTGTGGGTCTTGGATGAGAGCGCCGCCGGAGAGTGCGCTTGTCACGAGTTCCGGCGCAATCGGACGCACGAGCCCGAAGCCTTGACCAAAGTCCACATCCAGATCGATCAGCGAGGCGATCGTATCCGGCGTTTCCGCCCATTCGGCGATGCTGCGCATGCCGAGTTCGTGGGTGAGTTCAACAATCGTTCGGGTGATGGAGAAATTCGCCGGATCGCGATTGATGTCCTTCACGAAGCTGCCATCGATCTTGATGAAATCAGCCGGAATCTCTTTCAGATAGTTGAAGGAGGTGTAACCCGCACCGAAATCATCCAAGGCCAGCTTGCTGCCATGCATTCTCACGCGGTCAGCAAAACGGCGGGTTGAACCCATATCGTGCAATGCGACGCTTTCCGTGATTTCGAAGCACAGTTTCGCAACCGATAGTGGATGGTCCGCCATCAGCGCAAAGGCGTCGTCGACGAAACGCTTGTCGTTCAAGGAGGCGCCACTCAGATTGATCGTGGCAAAGGCGAGACGCTCGCGATGCTCGGGGTGCGTGTCCAACCACTCGAGCGTGCTTCTGAGCACCCAACGGTCGATCTGCGACATCAGGCCATGACGCTCTGCGGCGCCAATAAAGCGCGCAGGAGGCAGCACCGTGCCATCTTCGGCTCGCATGCGAATCAGGACCTCATAGCTCAGGGAACTTTGCGGAGACTGAAGAGCGACGATCGGTTGAAATTCGAGGAAATAGCGGTCGGTCGGGATGCGCTGCTGCAAATCGGCAACAACCCTCAATTCCTCTAGGTGGCTGCGCAGCGTCGCGTCATGCTCGTTCAACCGTACGACGCAGTTACGTCCACGGGCTTTAGCCTCACTGCAAGCACGCCCGGCCGCAGCCGTGACATCGGCATAACCCATTGATTGATCCAGCGCGACGACACCGATACTGACAGTGATGTTCAGCGCCTTCCCGTCGATATCGAAGCGTTCGCTGGTGATTGCCTCACGAACGCGTTCCATCGCGGATGCAGCTGCGGGCTCAGAGCAGTCGTGCAACACAACGACGAACGAGTCTGCCACCCTGGCAACACTATCCCGCGAACGCGAGACGATCGAGATCCGCCGGGCTACCTGTTGCAAAAGGAGATCACCGGTTCCAAAGCCGTGGAGGTCGTTAAAGAGCTTGAACCGATCGATATCGATATGCGCGATCGCGCAGGCCACCCGCGTCGACACCTCTTCGGTCGCCTTGCGAACTGCGTTCTCCAGGCCCCTTCGATTCAGCAGACCAGTCAAGTGGTCATGATCGACTAGGTTGCGGAGTTGTCGCTCCGCAACTTTCTTAGCGGTGATGTCCTGAATCGAGCCTTCGAGGGTGTCCCCATCTCGCGAAGTAACTCGGACAAAATACCAATTCTGGGAACCAATTTCGAGTTCCAAGTTTGGATTGGAGCTTCGACTCGCCTCGTCAAGCAGAGAATGTGCACCTATCCCAAGCAGTTGATCTACATGCGGTTGATGAATCTGTGTATCAATCGGTAAAGTAAACATTTCTCTAAAGCTTGGATTAAATAGCCTTAGATGTCCTGTGTTAGAAATGCTGAACAGCCCGATCGGGCTGAGGTTGAAGTTTCTCTCGAAGTCTTTGAGATATTCCAAGCTCAACGCCTGGGCTGTGATGCGCTTATCTTTCTCTGTACTCAGCTTATTTATAAGCGCAAGTCCAAGAATGACGGCCGACAGAACTGCGCCAAGCTGGGAGTTTAGCCAGTAAGGTGCTCGGGCAAAACCGGACATGTTACAGAGTTCGCCTATCATGCCGGCCAGCATTGTGAGCCAGGATAGGAAAAACAACGCACTCGATGGTGTGCTTGACTTAATAAGCGTCGGAACGATTTTGACTGCTAATATTCCTGCTGAAATGACTGCGAGTGTCCAAAAGGCTTTCAGGAACTCGGTGTGAGTTAAAAATGGAGATGCTATTGCAAATCCTGCAAAAACTACTTGCAGGCCGCTTAGGGCTATTGATGGAGGTGCATCGCTTTCAAGCGTTCGGGAGAGTCTTTTGTAGATTGATATGTTAAAAAATCCGTATCCTGCCATAGATGCACGCAGGATAGCCAAGTAGGCATATTCCGAGATTGGAATTTCAAGCCAAAATTTGTCCCATCCGGCATTGATGGCGCCAATTCGAAGGCTCGTCAATAGTAGCCCGCAGTATAGAAGAAAGTCGGCCTCTTTATTGATTAAGGCTACTAATAGTCCGAACGATACGAGAGCGAGGATGCAACCGAATAGCATTCCGCCTAAACGATCGAATCGGCTTTTTTGGGTTTTGTAATCGCTCGACTCCCATAGGTTGCCTGTCGGTGTTCCTGGCATCAGCGATGTTACTTCGACCAGTGCGCCAGTTATCTCGTTGCCTTGTAAGGCAATAGAAAGTCCCGCACGGATATGCCCACTGGATAGGATGTCCTTGATCGGGACTTCAATGAATTCGCGTTCGTTTCCTCTGCCTTCCTTAAGCAGCCAAACGCGAGTCTCTGAAATTTTTGTTAACCTTAGAATAGGGATTTCCAGAACGCGCTCGACTTCAGATGGCCGCGTTGGAATTGCGAACTCGATCCATATTGGCTGATCCGTTTCGCGATTAAGAAAGTCAATGTTCCCCTGAGTCGTCTGACTTTGGATGAACTGAGAAATCTCGGAGGGGGTGGCGCGTAGCTTTGTTGCGGTCGAAAATTTCGGATCTAGTTTTGTTGATGGAGATATCCAGCTCGCAGACAGAAGGATAATCAGCGCGGCAAGAGATAGCACGACAGTAATCGCGCGTGCGATCCGCCACATAATTGCGCTATGTTCGGTTGAACCGCCCGTTAGGCGCAGTCCGGTTACCATCTGCATGACATCTACCAACTGCCTGATTCGGTTTGGGCAGGGTAAGGCTTTCGTTTGTAGAGCCATGCGACTCCCCGACATTCGGCGAATCGAGCCTCCTCAGCGGCGAAGGACTGTGTCTAAAATGAGTCTGATTTAGTCGTGGTCCGCAAGAATTCGGTCCAAGTATGCGGCGCTTGGCGGCGATGAACGAGTTCTGGGAGTGTTCCAAATGCCACTGACCGATTTAAAGATTCTTATGTCAGCGCAGTAATCAAGAAACATAAACTGGTATAAAGGATGCTCGATTTTTCGCCAGTTACGTTCGCATGCGACGACATCGAGTGTCATTATCCGCATCTCAATGTTGCCTGACCAACTAATGGGCACGTAAGTCTCAGAGTCGTAAGCTTCCGAAAACCCGAGTCGCTTGTACTGACGATCCATAGGTGGCCTGGCGGTTACGAGTATCCAGTCTATCTGACAGGCTAAGCAGTACCTGTGTAACGCCTTGAACAATGCAAGCTTGACAAGCGAGGACTCTTTGCCTCCCGCAACTGCAAGTCTCGTGACAAAGGCTAACGTTCTCCCGCGACATGGTGAGTCTGGCGGTATCAGATTTTCCGCCGGAAGACTTCCGTTCGCATTCGTTTCTATTCTTAGCGTTCCCAAGGCCGAGCCATCTTGCTTTGACTCCGCCAGTAGCACCAAGGAAAACATAGACCTATCGGCGGGCTCGGCACTCCTTAATAATTCGGCAACCTCGGGATGGTGGCGTCCGTACGATTCTGCTCGTATAGCCACGGCTTTTCTGAGATGCTCTTCAGTTCGTACAATGTTAACCGTGAAAGGTAGGCTTACAGCAGACTGAATTGAGTGCGAAGAGGAGTTTGCGCTGGTGATGTTTCTTGACGTTTTAGCGTCACTCGGCTCGGATACTTTCATCTTGGAACCTTTTCGGTTTTGATGCTGGCGCTTGAGGTCAGGTGACTGCACTGCCAGTGTTTCCCAGGGTCAGCGCCAACTTGCTAGTGGTCTTTTTGCGACTCTACTTCAGAATTGTTCTCTAGTCCAATGATTTTTAAGGGATTGTTCGGCGGTGTTGTATATTTATCGATACTGCCTCGTTCGAAGCTTATCTTTACGTGCTTCTGTCGAATCTGGCGTCGATTTAGATTTTTTGCTGAGGGTTTTATAATTCATTGAAAGCATGACTCTGGTTTTCTAGGGGTTTATGAAATGTGGCCATTTAGTCTTATCAGGGGTGGCTCATCAGTCGCAGTACTTGCGCCTGATGAAGCTGCACTGTTTGAACGTGAATTCAAAGAGGTTGGGGTCGGGTGGGCGTTGATTGCTGGCTTTGCGGCGGTAATGATCTATTTGGTAATTATCATTATCTCCGCGATTCGTATGGATTGGGCTCGCGGTATATTTGAAGTTCGAATGTCGATTGTGGTTATGTTGCTTTTAATGATTTTTCTTGTGAGTAACGTAAAGGATCGTAATATACATCTTGCGCAGCACTTGGTTGCTTTCGCAAGTGCGTCCACGCTTTATGCGACAGCGTTCATTGCATTGCTTGCGAATGTGGATGATCCAAAAACCGTTTTGGCAGTCCCGTCGGCTTTGATATTTGGATTATTTCTGCATTATTGTTTTTTAAGATTGCCGCTCTACTTTGCCGCTGGAATAGGTTGGAGCGCATCTGTATTGGCAGTTCTGTTTGCGCCGTCTGCCTTAGGCGGCGACTCCGTTCGCCACGCCGTCTATCTTGCTTTCACCAATGTCTTCGGAATGATTCTTTGTCATTTGATTGAAAGTCGAGAGCGCGAACTGTTTTTCCAGCGCGGAAGGGCCGTGGCTGGCTGGGCTGAGGCGAGCCGTTTGCAGCAGGAAGCCGAAGCGGCGGTTGAATCTAAGGGGCGGTTAATCGCAGCTGTGAGCCACGATTTGCGCCAACCCATGACGGCCGCATCGCTCCACCTCGATCTGCTCAGCAACCGACTGAGACAGGAAGATTTATCTGGCGCACGCGGGCAGGTGGCGAAAGCGCAGACGGCGGTCTCGATGCTGGGGGGAACGCTTGACCACATCCTCGCATCCGCACGCCTTGAGAGTCGGGCTGACCCAATCCAGCTCGAATGGATCGATGTGGGGCTGCTGCTTGCTTCGTTGAGCGAGACATTTGCCGCAGACGCGTCGCGACGTGGGATTGAATTCAAGCTGCGCTTGGCGCGTCAACCCATGCAAGTGCATTCAGACCGCAGGGCGCTCCAAAGGATCGTCTCGAATATCGTCGGCAATGCGATCAAGTTCACGTCACTGCGAGAGGGCAAGCGCAGTGGCGTTTTGCTGGCGGTGCGTTGGCGGGCTGGGAATTGCCTGATCGATGTGTTTGACACGGGCCAGGGTATTGTCGCTTCGGATCTTGAATCGATCTGGGCGCCTTACACGCAGCTTGAGGCCGCTGAGGGCGATCGAGCCGAGGGATTGGGCTTGGGCTTGTACTTGGTGAAGCGGCTGATGGATCAACTGCCTGGGCACTCGGTTAAGGTTCGCTCCATTCAGGGACAGGGGTCGCGCTTTTCCATGGTGGTGCCGGCAAGCGGCTCGGAAGCCTTTGCGAGAGATTCATCCGACCCTGAGCGAGACACATGGGCTGTTTCCAGCATCTCGCCACTCTTGGGGGCGTATGTGCTGTTGCTTGAAGACGACCGTCTGACGCGCGATGCGCTCAGTGAGTGGTTGCATGAATGGGGTGTCATGGTGCTGGCTGCCGTGACACCAAAGGAGTTGCTCGCGCTGCATGCGGATTCCGAGCGCATGGTCGATGCGATCATTTGCGACTACAGGTTGCCTGGCGGCTTGAATGGATTTGCCGCGATCGAAACGCTGCGCAGTGTGCTGGGTTATGCTCCGAGCGCGATCCTGATCACCGGCGAGCCGGATCTCTCGGTGCTGCTTCCAGCGGCCGGTAGCGATACGATCGTGCTTCAAAAGCCCCTGTCGACTGACTCACTGCATGGCGCATTGACTCGTGCCGTCGCAGTCGCCAATGAGGCTGCGCTTGGGTGACGAACCAGATAAAGAAAGGGAGATGAGATGATTGAACGTACGCTCTTTGGCGAACAACACGAGCAATACCGCGACACAGTGCGGCGCTTCCTGGAGAAGGAAGTCGCACCCCATCATGCCAAATGGGAAGAGGATGGCTATGTTGATCGTGAAGTTTGGCTAAAGGCCGGCAAGAACGGTCTGCTGTGCCCCTCCATGCCAGAGGCTTACGGCGGTGCCGATGCCGACCGACTCTATTCGGTCGCGATGTTCGAGGAAATCGCGCGGCAGGGCTATACCGGGCTGGGATTTGGGCTGCACAACGAGATCGTAGCCCCCTACATCCTCAAGTATGGCTCCGACGCGCAAAAGACTAAGTACCTGCCTGCCATGGCAAGCGGGGAATTGATCGGCGCGATTGCCATGAGCGAGCCTTCTGCGGGCTCAGATCTGCAGGGTATTCGTACGACGGCACGCGATGCCGGTGACCATTGGATCCTGAACGGCTCCAAGACCTTCATCACCAACGGCTGGCACGCGGATCTCGTGATCGTTGTGGCCAAGACCGATCCCGATGCAGGAGCCAAGGGCACCAGTCTTTTGCTCATCGAGCGCGGCATGCCGGGCTTTGAAAAAGGCCGTCGTCTGAAGAAGGCCGGCATGAAAGCTCAGGACACGTCTGAGCTTTTCTTTGACAACGTCAAGGTGCCTAAGACCCATCTGCTGGGCGACTTGAATCGCGGCTTTATTTATCTGATGCAGGAATTGCCCTGGGAGCGGCTGCAAATCGCGCTGTCAGGGATCGCAGCTGCACAGGCCGCCATTGATCAGACGATTGAGTATACGAAGGAGCGCAAGGCGTTTGGCACGACCGTGGCCGGATTTCAGACGACACGATTCAAGCTCGCCGAGCTTCAGACCGAGGCCCAGGTCGCGCGCGTTTTCGTTGATCGTTGCACCGAACTGCTGATGCAGGGCAAGCTGGATACCGCCACCGCATCGATGGCCAAGTATTGGGTGAGCGACCTGCAGTGCAAGATCATCGATGAATGCGTGCAGTTGCACGGTGGCTACGGCTACATGCTGGAGTACCCGGTGACCCGCGCCTGGACCGATGCCCGTGTGCAGCGCATCTATGGCGGCACCAACGAGATCATGAAAGAAGTGATCGCGCGGTCGATGGGTCTGGGCGCTCGCTGAAGCGTTGATCTGTCCGCATCACCGCACCGTGCGTTACCTGTTCGGGCAACACGGTGCGGTGATGGGCTCGTGCAGGACCGTCTATTACTTGTCGACAGCCTGGTAGACCATTTGTCGCAACAAGTAACGATAAGGCAGCCTGGCCTGTGGTGATTGCATCATGAGCACCACGTACATGTTTTCTTTCGGATCGATCCAGAAGAACGTGCCGAAAGCCCCGCCCCAGAAGTAGTCGCCGCTCGACCCAGGCAGCGGGTTGCGGCCCGTATCGGTGCGTACGGCATACCCCAATCCGAATCCCTGACCCATGTCTGCTGAAGGCGCGAGCGCCTCGAAGCGGTACATGTCCGCGCCGATTGGCGTGCCTGGAGGCAGGTGGTTCGCGGTCATCAGTTCAATGGTCTTGCGTGACACCAGCCGCACGCCATCCAGTTCGCCGCCGTTGAGCATGAACTGACAGAACCGCGCATAGTCGCTTGCAGTCGAGACCATACCGCCACCGCCAGACTTGAACGGCAGATCATTGGTGACTGCGGGAATATTCGGGACGACTTTCTTGGGGCCTTCAGCATGTGGGCGTGCGCCACGCGCCGCGTTCGACATCGGTGCCGAAAAGCCGGTGTCGTGCATCTTCAGCGGTCCCGTAATGCGCTCCGCCACGAATCGATCCAGGGATTGACCGCTGACCACTTCCACGATGCGACCCAACACATCGGTCGACAGGCTGTACTCCCAGGTGGTTCCGGGCTGATAGACCAGTGGCAACTTGGAGAGCTTGCTGACCAGCACAGCGTTGCTGTCGTTGCGATCACCGACCTTGGCGTCGACGTAGGCTTGCTTGATCGGATGGGCGCCAGCCAGCCCATAGGTCAGCCCAGAGGTGTGGCGCAACAGATCTTGCACGGTCATCGGGATGCGCGGCGCTTCAGTGACCACCGAGGCCTTGCCGTCGGCGCCAGGCTTGACTACCCCGACCTTCAGTCCTGCGAATTCAGGCAGGTATTTGGATGCCGGATCTGCGATGGAGAGACGACCTTCCTCAGCCAACATCATGATGGCCAGCGAGGTGATGGGTTTGCTCATGGAGGCGATGCGAAAAATGGCGTCCGGTGTCATGCTCGCGCCAGCCTGAGGGTCGCGCAGACCGAAGGTCTCTTGATAGGCAATCTTGCCGTGGCGCCCGATCAGTAGTACTGCGCCAGGTAGCTCTCCGTTTGCAACGCCTTGCTGCATACGGGCCGTGAGACGTGCCAGTCGTGCGGAGGACAGCCCCACCTCTTCCGGCGTTGCTGCTTTGACGCCGCCCGCCGCAAAAGGCGCCACATCACGCCCGGCCATGCCAGTCGGGGCACTTGCGCACGCGGTCAGTGCGCAGATCAGTGCTGAACCAGCCAGAGTGGCCGTGATTCGCTTCATGTGGGTCTCCTTGAGTGATGAAGAGTCGGCGTGCGCATCACCGCGCAGCTCGCCCATTTTATTCATCCACAGGGTATTGAAGCCTCACAGCAGTCAGTCTGTGGAAAAGAAAAGGCCGCCCTCGGGCGGCCTGTCGTGACGGGCAACGCGGCCCGGCAACGCATGGACTTACTTGGCGGCGGGCACCGGCAGGTAGTCGGTCACTTTCGTCCAGCGACCGTTCTGGATCTGCGACATCCGGCTCTGGTCGTTCCCCAGCCTGAAATCAGGCTTGAAATTGAAGGGCGGGCTGCCGAACATGTCAGCCGGGAACTTCGTGGTTTCCATGGCCTTGATGAACGAGTCGACATTGAGGTTGGGCCCCGCGTTGCGCGCCGCCACCGCGAACGTGTCGATGATGCTGTAGCCGTAGGCGGAAAAGACCGTGGGTTCTTCGTTGAAGCGGGTACGGTACTTGGCCGACCAGAAACGGATCTTGCTGTCGGTGGAGTCGGGGTAGGGCTGCTCAGCCGTGTGCATGGCGTACAACCCATCCATTGCCTTGCCACCAAGCTTATGGATCAAGTCGGTATAGGCCGCGCTCGAGCCGAAGAAGTCAGGTGAAAAGCCGGTCTTGCGGGCTTCGCCGATGGTGCCGATGGTTTCGCGGATGATCGTGCCCATCACGACCAGATCGCATCCTGCTGACTTCATCCGAGCAACCTGCGAGGAGAAGTCGGTTGCACCACGCTTATAGGTGGTCTTTTCCGCAAACTCCTTGCCCATGGACTTCATCGCCCACTCAGCGCCGCGAAAGACCTCCAGACCGAATTCATCGTCCTGATAGATCACGCAGGGCTTGGCATATTGCTTGCGCTTGAACAGCTCCGGCAGACCGCCACGCATTTGGTCATAGTAGGTGGCAGCGAATGAGAACTTCAGGCGATGAAAGGGCTCATACATTTCGCGAGCCGCCGTAATCGGCAGGAAGTTGATGACGTTCTTTTCAAACTGGATGGGCATGGACGCATTGTTGTGCGCCGTGCCGGTGTGCCCCACGACTGCAAACACCTTGTCCTGATTCACCAGTTTCTGGGTCACCAGGACGGCCTTGCGGGGATCGTATGCATCGTCTTCGATCAGCAGCTTGAGCTTGCGACCGTTGATGCCGCCTTGCTCGTTGATCTCGTCCAGGCGCAACTGCATGCCATTGCGCGATTGCTTGCCAAACGCGGCAATCGGACCCGAGATATCGAGAATCGTGCCGATCAGAATCTCGTTTTTGCTGATGCCCTGCGTAGCGGTTTGCGCCTGGGCGCCCTGCAGGGCCAGGGTCGACAGGCCGACTGCGATGGCTGACTTGAGAATGGTCTTCATGATAGGGGTCTCCTTACTTCGCCAGTTTGGGAACCGGCAGATATTGCGACAGCGCGGTCCCACGTCCGTTGTGGATGTGGGACATCGGGCCTTGATCGTTGCCAAGACGGAAGCGATTGCGGAACGTGAAGGGCGGCCCACCGTGCAGGTCGGCCGGGAACTTGCTGGACTCCATCGACTTGATGAAGGAGTCGGTGATGAGGTTCATGGTGGTCTCCTACGAGTAAGCGAGGTCAGTCGCGGTACATGCCGTCGATCATTTCTGCGTACTTCTTCTGCACGAACTGGCGCTTGAGCTTCATCGTGGGCGTCAGTTCTTCATCTTCAGCCGTGAGCTGGGTTTCCAGCAACTTGAACTTCTTCACCTGCTCGACCCGGGCAAACTTGGCGTTGGCCTTGTCGACCTCGCCCTGGATCAGATCCTGTACTTCCTTGGCTCGCGTGAGGCTCGTGTAATTGGAGAAGGGCACGTCATGGTCCTGTGCGTACTTCTCGACGTTCTCCTGGTCGATCATGATCAGGGCGGTAAGGTAAGCGCGCTTGTCTCCAATCACCACGGCGTCTGTGACATAGGGCGAGAACTTCAGCTCGTTTTCCCATTCGCTGGGCGTGACGTTCTTGCCGCCGGCCGTGATGATGATGTCCTTCATCCGGTCCGTGATGTAGAAGTAGCCTTCATCGTCCACACGGCCGACGTCGCCGGTGTGCAGCCAACCTTCAGAGTCGATGGTTTCAGCGGTCTTCTCGGGCTGATTGAGGTAGCCGAGAATCACATTTGCGCCGCGCAGCTGGATTTCGTTGGTGACCGCAGCGATGCGCATCTCAACCCCTGGACCAGGCAACCCGACACTGCCGGGCCTGGGCGCACTGCGTGGGTTGATCGAGCCCCCACCGCAGGTTTCGGTCATGCCCCATCCCTCACGCAGAGGAATGCCAAGCGACTGATACCAGCGGATGAGATCGGCTGAAATAGGCGCTGCACCGGTCAGTGCCAGTTGGACCCGATCGAGGCCGACCATCCGGCGCACATTATTGATGACCAGAGCACGGCCGAGCCTGGCTTTGAGAGTGGTCCAGCCGCCTGCAGATCGGCCTTCGGCCTGCGCCTTGGCTTCTTCGGCATTGGCGCTCAACGCCCACGCATAGGCGGCTTTTTGAACATTGCCGGCCTCGCTCAGCGTGATCATGACCTGAGAATAAATTTTTTCCCAAACGCGCGGGACGGCAAAAAATACGTGCGGCTGGACTTCCCGCAGGTCTTCAAAGACCGTATCCGGGTTTTCGACGAAATTGATGACCGAGCGGCGCAAGATGGGTACGTATTCGCCAATCATGCGCTCGGCGATATGGCAGAGCGGCAAGAAGGCGATGCGTTCGCCGCCTTCCGGTACGCCCTCAAACATACCGTTCGACACGCCCGAGAGCGTTGCGCACAAATTGGCATGGGTGATCATGGCGCCCTTCGGACGCCCGGTGGTTCCGGAGGTGTAGACGAGAATGGCCAGATCCTGCGGACGACGGCTCGCGATGCGTGCATCCACCAGGCCTGGATGGGTGGCAAGATAGTCTCGTCCGGCAGCGCGCAGGCTATCCAATGACATGACCTGCGGATCGTTCAGATTCGCGAGGCCTTCCATGTCAAAGACGATCACTTTGCGCAGTTTTGGAAGCGCCTGACGTACTTCCAGAAATTTGTCGAGTTGTTCGTCGCCTTCTACGAACAGAAAGACGGACGCTGAGTCTTCGCAGAGGTACTGAACCTGAGAGGCGGCATCGGTTGGGTAAATGCCGTTACAGACGCCGCCCATGGTCAACACAGCGAGGTCTGTCCACACCCATTCGCGACGTGTATTGGCCAGCACGCTGGCCACCTCGCCGGGCTCAAACCCCAGACTGACCAGCCCGGCGCCAATTTCCTCGGAGATTGTCGCTACCTCATTCCAGCTGTAGGCACGCCAGATGCCCAGATCCTTTTGGCGCATCATGGGCTTGTCGCCCATTTGGCTGGCGCCCAGTCGGAACATCTTGGGAATCGTGTCGAAGGGCAGTGCTTCGGCTTTCCAGCCAAAGTCGTCGCCGCGAACAATGCGATGCGGATCGAGGGTGGTAGTGCTCATCGCCAGGTCTTCTTTTTCTTCCATCGGCGTTCGCCGCGAACACCGGTTTCTTTCATGCCGAGGTAAAACTCTTTGATGTCATCTTTTTCGCGTAACACCGCGCAGTTGTCTTCCATCACGATGCGGCCGTTCTCGAGTACATAGCCGTAGTCGGCTGCATTGAGCGCCATGTTGGCGTTTTGTTCCACCAGCAGCATGGACGTACCACGTTCGCGGTTGATGCGTACGATGATCTCGAAGATTTCCTTGGTCAGGCGCGGTGACAGACCCAGGCTGGGCTCATCGAGCAGGATCAGATCTGGCGCGGCCATGATGGCCCGCGAGATGGAGAGCATCTGCTGTTGACCACCGGAAAGCAGGCCGGCATTTTGTGCGGCTCGCTCCTTGAGGATGGGGAAATAACCGAAGACGGTTTCGATGTCGCGGCCGACCGCATCGCGGTCTTTGCGTGTGTAGGCCCCCATCAGCAGGTTGTCGCGCACCGAAAGCAGCGGGAACACCTCGCGCCCCTCGGGAACATGCGAAAGACCTCTTTGCACGATCGTGGAAGGATCCATGGCGGTGATCGCTGCGCCTTTGAATTCGATGGATCCGCGCCGCGGGTCGATGATGCCGGAGATGGTCTTCAGGATGGTCGTTTTGCCGGCGCCGTTTGACCCGAGCACCGTGGCGATTTCGCCTTGCGCCACCTCGAGGCTGACGCCCCGAATGGCGCGAATCGGGCCGTAAGCACTTTCGACGTTGGCCAGCTTGAGCAGGGTCGCGGCTTGCATTACGCGCGCTTTCTCACAAAGGGTTCGGCCCGGCGCAGGAACGACATGTCTTCAGAGGAGCCCAGATAGGCCTCGATCACACGCGCATCGGACTGGACCTCGCGGGGCGTACCCATGGCCAGGGTCTCGCCCTGATTCATTGCCAGTACCCGGTCGGAGACTTTCGAGACCAGCGTCATGTCGTGCTCGACCATCAGTACCGTGATGCCCAGCACGTTCTTGATGTCCTGAATCCAGAACGCCATGCCGTCGGTTTCTTCGACGTTCAAGCCGGATGAGGGTTCGTCCAGCAGAAGCAGCTTAGGGCGCGTGCACAGGGCTCGAGCAAGCTCGACCACTTTGCGTACGCCGTAGGGCAGACCAGCCACCAGGGTGTCGCGGTAGCGCTGCAGGTCGAGAAACTCGATCACGCGCTCAGCATCTTCGCGCGCGGCGACCTCACCTTTGCGTGCCGCCGAGGTGAAGAACAACTCCGACAGAAACCCGGTCTTGCGGTGAACGTGGCCGCCAATCAGCAGATTTTGCAAGACGGTGGCGTATTCAAACAGCTCGATGTTCTGAAAGGTGCGTGCTATGCCCAGTTCAGCGACCCGATAGGGGGCGACTTCGTCGAGTCGTTGCCCCTCGAACGTCAGGGTACCGGCCGTGGGCGTATAGATACGACTGATCAGATTGAAAACGGTCGTCTTGCCCGCGCCGTTCGGTCCGATCAGTGTGAACACTTCGCCGCGCTGCACGTCAAAGCTCACATTGTTGACGGCGAGCACGCCGCCGAAGCGAACTTGCAGCTCGCGGGCACTGAGCAAGGGAGTGGCGACAGCGCTCATTTCAGGCGGTCCGATTTAGTGAAGCTCTTCTGGCGCTTGAACATACCCTTGCGATAGAACGGGAACATCTGGAACCAGGTGCGGATCTTGAGCCAGCGGCCATACAAGCCCATGGGCTCGAAGAGCACGAAGGCCACCAGCACGACCCCGTAGACCACGGCCTGCAGGCCGGCAGCGCCCCCGATGGACTCGGGAAGATAGTCTTTGCCCAGGGCGATCAACTGAGGCATGGTGATCAGGAAAATAGCTCCCAGGAAGGCACCGTGCACGAAGCCCAGGCCGCCCACCACGACTAGCAGGAGCAAATCGACCGATTGGATGAGGCTGAACTGGTCGGGCGAAATAAAGCGCATCTTGTGTGCATAAAGCGCGCCTGCGATACCGGCCATGGCGGCCGAGATGGCAAACGCCAGTCCCTTGTACCAGGCCAGATTGATGCCCATGCTCTGCGCTGAAATCTCCGAGTCTCGGATGGCGACAAAGGCGCGTCCAGTCGGCGCGCGCAGCAAGTTCAGTACGGCCAGCGTGCAGAGCACGCACAGCGCCAGACACAGGTAATAAAATGAGCTGTCGTTGTCGAACTTGAAGCCGAGCATCTCGGGTGGCTTGACAGAGAGACCGGCATTGCCGCCAGTCACATTTTCCCATCGGGCAAAAATCTCTTCCACGATGAAGCCGAAGGCCAGCGTGGCAATGCCGAGATAGATCCCTTTGACCCGAAGGGCGGGTGTGCCGACGATGATCCCGGCCACGGCCGACAGAGCAACGCCCACGGCCAATGCGGCGGGGAACGGCCAGCCGTGGTTCGTGAGGTAGGCCTGCGCATAGGCGCCGACGCCCATGAACGCGGCATGACCGATGGAGACCTGGCCGGTATAGCCTGCGAGCAGCATCAGGCCCAGTCCGACGATGGAATAGATGAGCACAAAGCTCAGCTGGGCCAGCCAATACTCCGAGAACAGCATGGGAGCGAGCAGCAGCAGCACGATGAGGGCGCCGTACCAGAGCCGGTGACCTTCGTGTTTGGCAAGGGCGACATCCTGTTCGTAGGAGGTCTTGAATACGAAACGCATCGGATCAGACCTTCTTGCGCAGTTTCTCGCCGAAGAGCCCGTTCGGTTTGAACCAGAGCATCAGCAGCACGACGATATAAGGGGCCACGTCCTTGAATCCGGTCGGCAGATAAAAGCCTGACAGCGACTCGACGATGCCAATAATCAGCCCGCCCACGATGGCCCCGGGCAGACTGCCAAAGCCGCCCACCACGGCCGCTGGGAAGGCCTTCAAGCCGATGAAGCCCATGTTCACGTGAACGAAGGTGATCGGTGCAAGCAGCAGTCCGGCCACGGCAGCCACGGCTGCGGCCAGAGCCCACACGAGCCCGTTGAGCCGTTGCACTGGGATGCCCATGTAGTAGGCAGCGAGCTGGTTTTGAGATGACGCTTGCATCGCGATGCCGACCGTGGTGTAACGAAACACCGCATAGAGCACCGCGCACAGCAGCGCTGTGGCGCCGATGATGACCAGTTGCTCGACAGAAAACAGCAAGCCGCCCGCCTGAATCACCTGGTCTTTGAAAGGGACCGGAAGCACGTGTGTTTCGGTGCCGATGGCCGGAATCATGGTGATCAGGCCGCGCAAGATGTAACCGATGCCGATCGTGAGCATGACGATCGTGAACTGGGGTTGGCCCAGGATGGGGCGAATGACCAGCCGCTCGGCGAACAGACCGAACAGGCCCATGGCAACGATGGCCGCCAGGATCGCCAGCCAGTAGGGGAAGCCCAGCATCGTCATGGCGGCCAGACCGACAAAACCACCCATCATCATGAGGTCGCCCTGCACGAAACTGACGGTTTCTGTCGCCTTGTAGATGAGCACGAAGCCCAATGCAATCAGCCCATAAATGCAACCCTGGGCGATGCCGCTGATGACCAGTTGTAGGAACTGCAAGTTGTTCTCGTTAGTTATGGTCTGACTCCGGAGCGCAATCTAGCACGGCGTCTGAGCAGCCGGTCAAGCCCGAGTTTGGATTGAGTGGCGTAAAACGTTCGGGCTGACGCGCGATGTGGCGGCGCAGCAGACGAAAGATGTCGACATCGAAAGCCTGGGTCTGTCCCCCGTGCCAGGCGCACCACTGGTCGAAGACCACGGTCTGCGTGAGGCCTGACTCGGGGTCATGTTCTTGCAGTGCAACCGGGCCGGCGTAAGGCCACGATGGGAATGCCCAGGGTTCGAGTGCGCTGAGCAGGCGGGCGTGGTGCGTCTGCGGGGTTTCGGCACCTTCGCACAGGCCTTCGCATCGGTGAATCTGTCGGGAAAAGCAGGGGCCGTTGCCTTGCTTCAGCCCGAGCGCTGCGTCACACAGTCGGTGTGTGCGACCCAGTTGCGCCAGGACGGCGCGTGCCCCGCTGCGACTGCCAAAGGGCCCGTAGCGCATTCGTCCCTCTGACGACGGATGCGGTGGCGCCAGACGCTCCAATGCCACGATGCGTGGCGTGTGGCCCGGCACATCGGCTTCAAGGAAGCACACCGAGGCGCGTTTGCGCAGCGCCACGTTATGCAACGGCGCACAGGTCTTGATCGCCTGCATTTCCCTCAACAGGGCCGTGAATTCGCCGCCCGTGGGCTCGATCTGCAGCGCGTGCGTCTCGGTGGCGAGGCGAGCATCGTTGCTGTGACGGCTGTCCGCGTAAAAGTGCGCCCGGACGCGCGCGCGCAGATTGCGTGCTTTGCCGATATAGAGCGGCTGCCCCTGGATGCCCAGGAAGGTGTAGACGCCGGGTGATTCGGGCAGGGTGCGAAGGAGCGCGACCGATGCTTCATCCAGGTGAGCGGGGAGTGCCGGCAGTTTGAGCAATTCCTGGATGGCGTGTTGCACTGCAGCGGGGGTGACCTGCTGCCGCACATGGGCGATGAACTGGGCGATCAGCCGTGCGTCTGCAAGTGCGCGGTGCCGTTCGCAGGCATGTAAGGCGTGGCGTTGGATCAGGGCGTCCAGGCTGTGCGTCTTGAACTGTGGGTAGAGCTTTCTGGACAAGCGCACCGTGCACAGGACGTCTGCATTGAACCGCACGCCAACCCGACGGCATTCGGCTTTCAGGAACCCGTAGTCGAATCGGGCGTTGTGCGCCACGAGCAGGCGGTTGTCCAAGCGTTGCAGGACGCTGGGCAACAGGGCTTCAAATGGTGGGGCGTCCCGAACCATGGCGTTGGTGATCCCGGTCAGCGCCTGAATGTCGGGTGGAATGGCGCAACCGGGATGGACGAGCGAGGACCATTCCTCGACCACCTGTTCGTCGTCGACCAGGACCATGCCGATTTCGGTGATGCGGTCGACCGCGGCCGAAATGCCCGAGGTTTCAAGATCGACAAAGGCGAATCGGGGTGAAGCAAGGGCCGAACGCTGCATGGGCCGTCAACGCGCTCTGAAAAGGGAAGCAGGCAGTGTCGAGCGCAAGTGGCTCATGACGTGAGCCCATGCCGTGAGGCGCGTCCGTGAGGCGCGTAGTGAGGCGCTTTGAGCCCCCGCCGCCTGTGGCGGCGCTCAGGTGGCTGCTGCGCCGCCGGGGGAGTGAGCCTTGCGCGCCTCGCGAATCGGCAGATGCACCAGCGCGGCACCCAGCGCCAGCATGATGTCCACGTACCAGATCCAGTCGTAGGAGCCAGTGGATTCGAAGGCGCGCCCGCCCAACCAGGCACCCAGGAATCCGCCCACCTGATGACTCACGATGACAATGCCGAATAAGGTGGCCATGAAGCGGGTGCCATGCAGCTTGGCGATCAGACCGACCGTGGGCGGCACGGTGGACAGGTAGGTGACACCGATGACCGCCGCGAACACCATCACCACCCATTCGTTTTTCGGTGCGAGCAAAAAGCACAGCACGGCCAGCCCCCGAGTGGCGTAGAGGGCCGACAGCAGCATTTTCATGCGTACCTTGTCGACCATCCAGCCCACGGCGAAACTGCCGACGATATTGAAGAGCCCAATCGTGGCGAGCGCCCAGGCGCCGAGAGTTGGAGTCAAACCGCAGGCTGCGACCACACCTGGCATGTGGGTGGCAATGAAGCCGACGTGAAAGCCGCAAACGAAAAAGCCTGCGCCCAGCAGAAGGAAGCTGCGATCACGGAAGGCCCCCGACACCGCCTCGGACAAACTGGCTGCACCGGTGCTGGGGGCTGCTGGGGCGGCTGAACCAGACCTGAACATGAAGAGCAGCGGCAGGCTGAGCAGCGTGAGCAGGGACAGGCTCCACAACCCAACGGTCCAACCGCTGCTGGTGATAATGGCTTGCGTGAGCGGCACGACGCTGAATTGCCCGAAGGATCCGCCGGCATTGACGATGCCGCTGGCCAACCCGCGACGCGCCGCACTCACGCGCGGTACGATCGTCCCCATCAGTACGCCCAAACCGAATGCGCCCGCGCCGCCTGCTCCCAGAACGCCCACGGTCAGGATGAGCATGGGCAGGGAGTCTGCAAAGGGGATGAGCGCGGTGCCGATGGCGATCATGAGGCCGCCGGCCAGCATGACCCGCGCGCTGCCATAGCGCTCGCTGAGCGCGCCGGCGACCGGTTGTGTGAGCCCCCACATGAGCTGGCCCACTGCATAAGCGAGGCTGATTGCTGCAATTCCCAGGCCGGTCTTGGTGTTGAGCGTACTCAGAAACAGCGACAGGGACTGACGCACGCCCATGACGACCGCCATGAGGGCGGCTGCGCCAATCACCAGGGGAAGCCAGGAACGAGAAAGAGCAGTCATGAAAGCCGCGCGTCAAACATATGTATATGCAACTGTATCAGATAAGGTTGTATATGCACGCTTGGGCCGGGCAGCGTCTGGACCCGTCTTCAGGTCTGCCCCGGCCGCAGAACAATCGGTGATTCAATGAGCCTTGCCTTCAGCGGTTCGGCGGGCATGAGCTCAGAGGGGCTGCTTGCATCCTGATCGGTGGCATGGCGCCAGCGGCGAGGCACCCGATCGACTGCAAGCGGGTAGATCGTGAGCGTGCCGTCCGAGGCAATGTGGATGCGCAGGAAATTCTTGTAGTCCTGGATGCGCAATGCCGAAAAGGCTTCTTCGCTGTGGCGTCCGAAGACATTGAGCGAGATCAGCAGATACAGCCCCATGATGACTGATCCCACCACCCAGCCGCCTGCAAAGATCAGCCCTGCGGAGAGCAGCAGACTGAAGGGGCCTTCGCCTGGCAGCGATTGTTCGACAACCAGTCGGGCGCCCCAACCGATGTAGAACATGGCCACCCAGTGGGCTGCTGCATGCGCGATGCCACCCGCCCATCGGTGCCAAACCGAACGGGTGGTGTTGAACCCGACGAAAGCCGCCACCACCGCGATCACCCACAGGGTGAGGCCAGGCTCATTGGCGAACGCGGCGATCGTCAGGCGCAGCGCCTGCAAGGGGTTGTCCGCCTGCCGATAGCCCACGGCGGCACTGACCAGCCAGGCGGTCATCAGGTAGATCAGAGCCGGGACAATGCCAAAACGCGGATTGATGAAGCCGAACCCCAGGTTGCCGAAGCTCATCCACCAGGATTGGCGCATGCTCGGGTAGCACGACTTCAAGGCAAAGCGCCTGGTGCGTCCGGCGCTGCCATCGTGCCGTTCCTCGTGATCCTCGATCAGCGAGACATCCTCATCGTGGGTCGGGTGCAGGAATGCACCGCCCCCACCCGCCGTGATTTTTTGAACGGGCGCCAGCGGCTCGTCCGGGTCGAGTTCTTCATGGCGTCGGTAATGATGCAGATCGCCCGACAGATGCACGCTCACGGTCACGCCGCGGGGGGCGAAGACATGGTCACGCAGGTAGATCAGGTCGGTCTCATCCATGACCTCGCCCATCTGCCGATACTTGTGGGCATGCACCCAGACTGGCGTGGACAGGCAGATGATCAGACGCTCGCCCGGGCTCATCCGCTGTGCAACTGATTCGAAGTAGGCAATCTGAGGGACGTCGAGATCGGCCTGCAGCTGACTGTCCGCACCAATCAGCCACCACCCGCCGGGCAGCTTGAGCGTGAAATAGCTGCGTGTCTGGCGCGTCTGCCAGGCGCCCAGCTGGCGCCCCCCGACATCCGAGCAAAAGAGGCGCAAGAAGGCGGACAGTCCGTCATACCAGTCATGGTTGCCGGGCACAGCAAACACGTCGGCAGTGTGGGCCGGGTCGGTCCATCGGCTGGCGGTTTCGAAGGGGACGACCAGCCTGCTCTGATAAGCCTCGCGTGAGGGCGCCGGATAGACCTGATCGCCACCCAGCACCAGCAGGCCGGCGCGCGGCAACTGGTGCGACTGTCCATCGGTGCCTGCGACCTCCAGATGGGGTTGGGAGAGCAGCCAGGCGCATGCGTAGGTGGGATTGAAGCCATCGCCGGTATCGGCCAGATAATCGAGCCACAAGCTGTCGCGCAGATGCGGACCAATCAGCGGGTCATCGACAGTGCTGTAGTCGTGCACATCGACATGGCGAGGCCCCAGGGCCTGAATGACCCGGCGATCGGACTGCTCACCGACGATGATCGAGACCGCAGATCGAAAACCGGTTCGGATCAGTTGCCCGGGATCGAACCATCCCACCATCGGCATGCGTGGCGACTGCTCTTTGCTGCCGCTCCAACGCAATGGGAACCCGCGTGCGCCGGCCGCCTGAGCCAGGCGCCGGGCAATGGGCAAGGTTTCCGGGGCTTCGATGCTCCGGTCATGTGGCTGCTCTGAGGCGCGCGGTGCGGGTCGACTCATGGCTGGGCTCAGTCCCTGGCTGCGAGCAGAAAGTGTCCGCGTCCGACGGCAATGGGCAGGTCGGGGCTGCGCTGCCACACCCGCACGGTGACCAGGGCGACACGCCCGCCCAGCCGAACCACTTCGCAGCGGGCAAAGCATTCTTCGGGTCGACCGCTGCGCAGATAATCGATAGAAAAATCGATACCCTTGGGTTGCTTGACACCTTGAAGCGATTGCATGAGTTGCAGGATGGCGGAGGTTTCCGCGAACCCTGCCACCACGCCGCCGTGCAACGCTGGCAGGTGGGGGTTGCCGATCAGCTTGTGTTGAAACGGCAATCGGAACGTAGGCTGTAGGGGGTCCGGGGCGACCCGAATACCGAGGTATTCGACGTAGGGAATGTGTTGCCCGGGTAAGGGCGGCTCGCTGGCCTGTGGCGC
>JBIKKG010000333.1:0-3339 GCA_044360485.1 Burkholderiaceae bacterium | reverse complement strand
GGACATCGGAGTTGGGCGCAACTCGGCCGGCCGATAGCCCGGAATATTGCGCAACAGTATATTCTCGAACCCATCCAGGCCGACCCGCGCGAATCCGGACAGCTCAAATTGCAGGGAAATCGAGGTGGTGCGGGTGGCGCTGGCCGTGATGAAGCGTTGCGCCACCAAACGCAGCGCCCAGCAATCCTGCTTGTACTCAAACCCTGCAAGTCCTTCAAGCAACTGAGGCGACACCGGCTTGAGCGTGCCGCTGGCGGGATCAAACTGTTCCTTGAGCACCGAATAGTTGATGCGCCCAAGGGTCGTCCAGCGTCCCGTGATCGGCCATCGCCAGGATGTATCGATCTGGGCGTAGTCCTTTTCCTGATAGCGCAGAGCCACATTGAACAGCCGCTCTGCAGAAGGCCACCAACGCCAACCCACCCCCAGGCGCGGCATGTTTCCGGTGCTCAGCGAAAACTGCGCCCCCAGATCCACCCAATGCCCTGCGCCCAGTGCGCCCGACGCCGCCATCAGTACATCCGAACGCGAGTCGGTCCGCACCGGCACGCCAGGCAGCGTCACCCGCTGCTCGGAAAAGTACTGGCGCTGCGCCAGAGCCAGTCGCAAGGATTCGGCACCGGTTTGCGCGTCAATGAACCGCGACACCGCACCGGTTGTCAGCTGGTTGGCGTCCGAGATCCGGTCATTGCCGACGAAATTGTTTTCTGTGAATAGCGTGGCGAAGCTCAGATTCGCCACGCCCGAATCAAAGACCGGAATGTTCGACTGATCCCGGTACGGGGTGTACACGTAAAAGAGCCGAGGCTCGAGTGTCTGAATGGTGGCACGCCCACCCAGCGTGACCGGACGCTCGAACACCATGCCGGCATCCAGCGAGAACGTGGGGATGACCCGATCGATGTCGTTGGGCCCGGACGGATTTTCGTCAAGCCGATAAGCCGAGGCATGCACCATCGCTTTGGGTGTCACGTACCAGGCAGGCCCTCCGATCGGATACGCGATGGCCGGGTTCGCCGTCATGCGCCAGCCCTGTGCCGTTCCAGCCAGGTCGCGCCGGAAATTGTTCGTGTCCAGCGTCATGGTGAGGTCAGCGCCACCAAAATCGCGACGCGCCCCGGTCACGGTGAGCTGGGGCAACCGATCGTAAGGCGGCGCATTGCGCGCTTCCAGGATGTTCTGGTACTGCATGACATTCAGTCGCACCGCCCAGTCGCCCCAGCCACGCGCCACAAAGACATTGCGCGGCAGGCTGCGTTCGGCACTTTGCGTGACCGAACGGGCGTAGTCGACGAAGTATTGATCGTCCGAAACGCCACGCAGCAGCCATCCGCCTGACCAGCCTTGCCAGTTCGTGGTCGTGTGCATGCTGTTGAGCATCCACCGCGAGGTGCCAGTGGTCTGATCATGTGCGGTGTACTCAAAGAACGTGGTACCCGACGCTGAGGGCTCCAGATAGCGGGCCATGCCGCCTACCTGGAACCCGCGCTTTTCGGTGTAGTTGAGCGACATGAGCAGGTCGCGGTTGGGTGCGATATCCCAGTAGTAAGGCACCCGCACTTCGAGGCCCACCTTGGATGACTGCCCGAAGGCAGGCGACATGAAGCCGCTGTGACGGCCCTCGGTCAGCCCGAAGGTGGCCTGAGGTAGCGTGAAGACCGGGACGTCCCCCACGTAAAGCGTAGGCCAGGTGGCCTTGCCCTCGTCGCGCTCCTGATCAATCGCCAGGCGCTCGGTCTTCAGGTACCAGTCCGGGTCGTCGGCCAGGCAGGAGGTGTAGACCGCACGGGTCAGCACAGTTTCGGAGCGACTCAGGAATTCGACGCGCTCGGCGCGCCCGCGCCCGCCATTGAGCGCAATGGAAAACCGCGCGGACTCGAACTGTCCGCGCATGGAGTCCAATCCGATCTGCAGCTGCGGTCCGGTGAATACCTGGCCGTCACGCGCCACACGGACATGACCCACCGCGACCACCTCATCGTCGGCCTCGTAGTGGGTGATCCGGTCGGCGCGGATTGAGGTGCCGCCGCGGCGGATCTCGGCATTGCCCTCGTAGGTCAGCTCACGATCCGTGCGCCCGGTCATGCGATCGCCGCGCGCAAAGGTGGGGCGAGGCACGTCGGCTTCCAGGCTGCTTTCGCGCAGGGCCGTCTCCAGCCGCAGCGCAGACGCTTCAGGCAGCCTGAGCTCGGGCGTCGGCGGGTCAGTCGGATCGGCGGCCCGCGCGCCCGGCGAGCCACCACTGCCCAGGCCGATGACCAACGCGAGGACCAGCGACCGAGGCAGACGAATCAGCCTGTGCGAAAAAGCGTGCGCCGACACGACTGAGCGCCGCGACATGCAGGCGTAGCAGGATCGGGGCGCGGGCAAAGCAGGACGCATCCCGTATTATAGGGAGCGCATCTTCCGGCCCACTCGGCCGGCCCACGCCGGGCATCGTCCGGCAAGCTCACCACAGCCCATCCGGCCTTCGCCCGACATGCCCAACGACGCGCGCCTGGACCTGCTCCAGGTCTGGCTGCAACAGCAGCACCCCGATCTGGGACTTCGCCTGGACTCGATTCGCCCAGCATCCAGTGATGCGAGCTTCAGACGCTATTTCCGCGTGGATGCAGCCCCCTCAACCGGCGGCAGTCTGATCGTGATGGATGCGCCGCCGCCGATGGAGGACTGCGCGCCCTTCGTGCATGCGGCAGCCGTGTTTGCGCGCAGCCGCATCAGTGTGCCGCGCGTCGTGGCCAGCGATCTGACACAGGGTCTGCTGTTGCTGGAAGACTTCGGATCCGTCACGTATCTCGAGCAGCTCGACGCACAGCGCGCACCCGCGCTGTATCAGGACGCCTTGCGAGCGCTGGTCGTGCTGCAGCTCGACAGCCGCGAAGATTCCTTTGCGCCTTACGACCACGCCCGTCTGCTCGCCGAGCTCGAATTGTTTGCGCAGTGGTACGTGGCGCGCCATTTGGGCGTCACGCTCTCGCCTTCGGAGCGTCAGATGCTCGATGACACCTTTGAGCAGATCGTGCAGTGTGCGCTGGCGCAGCCGCGTGTGCACGTACACCGTGACTATCACAGCCGCAACCTGATGGTGCTGCAGGATGCGCGCAATCCGGGCGTACTCGATTTTCAGGATGCGCTGTATGGCCCCATCACCTATGACCTGGTCTCGTTGCTGCGCGATGCGTACATCCGCTGGGAAGAAGAGCAGGTCCTCGACTGGGCCATCCGCTACTGGGAGCAGGCGCGCAAGGCGCACCTGCCGGTACCTGCCGACTTCGGTGCGTTCTACCGCGACTTTGAATGGATGGGCCTGCAACGGCACCTGAAGGTACTGGGCATCTT
>JBIKKG010000284.1:0-4202 GCA_044360485.1 Burkholderiaceae bacterium | reverse complement strand
GGCCGACCTGCCCCTGGTGCTGCGCTACGTACGCGAAGTAGCCGGGCGCTATGTCGCGCTCAAGCCGCTCGCGCTGCTGCTCGATCGACTCGACGGGCGCACACCGGCCATCCTGCACACCTTCTGAGCGCAGACCATGCGTGCCATGATCCTGGCGGCGGGCCGAGGCGAGCGGATGCGCCCCCTCACTGACACCTGCCCCAAGCCACTGCTGGAAGTGGGCGGCACGCCGCTCATCGTGTGGCATATCCGCAGGCTCGTGGCAGCCGGCATCACCGAGATCGTCGTGAACCATGCCTGGCTGGGAGCGCGCATCGAAGCCGCTCTGGGCACCGGAGCGCAATGGGGCGCACAGATCCGCCATGCGGCGGAAAGCACGGCACTCGAAACCGCAGGTGGTATCGCCCATGCCCTGCCCTGGCTGGGCCCTGCGCCGTTTCTGGTGGTCAATGGCGACATCTGGTGCGACTGGGACATGCGACGCGCCCACACCATCGGTGCGCAGTTGCAGGCACTGGACTGGCTGTGCTGGAGCGTGCTGGTCGACAATCCGGTACACCATCGGCAGGGTGACTTTCTGATCGAGTCTGGCCGCCTCATCAACCCCGCCACCACCGGTGATGTCCTCGCGCAGCCGCCCACTCAGACCCTGACTTTTTCCGGTATCGGGGTCTATTGCCCGACGCTGTTCAACCCAATCGTTCCCGGCACGCGCGCGCCACTTGCCCCGCTGCTGCGTGAGGCCGCTGCCGCGCGACGCGCCGGGGCAGAGCATCATCGCGGGCACTGGACCGATGTGGGCACGCCGCAGCGCCTGCAAGAATTAGATACCGCACTGCGCAGCGGCGCCCTTCAGCAACCCACCGGCTAACCGCCCTTACTGAACAACCTGCATTACGCCCGACCGAGGATTCCATGCAACCGTATTCGTCACGTCGCCTTCGCCTTGCTGATCTCATGCGCGCTCGCGGTGGCGGCGTGGCCGTTCTGGCCACCGCCCCCGAAGTCGTGCGCAACCGCGATTCTCACTATCCGTACCGCAGCGACAGCTATTTCCACTACCTCAGCGGCTTTCCCGAGCCCGAGGCGGTGGTCGTGATCGTGGCCCGCGGCAGCGACACCCGGTGCATCCTGTTTTGCCGCGAAAAGCACGAAGAACGCGAGATCTGGGACGGTTGGCGCTTTGGTCCGGCCGCTGCCGCGCAACGCTTCGGGTTCGATGAAGCCCATCCGATCGACAGCCTGGATGCCCTCATGCCCGGGCTGCTTGCCGACCAACCTGCGCTCTTCATGCCGCTGTCGGCACGCCCCGAGACCGATGCCGCCGCCCAACGCTGGCTCGCGGCCGTCCGGGCTCAGGCGCGCGCAGGGGTGAGTGCGCCATCGGCCGCCTTCGATCTGCACACGCTGCTCGACGAAATGCGCTTGCGCAAGGATGAATCCGAGGTCGACATCATGCGGCGCGCCGGCGCGGTGTCGGCGCGGGCCCATGTGCGCGCCATGCAGGTCACTCGGCCAGGCATGCGCGAATTCGAGGTGGAGGCCGAACTGCTGCACGAGTTTCGCCGCTGCGGTTCATCGGCACCGGCGTATGGCTCGATCGTGGCGGGTGGCCGCAATGCCTGCGTGTTGCACTACCGGGAAAATGCCGACGCACTGCGCGACGGCGATCTGCTGCTCATCGACGCAGGCTGCGAGCTCGACGGCTATGCCTCCGACATCACCCGCACCTTTCCGGTCAATGGGCGCTTCAGCGGCCCGCAGCGCACGCTCTACGACATCGTGCTGGCCTCGCAGGCTGCTGCCATCGAACAGACCCGCCCGGGCAAGCGCTTCATTGATCCGCACGATGCAGCGGTGCGCGTGCTGGCGCAAGGCATGATCGACTGTGGACTGATTCAGGGTTCACTCGACGCCGCCCTCGAGACTGGCAGCTATCGACGTTTCTACATGCACCGCACCGGGCATTGGTTGGGCATGGACGTGCATGATTGCGGCGATTACCGCGAGCCCGGCGAGGCTGCTGCAGCAGGCGGCGAGCGTCCCTGGCGGGTGCTGCAGCCCGGCATGGTGCTCACCATCGAGCCCGGAATTTATGTGCGTGCGGCAGACGATGTACCGGCTGCGTATCACGACATCGGCATTCGGATCGAAGATGATGCGCTGGTCACCCCGGGCGGATGCGAGCTGCTCACCCTGGACGTGCCCAAGACCGCGACCGATATCGAGGCGCTGATGCGAGCCGCATGAGTGCCGCGTGGGTCGAGGTGCGCGGGGCGGGTCCTGTAGGGCTCGCCCTGGCGCTGTTTCTGGTGCGCCGGGGCATCGACAGCCGGCGCATCGCCCTGGAACCCGCCGTGGCGGCCTGGTCGCAAGCACTGCCCGCGCCTCTGGCCAGCCGGGTACTGGCTGTCTCTGAAGGGACGTGTCAGCTGCTCGAGCGCATCACCGCACTGCCCGCGGCCGGCTCGATCCGTCAGGTCGAGGTCTCGATGCTCGGTCATGCGGGGCGCACGCGCATCAACGCCGAAGATGTCCGCACTGCAGCCCTCGGACGGGTGATGCGCTACGGCGATCTGCTCGACACCCTGCGCGCCGTGGCCAGGGGCTTGCAGTGGGCTTCTACCCAGCCCGCAGATCAGACGCCAGGCTCGCCCGGGGCTCAAGCGTCCCTCATCGTCCATGCCGAGGGCGACACCGGCGACGACGCGCAGACCCGCACGTTCGACCAGGCCGCACTGCTGGGCGAGGTCCATGCTGCGCAGGCGCCCTTGACCCTGCACGCAGTCGCCTTTGAACGCTTCACCGCGCACGGGCCACTCGCCCTGTTGCCGCTGGCCCAGCCTGCCCGCTGGTCGCTCGTCTGGTGCGATCAGGTCCAGGCCTCGCAGGCGCGCCAGCGGCAAGATCGCAGCGTGATCGCGCAGGCGCTTGAGACCCAGATCGGCAACAGGCTGGGCCCGCTGCGGCTCGAGGGGCCGCTGGCATGCGTGACGCTGTCCCGGCGCACCCGGCGCATCGGACATCAGACGGGCGAAGTCTGGATCGGCAATGCAGCGCAATCCCTGCATCCGGTGGCGGGTCAGGGCTTGAACCTCGGGATGCGCGATGCCTTCGAACTGGCCGATGCGCTGGCGCTTGCCGATCGCCGAGGCCTTGCGATCGACCGCACGGTACAGAACTGGCATGCAGCACGCCTGGCTGATCGCTCCGGAACGATCCGGCTGACCGACCTCATGGCGCGCAGCTTTACATGGCCTTTGGCACGACCTGTGCAATCCGGCGTGCTGGCCGCACTGGACCTGTCCGCCACCCTGCGCCGACCGCTGGCCGAGCGCCTGATGTTCGGGCGTCGTCACTGAACGGAATGCCCACTTTTTCAGCAAGTCAATTTTCGTTAGAATCCGCCTCCCCCTGCTAATCAGCTGATCGACGGCCACCGCATTCCGGGCGCCGTCCCCCCACCCAATGAACCTGGGCACTGCCACCGGCCTGACTTGCGACGCGGCCTTCAGCCCGATCGGGCCACGCATTGCGGGCGCCGATTCCAGGCTGCAGGCACCCCTGAGACTGGGCGTGCATGCTCTGCCCAATCGCGTCTTCGTGGCCCCCATGGCAGGCGTGACCGACCGCCCCTATCGCAGGCTCTGCCGGGATCTGGGCGCGGGCTATGCGGTCTCTGAAATGGCAGCCTCAAACCCGCGCCTATGGGCATCGGTGAAGACCTCCCGACGGCTGAACCATGACGGCGAACCCGGCCCGCTGGCCGTGCAGCTGGCGGGCGCCGATCCGGCCATGATGGCGGAGGCCGCGCGCTTCAACGTGGATCGCGGTGCCCAGGTCATCGACCTGAACATGGGATGCCCGGCCAAGAAAGTCTGCAACGTGTCGGCTGGCTCGGCGCTGATGGGCGATGTGCCACTGGCCCTGCGCATCATCGAAGCGGTGGTCGCAGCGGTGGATGTGCCTGTGACCGTGAAAATGCGCACCGGCCCAGACCTGGCGCGCCGCAATGCGCCGCAATTGGCCCGCGAGATGGCGCATGCAGGGGTCCAGCTCATCACCGTGCATGGACGCACCCGCGCCTGCGCATTCACCGGTCAGGCCGAGTACGACACGATCGCCGCCGTGAAGCAGGCAATCGACATTCCGGTGGTGGCCAACGGCGACATCGACTCACCGGCCAAAGCAGCGTTCGTGCT
>JBIKKG010000163.1:0-7565 GCA_044360485.1 Burkholderiaceae bacterium | reverse complement strand
GCGCCAACCGTCGCGAGGTAAAACACTATGTCAAAGCCAGTTAAACGAGCCGTTGTCTTGCCGACGGTCGCAGAAGATAAGGTCATCACGGCGGCAGCCAAGGCCGATCCGGACGCTCAGCCTTTGACCCCCAAACAACTCTCGACCATGGTGCCCATTCGCGCTCTGCGCGGACGGCCTGCTTCGGAAAACAAGAAGCAACTAGTCTCCATACGCTACAGCCCAGAGGTTCTCGCGTACTTCAGGTCAACTGGAGATGGTTGGCAGTCGCGGATGGACGGTGTGCTCAAGGAGTACATCACCAAGCGTTCAAGCCGGGCAGCGAGTAGGACGTAACCGGTCGTTCGAGTGGACTTGCTGCGGCATGCCACCCTGGCCGAAGCGGACCGCTCAATCCCAGCGTTGAACGGCAAGTTTCGGCCAGGCGACTTGCTCGAGGCCGGTTGTCGTTTTAGGTCTCGGGCCGGTGTTTGCGATGACTAAACCTTGGTGTGGCGTTCCTGGTTGATGGCGTGACAGAAATTCCCTGTGATTGAGTCAATACTCAAAGACGGGTCGTGGTGCCAAGCTACAAGCTTGGGTGACGAAGTCTTGGACTTCAGGAGGGGGGAAATGTCGATCCGAATGATCATCGGGCTGTCTGGCGTGTTGTTGGTGTTTCCGATGACTGCGATACAGGCCGCCGAGATTCCCAATCGGTTTAGCCTGGAAGTGGAACCGGCCTTCGCCTGGCAGGGGCGTAATGACGTCCAGATACCCAATGACGCCTCCGGAACGCGATTCTCCATTGCTGACACGGTCGGTTCCGGACCGGTCCCGGCCGCGCGGGTCGATTTTACTTGGGCACTTAACGATCGGCAGGAACTGCGCTTTCTTGTGGCGCCATTCGGTTTCAATGAGTCCGGAACCCTGGCGGGCCCGGTGAACTTCAACGGCGCCAGCTTCAATGCGGCAAGCCCCACCGACATCACGTACCGATTCAACTCCTATCGAGCCACTTGGCGCTACCGTGTCTTTCAGGATCGAGACTGGACCATCAAGCTCGGTGTCACGGGAAACATCCGCCAGGCGAAGATAGCCCTTGCTCAGGGCGGGATCTCTTCGAGCTACTCAAATGTGGGCTTCGTACCACTGTTCAATGCCTGGGTTGAGCGACGCTTCTCGGAGCGCTGGCGCCTGATTCTCGATCTGGACGCCCTCGGATCACCCCAGGGCCGAGCCGTGGATTTCTCGGCGAAGGTGGGCTATCAGCTCAATCCCAACCTGACGCTGACCGCAGGCCTGCGAGTACTCGATGGCGGCGCCGACAACGACAGGGTCTATAACTTCGCCCGCTTCAGCTATGGCATCGTCTCGGCGATCTATCAGTTCTGAGCTTGCAAGGGTCGGTTGTGCGGACCCCCTGCTATCAAACTGGGCGACGTTGATAGGAGTTACTCGGCCTGCGGCCTTAACCTGGCGCTGCGCGCCACGTTAGCCTGCGCCGATGCGATCGCCTTTGCTTCGCAAAGCCACCACCTCATTTTGGCTTCGGCCGGCCTGCGGCCTTAACCTGGCGCTGCGCGCCACGTTAGCCTGCGCCGAAATTTCGCTCCTGCCGCTCAGTACTGAGCGGCAGGAGCGAAATTTTCAAACTTCGTGTATTGGCCTAGGAAGGTGAGCGTGACGGAGCCGATGGGGCCATTACGCTGCTTGCCGATGATGATTTCGGCCATGCCCTTGTTAGGCGAATCGGGGTCGTAGCGGTCTTCACGGTGAATGAACAGAATGACGTCGGCATCCTGCTCGATGGCGCCGGACTCGCGCAGATCGCTCATGATCGGCTTCTTGTCGTTGCGCTTTTCCACTTCACGCGACAACTGCGAAAGCGCAATCACCGGCACGTTGAGTTCTTTGGCAAGCGCCTTGAGCGAGCGCGAAATCTCGGCCACTTCCGTGGCGCGGTTCTCGCCCGATGAACCCGAACCGCTCATGAGTTGCAGGTAATCCACCATCACCAGACCCAGCTTGCCGTACTGACGGGCCAGCCGCCTGGCGCGAGCGCGCAACTCCAGCGGGTTGAGCGCAGGCGTTTCATCGATGAACAGGTTGGCATCCTGCATCTTCTGAATGGCGCTAGTGAGCCGCGGCCAATCGTCTTCAGTCAGGCGCCCAGTGCGCAGACGCTGCTGATCGATCCGCCCCACCGAGCACACCAGACGCATGGCGAGCTGGGTGGCGCCCATCTCCATCGAGAACACCGCTACGGGCATGCCCTGATCGATCGCGACATGCTCGGCCATGTTCAGCGCAAACGCAGTCTTACCCACTGAAGGGCGCGCGGCAATGATGATCAGGTCGCCCGGTTGCATGCCTGAGGTCATGCGATCGAGATCGGTGAAACCCGAGGGCACACCGGTGATGTCGTTCGGATTCTCGCGGTTATAAAGGTCATCAACCCGCTCAACCACTTGCGACAGGACCGACTGCAGGTCCTGAAAGCCACTGCGCCCACGCGAACCATCTTCAGAGATCTGAAAAATACGCGATTCCGCTTCGTCCAGCAGCTGACGCGTATCGCGCCCCTGCGTGTTCAGTGCCGAGGTGGAGATCTCGTCGGACACGGAAATCAATCGGCGCAGGATGGAGCGATCCCGCACGATCTCCGCATAGCGGCGCACATTCGCAGCCGAGGGCGTGCCGCTGGCCAAGGCGTTCAGGTAGGACAGGCCGCCGGCTTCATCCAGACGCGAGGTGGCCTTCAGGGCATCGTGGACCGTCAGCACATCCGCAGGCTGGTTGCGCTCGAGCAGCTTGGCCATGTGCTGCCAGATGATGCGATGGTCATGGCGATAGAAATCATCTTCCCGCACGACATCACCGATCCGCTCCCAGGCGGTGTTGTCGAGCATGACGGCACCGAGCACCGACTGCTCAGCCTCGACCGAATGCGGGGGCACCCTGAGCGCAGCAACTTCGCGATCAAGGGCGATAGGGGCAATCTGTTCGGGTCGGGCGGCCATGGCGTGATGGTAACCCGCGGGGCTGCACACCCGCCGCCATTCGGTGGCGCCGCGAGGCGAAGCGGTCGTACGGACATTGGCAGGTGATCATCTGCGACATCGGAAAAGAAAAAGCCCGACCGGGGGTCCGATCGGGCTCATCCACGCTGTGATGACAGTGAAAGCGCCAGGACTGGCGCCGCGGTCAGACTTCGGGGCTGACCACAACCTTCACCGGCACCACGACGTCAGCGTGCAATGCCACCAACACTTCATGCTCACCGATGGCCTTCAGCGGACCATTGGGCATGCGCACCATGGCTTTTTCCACTGAAGGGAAACCCTGCTTGTTCAGCGCCACGGCGATATCGAAGTTGGTGACCGAGCCGAACAGACGTCCGTCCACACCCGCCTTCTGGCTGATCGGAAGGCTCATGCCGTCGAGTTTGGACCCCACGCCTTGAGCGGCGGCGAGTTTGTCCGCCTGAATCTTTTCAAGCTCAGCCCGACGCGCTTCGAATTCCTTGATCGCCACGTCGGTGGCACGGCGTGCTTTACCTTGGGGGATCAGAAAGTTGCGGGCGTAACCGTCCTTGACGCGGACCACATCGCCCAATGCGCCCAGGTTGACCACTTTTTCAAGAAGAATGATCTGCATGTCGCGCTCCGGATCAGTGGTTGTCGGTGTACGGCAGCAGGGCCAGGAATCGGGCGCGGTTGATTGCATCCGACAATTGGCGCTGGTACTTGGCTTTGGTGCCGGTCAGGCGGGCCGGCATGATCTTGCCGTTCTCGGTAATAAAGTCCTTGAGCACATCAATGTTCTTGTAGTCGATCCACTCGACTTTTTCTGCCGTGAATCGGCAGAAACGCTTGCGCTTGAATAGCGCGCTCTGAGCCGGACGCTTGGGCTTCTTGTCTTTGCTGCCACGACGCATGAATGCCATGTCATCAATCCTTTGAAATATGTTCGATCAGTTCGAATTCGGTGAGGTGCAGGACCAGGGTTCGGGAGGCTCTGCGCCGCGGTGCGAGAAATCCGCTTGCTTTGAGCATGCAGCCGAGCGCCAGCTTGTCGATGGCCAGTGCCACGCGATCTGCCGCCACGGCTGCGATGTCCATCTCGACGGTCCGTTCGATGCCGGCTTCGCGTTGCACCGAGTGGTGCGACAACTTCAGCCCGACGATCGGAATTCCGGCCGGCGTGTAACGGATCGCTTCGCGTTCCAGCAGTGAGGCAGTCAGCCCGACCCGGTTCAAGCGGGGGTACCGACCTGCCCTTCCGATCCGACGGTGGTCTTGCGTGCCTCTTCTTTCTGGATCCGACGCAGCATCGGCGAGGGGCCGGCTTCGGCTTTGGGCATTTTCACGACCAGGTGGCGCAGCACGGCATCATTGAACCGAAAGGCGTGCTCGAGCTCCTCAAGGGTCTTCTGATTGCACTCAATATTCATGAGGGCATAGTGAGCCTTGGCCACTTTCTGGATGGGATAAGCCAACTGCAGGCGGCCCCAATCCTCGATCCGATGCATGGTGCCCTGATTGGATTCGACCAGCGTCTTGTAGCGCTCGATCATCCCAGGCACCTGCTCGCTCTGGTCCGGGTGGACAATGAAAACAATCTCGTAGTGACGCATCAATTCCCCTTCTTAGGATTGGAATGGTGTGATCCTCGGTGACGGCTTCAAACCATGAAGCCGGCCGCCGGCTCGATCGGGGTGCGTGTCCGTGCGGCGAGGAACCTGAGATTTTAGCGTGTCGAAATCAGCCTTGTCCAGTCATGCGGCCCGAGATCACAAAGGGGTCGAAAACGGCTCCGGTTCGCCGGCGTAGAAGCTGCGCATGAGTTGGGTTTCGCGCTCAACCAGCACCTGCAGGAAGGCATCAGCGCCTCGCATATCGCGGAATACGACAAAGCCTCTGCTCAGGAAATCCTGCATGGCCCCCAGCCCAGCCAGTTGAGCGGGGCGAGCCATCGTCTTGAGTAACGCGCCGATCATGGGATGTCGGACCAACCCATCCAGCGTGCGCCCGACATGGTCGACGAGCTCGATCTGCCGCTGACGGTCAGCCGGGGCGCCCGCCTGACAATAAGCGCGCACATAGGCGGGCGCATCGATAGGCTGGTCGCCCAACTGTGCGTCAGCCTGCAGGGCACGCACCATGGACAGGTCCAGGCGCTCGGACAAGGCGTCGAGTTCGACCGCATCGGCGATCGTGACCAGCGCGCTGTTGGGCAGAAACTTCACCAGTGCCGGAATGACCCGGGCCAGTTCGGCATCGCGCTGGGAAAAATCCTTGGAGCCGTAGAGCTCGTCCAGAAAGAAGCGGGTGGCGGCCCGGTAACGCGGCGACGCGAGCAGGTCCGCATGCGTGCGCTCAAGCCTGGCCGCCTGCCAGGCCCGCAGTTCGGCGCGCCTTTCAGGGTGTTCGGTCAGTGCGCGCAGGCCAGCCACGTCGGCCGCGGCCGCGCGTAAACGGTTGGCAGGATCCATTGGCTGGATTTTAGAGCGGCGGCTCTAGGGAGCGCCGCCTAGAATGCAACCATGCAACGACGGACGCTGATCAAAACCGGCTTGGCAGGCGCGGCGCTTCTGGCTGCAGCCGGCGGCGCTGCGACCTGGTGGCGCAGGGATCCTGCTGCGCAGCAGGCAGCGGTGCTGCAGGCTCTCATTCCCGCCTTGCTCGAAGGTGCCTTGCCCCAGGGCGGCGACGCCCGATCGGCAGCGATTGCGCAGACGGTGGCGACCGTGCAGGATGCCATCCGCCGCCTGGCGCCTGAAGCGCAGCACGAACTCGGTCAGCTCTTTGCACTGCTGGCAAGCCCGCCAGGCAGGCGTCTGCTGGCCGGGGTCGCCTCCCCATGGGAAAACGCGTCGGTGCCTCAAGTGACCGCCTTTCTCCAATCCTGGCGGACCCATCGACTCGGCCTGATGCGCAGCGGCTATGGCGCGCTGCATGATCTGGTGCTGGGCAGCTGGTACGCCGAGCCCGCCCACTGGTCATCCATCGGCTATCCAGGCCCCAGGACCTTATGAGCACAGCAGCGGAACACCACAGCGTGAATACCTCAACGTGAGCTCCCCTTCGCACGTTCCACTGTTTCCGGATCCGATCCAGGCAGGTCTGCAGCGCGGCTGGAAAGTCATGGATGCGGCCCGGGACGCGATCCCAGCGCGACTGGAGGCGGATGTGGTCATCGTCGGCACCGGTGCAGGTGGCGGGATCAGTGCCGAAATGCTGGCGCGCGCGGGCCTGTCGGTGCTCATGATCGAGGAAGGGCCGCTGCGCAGTTCGCGCGACTTCGATATGCGCGAGGCCACGGCGTATCCAACCCTGTATCAGGAGTCGGCTGCCCGCAAGACCGCAGATAAGGCGATCAATATTCTTCAAGGCCGCTGCGTGGGCGGCTCAACCACCGTCAACTGGACATCCAGCTTTCGCACCCCCGAAGCCACCCTGCGCTTCTGGGCGGACCGCTACCGACTCGACGACTATTCGCCACAGCTGCTGGCACCGTGGTTCGAACAGGCGGAAGCGCGCCTGGGCATTGCGCCTTGGCCGGTGCCACCCAACGAGAACAATGCACTGTTGCAACGCGGGGCTCAGGCACTCGGCATTCCCGTGGCCGACATCGCCCGCAATGTGCGGGGATGCGCAAACCTGGGCTATTGCGGCATGGGTTGCCCCACCAATGCCAAACAGTCCATGCTGGTCACGACCCTGCCGGCTGCGCTGGATGCCGGGGCGCGGCTGATCACCCGCGCACGTGCTCAACAGCTGACCCTGCGTGGACGACGGGTCGAGTCGCTTGAACTGCAGTTGCTTGATGCCGACGGTTTGCGACCGACCGGGCAAATCGTCGCGGTGCGCGCACGGCACTTCGTGGTCTCAGGCGGCGCGATCAATTCACCCGCACTCTTGATGCGATCGCAAGCGCCCGATCCGCTGCGCATTGCCGGCGCGCGCACGTTTCTGCATCCGGTCGTCATCACGATTGCAGACTTCGAGCAGGCAGTGAATGCGCATGAGGGCGCGCCTCAAACCGTCTATTCCGATCATTTCCTGGGCACGCAGGCCATCGACGGTCCGCTCGGATTCAAGCTCGAGGCGCCACCCCTGCACCCTGTGCTGTTCGCAACCAATCTTGCGGGATTCGGTCAGAGTCATGCGGCAGCCATGCAGCGGTTCACGCATACGCATGCGTTGCTGGCACTGATGCGCGACGGCTTTCATCCGGCCTCGCAAGGCGGGCAGGTCCGTTTGCGCGCCGACACGACGCCGGTACTGGACTACCCGGTCGATCCCATCGTGCTCGAAGCCGCGCAGCGCGCTTTGCGCAGCATGGCCGAGATTCAGTTTGCCGCCGGCGCGCGCAGTGTCACGCTGGGGCACGACCGGGCAGTCGCCCAAACGTCAATGACTGCACTGGACGCACATCTCAATACCCTGCTGCCACTGCAACCGCTCGAGACGCGACTGGCATCTGCCCACGTGATGGGAGGCTGCGCCATGTCCGGTGATGACCGGCTCGGGCTGGTGCGCCCGGACGGCCTGCACCATCATCTGGACAACCTGTCTGTG
>JBIKKG010000354.1:0-3079 GCA_044360485.1 Burkholderiaceae bacterium | reverse complement strand
ATGACCTGGCGAGTGTCGAAGCACTCTTCAAGGCACACCCGGGCGAGATCGCTTGCGTCATGGTCGAGCCTGCTGCCGGCAACATGAACCTGATCCTGCCGCAGCCCGGCTTCCTGGAAGGCTTGCGCACGCTATGCAGCGCCGATGGCGCACTGCTGATCTTCGATGAGGTCATGACTGGATTTCGCGTGGCACTGGGCGGCATGCAGCAGGTCAGCGGCGTCACGCCTGACCTCACCGCTTTCGGCAAGGTGATCGGCGGTGGCATGCCGGTGGGTGCCATCGGCGGCCCTGCCAAAGTGATGGACATGATGGCGCCGCTTGGGCCGGTCTATCAGGCAGGAACGCTGTCAGGCAATCCGATCGCCATGGCCGCTGGCCTGGCTACATTGGAGCTGGTCTCGGTCCCGGGTTTCTATGACGCCGTCTCGGCACGGCTGGCACGGTTGATCGATGGCCTGAAAGCCGCTGCACGCAGTGCCGGCGTCACCTTCAGTGCGCAGCAGCAGGGCACCATGGGCGGGATCTACATGATGGCGACCCCGCCACGCAGTTTTGCCGAGGTCATGACGCAGGATGTCGAGCGCTTCAAGCGCTTTTATCACCGCATGCTCGATGCCGGTGTCTACCTCCCGCCCTCGCCGGTCGAAGCCTTCTTTTTCTCCTCAGTGCACGGTGACGCGGAAATCGATTTCACGCTGCAGTGCGCCGCGCAGGCCTTCAAGGACCTCTGAGAACGGGCGTGTGCGCCTAATGCAGGATCTGCGTTGGGCGGACGCGCTGCCGACCCCGAAACAAGGTTTGCATGACGCGGGTCGTGCCCAGGTTCACCAGGCCTTGACCGATCGAGTGCGCTTCATCCTCGACGATGTCCAGGCTCACATCGGCTCCGATCGCGCGTAACCCACGATAAGCCTGTGACCCGTGCACCGCGGGCACCACGCTGTCGAACTCGCCATGGATCAGGTGAATGGTGCTGGTGAGGGCGTCGGTGTCGCGAATGGGGCGGGTGAGACGCCCTGCATAGGCCACGACAATCGATGCCATCGCCGGATGGGCACGGACCATGTCCAGCGCCAGCGTCGCGCCCTGCCCATGTCCGATCAGGACGGTGCGTTGCGCATCCACCGCCACGTTGTGTTGCACCGAGACGATGCGCTGCGCGATAGTCTCACTCGCGCTGCGTGCGCGATCGGCTGCCTGGCCATCGGCGTTGCGTGGATCGAACCAGTCTGCGACTTCACCGAAGCGTCGCAAGCCCTGCATGAGAATGGCGACGGCGCCTGGAAAACGCAGTTGCCAGGCCAGTGCAATCGGTGCGAAGCCTTCGGGCGATGAGCCTGCCCCATGCAGAAACACCATCAGCCGACGCGGTGCGCGCTCGGACAATGGCGGCAGTTCGAGCCACAACTGCTCGTTCACAGCACCAGCCGGCCAACTGCCCAGGCCAGTGCAGCCATCAGCGCTGCGGCCGGAATTGTCAGTACCCAGGCCCAGACGATGTTGCCTGCGAGGCCCCATCGGACCGCCGAGAACTTCTGTGCTGAACCGACGCCGACGATCGCTCCGGTAATCGTGTGGGTGGTGGACACGGGAATGCCGGCACTGGAGGCGATGAACAGGGTCATGGCGCCGCCGGTCTCGGCGCAAAATCCACCGGCCGGGTGCAGCTTGGTGATTTTCTGGCCCATGGTCTTCACGATACGCCAGCCTCCGAACAGGGTGCCGAGTCCTAATGCCAGATAACAGGAGATGACGACCCACATGGGCAGGTGCTCGGTGGTGGTGGCACCCGCCGAAATCAGCAGCAGCCAGATGATACCCATGGTCTTTTGCGCATCGTTGCTGCCATGCCCCAGGCTGTAGAGCGCTGATGAAATCAGTTGCAGTCGTCGAAACCATCGGTCGGCGCGCCGTGGCACGGCGTTGCGGCAGATCCAGGCCACCGCGACCATCAGCAAGGCCCCCAGCGTCAAGCCCAGCAGGGGCGATATCACAATGAAGATCGCCACTTTCAGGATGCCCGATCCGATCAGTGCATCGACCCCTGCCTTGGCAAGCGTGGCGCCAATCATGCCGCCGATCAGCGCATGCGATGAGCTCGACGGGATGCCGAATCGCCAGGTGAGGATGTTCCAGGCCAATGCGCCCACCAGCGCTCCGAAGATCACCTGATAGTCGATCACGCTCGGGTCAACGATGCCCTTGCCGACGGTGGCTGCGATCTTGAGCTCAAAGACCGCGATGGCCAGCACATTGAACAAGGCGGCCCAGGCCACTGCCTGGTAAGGCTTGAGTACGCCGGTGGAGACCACGGTCGCGATGGAATTGGCCGCATCGTGGAACCCGTTCATGAAATCGAACGCCAGCGCAAGCAGCACCAGAAACACCAGCAGGCCTAAGTTGACGGTCAGGGTGTCCATACGATCAGGGCGAAGGACTGGGTGGCCGCAGCAGACAATGCATCAGGCGTTCTCGAGGACGATGCCCTCAATGAGGTTCGCGACGTCTTCGCATCGGTCGGTGAGCGATTCGAGCAACTCATAAATCGCCTTGAGCTTGATGACCTGACGCACATCGGATTCATTGCGAAACAGCTTCGACATGGCTGAGCGCATGACGCGGTCGGCGTCGGATTCCAGCTGATCGATTTCGACACACAGTTTCAGAATGACTTCGGCATCGTCCATATTGGGCAGCATGCCCACGGCGGTACGCACCCGCTCGCAGCACATCTGAGACAGCGAGGCGAGTTGGATCGCCTCATGGGTGACATGTTGAATGTCGTACAACATGACCGACTCGGCCACATCCTGCGTCAGATCCAGGATGTCATCCATCGTGGAGATCAGCCGGTGGATGTCCTCACGGTCGAGCGGTGTGATGAACGTCTTGTGCAGGAGCGCCATCGTTTCATGGGTGATCCGATCGGCCGCCGTCTCGACCTCGTCGATCGATTTCAGCTCCTGCTGGCGAATCGTCTGGTCGTCGTAATGCTCCATCATGTTCACCAGATGCTGGGCGCCTTCGACGATGCGGTCCGCGTGCTGGTTGAACAGATCAAAGAAGCGGCCCTCGC
>JBIKKG010000308.1:0-3805 GCA_044360485.1 Burkholderiaceae bacterium | reverse complement strand
CAGTCCCGAATAATCTGTACGCAACCCTTGAGGTTAGCAGAGGCGGTGAGGTCCTCCCAATCCGCCGGGCGCCGACATTTTCAGTGCAAATGAACCGAACGCCGCTGCTCAGCCCGCGCGCCTCAGTCGCTCCAGGTACCGCTCATTTGAAGGTGGTGCGTTGGTGCGTTGCGCTTCCCACAGGGTTTCGGCCAGCGCCTGCATTGCCCGATGGGCGGCGTCATGCTCATCGGGCGCCGTGCGCATCAGTGCCTGCCAGGCATCGCGAATCCCTGGGGGCTGATCAATTTGCAACTGTTCCACCAGCGACAGGTGCAGGCTCAGATGCAGGAATGGGTTTTCCCGACCCGACGCCGGTGTGAACTCAGCCTCGCGTGCGGCCTCAGGCTGTTCGAGCAGGGCGTGATACTCGGGGTGCTGGTGGATCCAGTGCAGGGCGATCGACTGCAGCGGCGTGACCGGAGCTGATCCGTCCCGCAGGCGCCAGGCCTCGCAGAAAAAGCGCCTGACGTCGTCACGGCCCGGGTTGAACACGGCGAGCTCCTGTGGCGGGCGGGGGAGTCTTGGGCTTGAAAGGGCACAGGTCGGCGACCGGGCAGCGCCAGCATTCCGGCGTACGGGCCTTGCAGACATAGCGCCCGTGAAGGATCAGCCAGTGGTGTGCATCGATCAGGTATTCAGGGGGGATGGCCCGCATCAGTCCGTCCTCCACTTGTCGAACGGTCTTGCCGGGCGCCAGTCGCATGCGGTTGGCTACTCTGAAAATATGCGTGTCGACTGCCATGGCCGGTTCCCCAAACGCGGTGTTCAGGATCACGTTGGCGGTCTTGCGGCCCACGCCCGGCAGGGCCTCGAGCGCCTCGCGGTTGCGGGGGACTTCGCCACCGTGCCGCTCGATCAGCAATCGGCAGGTCTCGATCAGGTGTTTGGTCTTGGATCGGTACAGCCCGATGGTGCGCAGATAGGGTTCGAGCCCGTCGATGCCCAGTGCCAGCAGGGTCTGCGGGGTGCGGGCGACCGGAAAGAGCTTGCGGGTGGCCGCGTTGACACTACGGTCGGTGGCCTGTGCCGACAGCAGCACGGCGGCAAGCAACTCGAAAGGGGAGCTGTACTCGAGTTCCGTCTCCGGTTTTGGATTGGCCGCCTTGAATCGCCCGAAGAGTTCGGCGCGGTGAGCGGGCTTCATGATGCGTGCAGTGCTCATCGCGCCGCCAGGCGAGCACGCGCGCGTGCCACGGCCCCTTCAATGACCGCGCGTTTGCGCGCGGCTTCAGCCAAGGCGGTGGTCTGCGCTGAATCTTGGTCCGTCGCATCGCCGTGACGGTCGGCCACGGCATCCAGCTCATTCAGATGGTGCTGCGCCTTGTCGGCGAGACGACGCGCCTGCGCAAGCTGAAGGCGTTCGATGCGCTGGGCGCGGCGCTGGTGACGGGCTCGGGCGTTTTGCGCATCCGCACGACTCCAGCCCTCTTGTCCGAGGGGCGGCGCCACCATGTTGATGCAGTCGACCGGGCAGGGCGGCAGACACAGGTCACACCCGGTGCAGGCTTGCACGATCACGGCGTGCAGGCGCTTGGGGGCCCCGGCAATCGCGTCCACCGGGCAGGCTTCGATGCATTTCGTACATCCGATGCATAGCTCGGCGACGATGTGCGCCACACGACGTGGTCGCTCAATCCCGGCTTCGGGGTCCAGCGGCACGATCGGCCGGCTGGTGTGAGCAGCCAGGATGGCAATGCCTGCGGCCCCACCGGGCGGGCACCGATTGATCGGCGCAGCCTGCGTCACGATCGCTTCGGCATAGGGGCGGCATCCGGCATAACCGCACTGCGTGCACTGTGTCTGCGGCAGCAGCAGCTCCAGTGCGTCGATCGCCGCGCGCTGCGCGTCCGTCTGCATGAGTGTCGTGGAGGTGAGCGTCCAGCAGTTCGAGCCGTCCTTTGTCCCTGCGGGCGGACGGCCCGACAGCTCAGGTGTGTTCGCGGATGAACGCGCCGATGCGCGGGCAGATGGTTTCGCGCCAGCGCCGGCCACTGAAAATGCCGTAGTGCCCGGCACCCTCTGCCACCATGTAGTGCTTGCGATCGGTCGGCAGACCGCTGCACAGATCGAGCGCTGCGCTGGTTTGTCCGATCCCCGAGATGTCGTCGAGCTCGCCTTCAATGCACAGCAGCGCCACCTTGCTGATGTCTGCCGGGGTGACCAGCATATCGCGTCCGTTCACGGGGACCACCCAGCGGCCTGCCGGCAGCTGATGCTCCTGGAAAACCGTGCGAATGGTGTCGAGGTAATACTCGGCTGGCATGTCGAGTACGGCGTTGTATTCGTCATAGAACTTGCGGTGACCCTCGGCGTCTTCATCGTCGCCGCGCACCAGTTGCATGTAAAAGTCCCAGTGCGATTCGGCGTGACGATCGGGGTTCATCGCCACGAAGCCCGCGTGCTGCAGAAAACCCGGGTACACCAGTCGTCCGGCACCGGCGTACTTGCCCGGAACGCGATAGATGACAGTCCGTTCAAACCACGTGAACGGCTTGTCGGTGGCCAGGTTGTTGACCTCGGTAGGGCTGCGACGGGTGTCGATCGGACCGCCCATCATCGTCATGGTTCGCGGCAGCTTCGGATCTTTGAGCGTGGACAGCAGCGACACCGCCGCCAGCACCGGCACGGTGGGCTGACAGACCGAGATCAGGTGCACCTGCGGCCCGAGATGGCGGATGAATTCCATCGCGTAAGCCACGTAGTCGTGCAGATGGAACGGCCCATGGGCCAGAGGGACCGTACGCGCATCCAGCCAGTCGGTGACATAGACCTCGTGGTTGGGGAGCAGGGCACGTACCGTATCGCGCAGCAGGGTTGCATGATGCCCGGAGAGGGGCGCAAAGAGCAGGACGGTGGGGTCGGCCTTGCGGCGCTTGAGGCGCGTGGGCATGAGCCGCTCGAATTTGATCAGCCGACAGAACGGTTTGCTCAGCTCGATGCGCTCGACGACCGTGACCTCTTCACCGTCGATGGTGGTGGTCTCCAGACCCCAGGGCGGCTTTTCGTATTCCTTGCCCAGGCGATGGAGCAGCTCGAAACCGGCTGCAAATCGGGGGGCAAACGGCATGTAGGCCGCGGGGCTGTACGGGTTGCTGTACACCTGACTCATCGCTTCGGCCCAACTGGACAGGGGCGTCAGGACGGCTCGTTGTGCTTCGCGAAGTTGGTACAGCACGGGCGATGCTCCGATACGATAAGAGACTGATTATCCCTTGATGCAGGCGCTTGTCGCAATGCACCAAATCCGGCGGTGTGACCGCCTGGAGAGGTCAGCCTGCCGCCGGGCGGTCGCCGGTCAGCTGGACCAGCCAGCGGGCGGTCAGCTTTTCCTGAAGGCTGTTTTGCCTTAACCGCTGATCCAGGGCGGCAAAGTCAACCGACTCCAGCGGCTGATCCTGCTGCGCGCAGGAAAACACCAGGCGAGTCCGACCCGTGAGCGGATCGGTCTGGGGTTGCAGACATTGGCCGCAGAGCCCCTTGAGCATGCATTGCATGGGCGAGTTGATGGACCCGATGCCCCGGTGGCCAGGCTTGAGGAATGCGGCCAGGGACTCGCCACGTGCGCGTGCCACCGCCGCCATCATGCGATCGGAGCCAATCGCAATCAGGCGGTCGGCCTCGTTCAGACCAATAGCTCGGGGGCTGTGGTCGGGTGCGCCCGAGCGGGTCTGCATCGGATCGCCCCGCGCCCAGGCCAGCATGGCCTGCACGATATTGCCGTGGAAAGCCCTGTCCTGCGGGCGCCCGGGCATGAAGCCCGGTG
>JBIKKG010000028.1:0-24224 GCA_044360485.1 Burkholderiaceae bacterium | reverse complement strand
GTCGATGCTGCGTGCAATATGTTCACCGAGCGCCGTCTTGCCCGTGCCCGGCAAGCCATAAAAACACAGGCTGGCACGCGGCCGAGCCTTGAGTGCATCGATGATCTTCGCGACCGGATGCCTGCTCTCGACGTTGAGCAGGCTCATGTCGTAATGCGTCGGGATCGGACGAAAGCCATCATCTTCACCCGACTGGCCCAGCGCCTTGTCGGCCCGCTCAAGCTGACGCTCGACCAGCGCTTCCACCGGATCCTCCAGCGATCCGCGGGTGAGGCGCGCAAAACGTGCGGCTGACTGGATCTGCGCCGGTGACACCGCTTTGCGGGCCGCGACTTTGGCGATGAACGCATCCGTGACGCCCAACTCGGACAGATGGCGTCGTGCAATGTTTTCACGCACCCCATGCGGCGGATTCGCCAGTTCAAGATGGAACTGGAAGCGGCGAAGATACGCAGGGTCGATCTGGTGAATCGAGTTACTTACCCAGATCGTTGGCACCGGATTTTGCTCCAGGGTCTGATTCACCCAGGCCTTGCCGTTGACCGTTGTGCTGCGACCATCGTCAGCACCAAAGAGGTTGAGCACCGGTTCGCTGATCGGAGGAAACACATCCTCGACCTCGTCAAAGAGCAAGACTGCCTTGTGACGCCCTTTCAAAAACGCCTGTGAGACCTGCAAGGATCGATACCGTTCCTTGCCGGACAGGCTGTTGCCATCGCGATCCAGACAATCGACTTCATAGAGTTCGCAGCCGGCCAGGGCTGCAATCACCTTGGCGAACTCGGTCTTTCCGGTGCCGGTGGGCCCGTAAAGCAGTACGTTCACGCCCTGCTCCTGGCCTGTGACAGCCGCCGACAGCAAGGCACCCAGATAGCGGGTGTCGTCCCCCACATGCGAGAAGTCATCGATGCCCAAGGCCGTGGGCCGGGCCGGGCGCGTGAAGGCCGCCATCATGGCGCTCTCGGTCTCGTAATGGGCCGTAAGAACCGACAGGAGTTTGTCGGAGACGCGCATCAGGTCGCCCAGATCGGTGATCGCATGCTCAGCGATCGGCGTTTCGATCAGACCCAGCGATTCAAGACGCCCGCCCGCTCGCAATGCCGCTGCGGTTTCCTGGACATCCTGTCCGAGGACGCGCGCCAGCATGGCATAGGCTTCCTGTGCGCTGGCCGCTTTGCAATCCACCAGTACGGGTCTCAGTTCGCGCTGGTAGCGGCACAGCGCAGCATGCAGCAGGATCGCGCGCTCGCAGGCCGACAGATCGAGGACGCGTCCCAGCATGGCGATGTTGTCGACCAATCGGATCGGCTGGCCGGCCAGACGCCGCTCGAATCGATCGATGCTGATCTGAAAGACGCTTAGCAGATCCTTGCTGTGCATCTTCACGAATTCGTCGATGTAGTAATGAAACGCCGTGTCGTCGTACAGGCCGCTCCAGACGCCATGACGCGCCATGAAGTCCTCGGGCGTCAGCTCGCCCGCGCCCGCCCACGCCGGGGATTCAGCGCAGCGACGGGCCACATGCACCTGCAGGCGCGCAAGGACCGGTCGCGGCCACACGAACCATCGGCCTGCCAGCGTCACCAGGTTGTTGACATCACGGCGCAGGTTGAACTTGGAGCCCAGCGTGAGCACCGACTGCAGGGCAAAGCGTGCGCACAGCAAATCAACCGGGCTGGCCTCGGACAGCGCTGGCGGCTCGATCAGTCCTCGGATCTCTTCAGCCCGCGTCGACTCCAGTGCAGGCTGCTCCGAATCGGGGCGCGCAGCAGGGGGAAGGGGCGTTGAACTCAGACCTGATGCAGACATCGTCACACTCCTTTGGCGGGAAGGCTGTGTAACGCCTCAGCGCGACATCCGGCTGACCCCGTTGACACACTGTTGAGGCAGCCTGAGATCCAGGCAATGCGCTTTGATTTGGATTCTGTATACAATTTATCGTCCGTGCGCAGCCTGCCCATGAGTTCACGCCCATCCATTGCCCTCTCAGCCCACGATGCCGCAGCGTCCAGCCTGGGCGCATTGCCTGCCGTGCCCGCTCGGGTCGACCAGACATACCGCGCCCTGCTCGACGCGATCGTGAGCGGCGAACTGCGCCCGGGCGAGCGTCATACGCAGGAAGGGCTCGCGCAGCAGCTGGGCGTGTCCCGTCAACCGATCCTGCAGGCGCTGCTGCTGCTGCGTCGCCAGGGGCTGATCAAGGATGAGCCCGGTCGCTATGGCATCGAAGTCATTCCGCTCACCCGGCACTTTGTCGGACAGCTCTACGCGGTGCGCGGTGCGCTCGATGCCCTGGCGGCCCGCAGTGCAGCGCGACGTCCGCCTGCAGCGCTGTTGTCACAAGGGCGCCAGTTGATCGCAGCCGGCCGTGCAGCCGCCCGACACGGGGAATTGGGGCTGCTAGTCGACGCAGACATCGCGTTTCACCGCTTTATTTATGCGGCAGCCGACAATGCCCTGCTGGGCGAAACGGCCGAAGTGCATTGGCTGCACACCCGCCGCACCATGGCCACCTATTTGCGGGCTGTCGACACCCTGCAGAACATCTGGACCGAACATGAAGCGATCCTCGACGCCATTGCCATCGGCGACGCGCAAGCCGCGGAGCGACTGGCGCGCGAACACTGCGAACACTCAGCCGACCTGTTGCTGGACGCCCTGCCTGCGACTTCAGTGACGGATCGCTCGACACAACACCAGACCGAGAACCCCCAGGAGCCCACATGAAACTGACCCCCGAACAGATTGCCCAGTTTGACCGCGATGGCTACCTCTTTTTTCCATCGCTGTTCAGCGCCGAGGAAATGGCCGTGCTCAAGGGCGAATTGCCCTCGCTCTACAGTCAGCACCGGCCGGAAATCATTCGTGAACGCGGCTCCGACGCGGTGCGCACCGTGTTTGCTGCACACCTCATGAATGAAGCCTTTGCCAAGCTCGGGCGACACCCGCGGATGATCGAGCCGGTCACGCAGATCTTCGGTGAGCCGGTCTACATGCATCAGTACAAGATCAACGGCAAGCAGGCCTTTGATGGCGATGTCTGGCAATGGCACCAGGACTATGGCACCTGGAAAGCCGATGACCACATGCCCGAGGCACGGGCCATGAACGTGTCGGTGTTTCTGGACGAGGTCAATGAATTCAACGGGCCGCTGCTGTTCATTCCGGGTTCGCACAAGCTGGGCGCCATCGATGCGAGTCACGATCTGTCCACGACCAGCTACCCGCTCTGGACGATCGACAACGACACCATCACGAAGCTGGTGGCGCGCGGTGGCATGGTTGCGCCCAAGGGACCGGCAGGGTCGATGTTGCTCTTTCACTCCTGCCTGGTGCATGGGTCGCCCTCGAACATGTCGCCCTGGCATCGGAACATCGTGTACTTGAGCCTGTGTGCGGTGTCCAACCACATTCGCCAGTTCAAGCGTGCCGACTGGATCGCCCACCGGGACTTCACGCCGATCGAGGCTTTGCCGGACAACTGTCTGACGGATCGTTCAGTGCGCATCAACACGCTGCCTCTGGCGCAAGCGGCCTGAGGCGCATCGAATGAACCTGCATCGTCTGCTTCAACAGCGTGCTGCCCAAGGCAAGCCATTGCGCATCGGGTTGATCGGCGCCGGAAAATTCGGCTCCATGTATTTGTCGCAGGTGCGCCGCACGCCTGGAGTGCATCTGGTGGCCGTCTCCGACCTCTCGCCCGCACGGGCCAAGGCTGCCTTGTTGCACACCGGCTGGCCCGCGCAGGCACTGAGCGCACGCAGCTTTGCTGCGGCTGCGCGTGACGGCAGCACACGGCTGACCGATGACACGGCCGCGATGATTGCCGCACCCGAAATCGATATCGTGATTGATGCCACCGGCAGCCCCTCGGCGGGGATCGCCCATGTGCTGGCCTGCTGCCAGCATGGCAAGCACATCGTGATGGTGAACGTGGAAGCGGATGCGCTCGCTGGCCCCTTGCTGGCGCGCCGCGCGCGCGAAGCGGGGATTGTGTATTCGCTCGCCTATGGCGATCAGCCTGCCCTGATCTGCGAGATGGTCGATTGGGCACGGGCGGCGGGCTTTGAGGTGATGGCTGCGGGCAAGGGCACCAAGTATCTGCCCGAATATCACGCCTCGACGCCACAGACCGTGTGGCCGCACTACGGCATCACGCCTGAAGACGCCAAGGCCGGGGGCATGAACCCGCAGATGTTCAACTCGTTTCTGGACGGCACCAAGTCGGCGATTGAGATGGCGGCCGTGGCCAATGCGACCGGACTGACGCCCGCGCCTGACGGCCTGGCCTTCCCGGCCTGCGGCGTAGACGATCTGCCGCACCTGCTTAGGCCTGCAGCCGATGGAGGCGTGTTGCATCATCGCGGTCAGGTGGAAGTGATTTCGAGTCTGGAGCGCGACCGCCGCGCGGTCTTCAGAGACTTGCGGTGGGGCGTGTACGTCACCTTCGCTGCCGACTCGGACTATGTGCGCCGATGCTTCAAGGAGTACGGCCTGCACACCGATGCGAGCGGCAACTTCTCGGCCATGTACAAGCCGTATCACCTGATCGGTCTGGAGCTGGGCATCTCGGTCGCCTCCGTAGGCCTGAGGGGCGAGCCCACCGGTGCGCCAGACGATTGGCGTGGCGACGTGGTGGCCACGGCCAAGCGGGATCTGAAGGCGGGCGAAATGCTCGATGGCGAGGGGGGATTCACGGTCTATGGAAAGCTCATGCCTGCGGTGGACTCACTGGCAGCCGGTGGGCTGCCCTTGGGTCTGGCCCATGGCGTGAAGCTCAAGCGCGCAGTGAAGGCCGGCATGAATGTGCGCTGGAGCGATGTGGCGTATGACGCGCGCAACCCTGCGGTGGCGTTCCGACGCGAAATGGAGCGGGTCTTTTCGAGTTGAAGCGCCTGGGTTTAGTCGATGCGCAGGATTGATTCCGGCACAATGCTTCGCCGTGCCACTTTAGCCTCGCGCCTGCCATGCCCAGACTCCGCATCACCTCTGCCGGTCACACCTTCATTGCCGAAACCAATCCGGACGCGCCCAAGACCGTTGAAGCCTTCATGAAACTGCTGCCCTATCGGCAGAAAGTGATTCATGTGCGCTGGAGCGGCGAAGGAGTCTGGGTCCCTTTGGGCGAATTCGATCTGGGCGTGGGCTTTGAGAACCACACCAGCCACCCCTCGGTTGGCGACATCCTCTTTTATCCGGGCGGATTCAGCGAGACCGAACTGCTGATCGCCTATGGATCGTGCTGCTTTGCTTCGAAGATGGGACAGCTCGCTGGCAACCATTTTCTGACGATTGTCGAAGGGCGCGAGCACCTGCGTGCCATGGGCGTCAAAACATTGTGGGAGGGCGCCCAGGATGTGCTCTTCGAATTGGTCTGAACCCCTCTTCGATCCGAGCGCGTCATGAACCAAGCGTTGATCCAGCCCCCCTACCCGCGCGACCTCGTGGGGTACGGCCGCACGCCTCCACATCCGCAATGGCCAGGCAATGCACGCATTGCAGTCCAGTTCGTTCTGAACTATGAGGAAGGTGGCGAGAACTGCGTGCTTCATGGCGATGCAGGATCCGAGCAGTTTCTCTCGGAGATCGTTGGCGCTGCGGCGTACCCGGACCGGCATCTGTCGATGGAGTCCATCTATGAGTACGGCTCACGCGTGGGCGTGTGGCGCATCCTGCGTGAGTTCGAACAGCGCGGGCTGCCGCTCACGGTCTTTGGGATTGCGATGGCGCTGGAACGCCATCCGGACGTGACCCGTGCCTTCGTGGAACTGGGCCACGAAATTGCCTGCCATGGCTGGCGGTGGATCCATTACCAGGGCATCGATGAAGCGACCGAACGCGAGCACATGCGCGTGGGCATGCAGATCATCGAACGACTGACCGGTGAACGGCCACTGGGCTGGTACACCGGGCGCGACAGCCCCAACACGCGACGGCTGGTGGCCGATCACGGCGGATTTTTGTACGACGCCGATTACTACGGCGATGAGCTGCCGTTCTGGACCCGGGTGGCGCGCACTGACGGCACCGAGGTAGACCATCTTGTGGTGCCTTACACGCTGGATGCCAATGACATGCGATTCGCGTCGCCTCAAGGCTTCAATACCGGCGATCACTTTCTGCAGTACCTGATCGACACCTTCGATGTGCTGTACGCCGAAGGCGCCGAGGCGCCCAAGATGATGTCGATCGGCATGCACTGCCGATTGCTGGGCAGGCCTGGAAGGTTCCGTGCGCTGCAGCGTTTCCTGGACCATGTCGAGCGCCATGACCGGGTGTGGGTCTGCCGGCGCGCAGACATTGCGCGTCACTGGATGGCGCATCATCCGGCGCCCGCCCGATGAGCCTGCAGTCCGCCTCGGTGCATACCCCACCTGACGGGAAAGCGGCAGACGGCTCACTGCGCTTCGGTCCTGCGATCATGGCTCGCGCCGATCTGCTCGCAGCCATCAGTGAAGATGCGCCACGGATCACTCGGGCGTATCTCACGCCCGAGCATCGTCAGGCAGGCGAGACCATCGCTGGCTGGATGCGCGAAGCCGGCATGCAGGTGCACTGGGACGCGCTGGGCAATGTGGTGGGTCGCTATGAGGGCCTCACGCCCAACGCACCGGTGGTCATGACCGGTTCGCACATGGACACCGTGCGCAACGCCGGGCGCTATGACGGGCTCTTCGGCATTCTGTCGCCTATCGCCTGCATCGCCGATCTGCATGCGCGCGGCGTGCGCTTGCCGGTGGCGTTAGAAGTCGTGGCCTTTGGCGACGAGGAAGGGGTGCGCTTTGGCGTCACGCTCATTGGCAGCAAGGCCATGGCCGGCGCATTCGATCGCAGCTGGTTCGATCGCACCGATGCCCAGGGGGTGAGCCTGCGTGATGCACTGCGTGCCTTCGGTGGTGACCCGGACGGACTGGCTGGGCTGGATCGACGCGGCGCTCAGGTCGTCGCGTTCATTGAATCGCATATCGAGCAGGGGCCGGTCCTGCTGGGCAAGGGCTTGGCTCTGGGCGTGGTCACGGCCATTGCCGGGGCGACACGCGTGCGCTGCATGGTCACCGGGCTGGCTGGCCATGCGGGCACCGTCCCCATGGGCAATCGTCGTGATGCGCTGGCGGCTGCCAGCGAGATGGTGCTGGCGGTGGAATCGCACTGCAGCACCCATCCTGGCCTGGTCGGCACCGTGGGCCGACTCACGGTCCTGCCCGGCGCGGTCAATGTCATTGCACAGGATGTGGAGTTCACGATCGATCTGCGGTCGGGTGTCGATGCCACCCGGCTGGCAGCCTTGGCTGCGCTGCAAGCCCAATGCGACGCCATTGCAAAGCGCCGGGGGGTGACCCTCAGCTTCGAGCCGTTTTTCGAGTTGCGCGCGGCACCGTGCGACCCGAAACTGCAGGAGCACCTTGCGCACGCCATCGCGGCAGAAGGTCTGCCCGTGGAGCATCTGCCTTCGGGTGCCGGGCACGACGCCATGGCATTTCCTGCGGTCTGTCCGACGGCCATGCTGTTCGTGCGCTGCGGTCATGGCGGGATCAGCCATCATCCCGACGAGATCATGACCGTGCAGGACGCTGACGTGGCCACGGCCGTCCTGCTGCGATTCCTCGAAACGTTCCAGCCGGCCTGAGATCGCAACAGGCGCTGCCGCACGCTATGCTCGGTGATCCCCTATCGGGAATCGATGCGCCTTGAAGCGCACATCCAGACGATCACGGAGACACCATGCACCTCTCGAGCCTTGACATGTCACGCCGTCAGGCGGTCGAACGACCCACGGCGATCGCCTGGTCCGCGCCGGGTCGCGACTGGTCCTTCGCAGAAGTGGAGGCCCTGACCAATCGACTGGCACAGGCCATGGTGGCAGCGGGGGTGGGCCGCGACGATCGGGTCGCCACACTGACCCGCCACCAACCGGAAAGCGCCATGGTGACGCTGGCTGCACAAAAGATTGGGGCAGTGTGCATGCCAGTGAACTGGCGCCTGGCCGGCCCGGAAGTGCAGTACATCCTCGATGACGGTCAGGCCAGGTTTCTGATGACCGATGCCGAGTTTGCGCCGCTGCTGGCCGGCATCGCCGTGCCCACGCTGCGCGCCACCGTGCTGTCGCAGGCGCAACCCCCGGGCGGCGCGGGTTCCAACTTGCCAGGTGAGACAGCAGGTGCGCAATGGCCCACCCTGGAACAATGGGCGGCACCGCACCCGAACATCGATCCGGGCTTTCGCCCGCAACCCGAAGACGCCGCGCTGCAGCTGTATTCCTCGGGCACGACCGGTCTGCCCAAGGGCGTTGAGCTGTCGCACCGTGCCCTCACCCACTCCCTGGTCGACGGTGTGGCTGAGGTGTGGGACTACCGCCCCCAGTCGGATGTCAACCTCAATGCGCTGCCGGCCTTTCACATCGCCGGACACGGCATCGCACTGCTCACCCATGCCATGGGCGGATTGAGCGTCACCCTGCCCGACTTCGAGCCGGTGGCGGTGTTGGATGCGCTGGTGAAGCGCCGCGTGAGCCACGCCTTCCTGGTGCCGGCCATGATCCAGTTCCTGCTGCAGGCGCCCGGGGTGGAAAAACAGGATTTTTCTGCGCTGAAGATGATCTCGTATGGGGCCTCGCCGATCTCGGACCGTGTGCTGATCGATGCGATGCGCGTACTGGGTTGCGATTTCGTGCAGGTCTATGGTCTGACGGAAACCTCCGGCGCTGTGACCGTGTTGCCCGCGCGGGACCATGTCGCTGAGGGCCCCAGAGCCGCATTGCTTCGCTCAGCGGGTCTGGCCATGAAGGACGTTGAACTGAGAGTCATTCGCCCGGGCACCGATGAGACCGCCGATGAAGGTGAGGTGGGCGAGCTGCTCGTGCGCACCCCCAAGAACATGACCCGCTACTGGCGCAAGCCCGAAGCCACGCAAGACACACTGATCCCAGGCGCACCAGGCGAAGACCCCTGGTTGCGCACCGGCGACGCCGGCTACATGCAGGACGGCTATCTGTTTTTGCATGACCGCATCAAGGACATGATCGTTTCCGGCGGCGAAAACATCTATCCGGCTGAAGTCGAAAATGCACTGATGCTGCATCCTTCGGTGGCAGACGGCGCGATCATCGGCGTGCCCGACGACAAATGGGGCGAGGCGGTCAAGGCGATTGTGGTGCTCAAGCCTGGGACCGCAGCCGATGCGCAGGCGATCATGGCGTTCATGCGCGAGCGGATCGCACGCTTCAAGTGTCCTAAGTCGGTGGATTTCGTGGACAGCATTCCCCGCAACCCCAGCGGCAAGATCCTCAAGCGCGTGCTGCGCGAGCCGTACTGGAAAGATCACGCCCGACGCATTGCCTAAGCCCCGTTTCAACTCTACCGGAGACCACCACATGACTGCCATTCGTGAAATCGCCTCGGGGCTGCGTTTCCCCGAGGGCCCCATCGCGTTGCCCAATGGCGACGTGCTGCTGGTGGAAATCGAGGCCGGCACACTGACCCGCGTCAAACCCGATGGCCGCACCGAGGTGGTGGCCAGGCCGGGAGGCGGCCCGAACGGCGCCGCGATGGGCCCGGATGGCAAGGTCTACCTGTGCAACAACGGCGGCTTCGAATGGCTGCCGATCAAGGGCGGCGGCAAACGCCCCGGCCATCAGCCTGCCGACTATTCGGGCGGTCGCATCGAACGCGTGGACCTCGCCACCGGTCAGGTGGAAGTGCTCTACACCCACGGTCCGAACGGCCCGCTGCGCGGCCCCAACGACCTGGTGTTCGATGGTCACGGCGGCTTCTGGTTCACCGATCTGGGCAAGGGGCGTCACCGCGATCTGGATCGCGGGGGCGTGTTCTATGCGCGCGCCGACGGCTCTGCGATCCAGGAAGTCATCTACCCAATGATGACGCCCAACGGGATCGGACTGTCGCCCGACGGTCAACGCTTGTATGTGGCAGAAACACAAACCGGCCGGGTCTGGGCCTTCGACATCGAGGCCCCCGGTATCGTGAAAAAACTGCCCTTCCCGGCACCCAACGGTGGCAGGCTCCTTGCAGGCATGTCGACATTTCGGCTGTTTGATTCGCTAGCGGTGGATTCAGGCGGCAATGTCTGCGTGGCATCGCTCTTTGAAGCCGGCATCACGGTCATTCCACCCGATGGCGGGCCATCGCACCTGGTGTCAATGCCCGATCTATACACCACCAACATCTGCTTCGGCGGGCCCGATCTGAAGACCGCTTTCATCACCTTGTCGGTCAGCGGAAAGCTGGTGGCGATGGACTGGCCGCGGGCGGGAGTGCCTTTGCACGGCCTGAATCGCTGAGCGGCGACGGCGCTCCGGGGCTGCGTCACTCCGACATCACGCGAGACGCCGCTAGGACGCGCCCATCAGCGGCTCGCACTGCAAGGACCGGCGCGCCGCCTCCACGATGTCGCGTTCGCGGGCGTCATCGGTCACCAGCACCCGCATCAGCAACAGGCCCTGCGTGGACGGCGCGTGGACGGTCTGCGCTCCGGTCTGCTGAGCCGATGCGGGCAGGGATGGGGGCAACGATGCACCGGGAGGTGGCTTTGCAGAGGGCGTCGGGTACGCGCTCGGCCCGCTCAGGATGATGTCCACTGGCAGACCTGCCGCCTGGCGATCATTGATCACGAAAAAGTTGTCGGAGTTGGCGGCATACAGCGCAATCGACCAATAGTGTGGTGTCTTGGGATCGGCTCGGATGCGCATCGGCTGCATCGAGACATCAAAGGTGCAAAGCGCGTAAAGCAGATCCGGGCTGGGCATGACCACGCGGCGCTGCACATGGTCGGTCGGAGGCGGAAACACCACGCGATTGGACGCCTGCGGGGCGGGCGCTGCCGCCGACATGACCCGACCCATGATGAGACGGGGCAAGGCCCAGAGCGCAGTCAGATGAACGGCCACCGCCACCGCGAGCAGGGTCATGATGCGGGTGTACCAGGAGCGCGCACGCGCAGGCATCAGCGACAACCCTCCACGACATGGATCGTGGGCGCCACCAGTGACGCCGGAGACTGCGCCACACCGGTGTGCGGGTTATACAAGCGCAGCGTGAACATCAGGCCGCGATCACCCGGCGTATGCAGCCACCCACGTTCAGACGCGCCCGCATTCAGCGCAGGTTGAGGATCGGGTGCACTGATCAGGCGAAAGCGCCCCTGTGCATCCAGCACCGCGGTGTTGCCGTTGAGGCTGTACTGCCGCGCCTGCGCAGGAAACAGATGGAAGTCCTCGGCATAGGCCGTGATGCTCCACCAGCGTGCGGGTGGCGGCACCCCTTCGATGCGGTAGGTGCAGCGCGATCGCAGCGGCTGACCCGTACTGTCGGTCTGCGCCACGTAGTACATGGTTTCACCGCGGGACAGCGCCAGCAATCCGCCCAATGCCACCCTGGCGCGGGTGTAGAGGTCGGCTTGCGCACTGCCCGCCAGCATGTTGATGCGCCACGGGCCCACCGACTCACCGAACCCCGCGCCACTGCGCAGCACGGCCCATGCCGACCCGAGCCCCACGACGACGGCCAGCGCATACAAGCCGGTGACGGCCGGCCAGCGCAAGGCTTGCCTTGGTGCGCGCTCAGACACCGAAGAGCACCGCCTCAAGACGCTGCGCATCCAGTTCGCCCTGCCCGAGTGCGTCCTGCGGCAAGACCGCGGCGAGCAGGAGCAACTGCTCGAATTCAGGGGCGAAGGCATCAATGAGCTGCTGCGGATCGGGGCAGAACCCCGCGTCGGCCATGACCCCGAACTGCACGCCCCCGGCATACGAGAGGATCGACACGCCCAGGCCGACATCGCCTGACTGCGGCACCCAGAACATCATCCGCGACAGCGTTCGACCGGCCATCGACATCGGAGCGCCCGGGCCAGGCACGTTGGTCATGACCGCCGTGGTCTTGTTGGCCATGAACTGCAGGATCGGGTCCTGTACCGCCCGCGGAGCATGCCCCACCGCCGCCAGCAAACCATAGGTGATCAGCGCCTGATACCCGCCCTTCAGTGCATCCATGCGCCGGCGGACCTCCTGCAAACGCGCCACCGGATTCACCATCCCTACCGGCAGCACCAGCGGCACCAGTCCGAAGCGGTTCCCCAGCTCCAGACCCGCTGAGGCCGGGCGCAAATTGACCGGGACCATGGCACGAATCTGACAGCCCTCGGTGTCCTCTCCGTGCGCGATCAGATACCGGCGCAGTGCACCGGCGACACAAGAGAGCAGCACGTCGTTGACCGAAGCCTGCAGGGCACGTCCCACCAGCTTCACATCGTCCAGGGGCAGCGGCTCGTTCCAGGCCACCCGCTTGTGCAGACCCACTGTGCCTTTGAGCCGTGTGAGCGTATCGGCAGGCATGAGGGCCAACTGCACCGCATCGGCCACCGCGCGCTGGCCCACCTGCGCGTAGCCGCCCAGCTGATCGGGCCGAGTGGCGAGCTTCATCGAACCGGTGACGACCTGACCTGCCGCACCAATCGCCTGCACGGCGCGCTCGGTCAGGGGTTGCAGCAGCGTTTGCCAAGGATTCGAAGACAGCGTGGCCTGGCCCAGCCCGTCGGCCGTCGGATCACCTGCTTCGGTATCGGCTGTGGGTCTGCGAAACATCGGTGGCCACAGCAGCCCACTGGAGGCGCGGCGAGCAGCCTGCGTCGCGCGGCGAGTGGATGGTTCGGTCGATGCACGAGGCGCGTCGTCGGTCAGGCTCAGGAGCACCCGAATGAGCGCGATGCCATCGGCGATGCAATGATGGATCCGTGCCACCAGTGCGCTGGTGCCGCGGTAGCCTTCGATGACCTCGAATTGCCACAGCGGGCGCTGAGGATCGAGCGGGGTGACCGCGCGTTGCGCCACCAGTGCCTGCAGCGCGGCGTCATCCGCAGGCGGGGCAAGGCGGCTGTGCACCAGATGGGCATCGAGATCGAAGTGCGCATCGTCCACCCACCAGGCTGCACCGCTGGCATCGGTCTGGACGCACTGGCGAAACCGGGGAAACGCCAGCAGGCGATTGGCCAGCAAGGCCTTGAGCTTGCGCCGGTCGACCGGACGATCGAAGACCATGATCCCGACGATGACCATCAGGTTGCCGGGTCGGTCCATCCGCAACCAGGTCGTGTCGACGCTGGACATGCGCTCGCGGTGCGCCGCTTTCATGTTGGCCACAGCGTCTCCGTGTCTGGGGGTGATGCAAGAGGGCCTGCTGGGAACTCCTGTGCATGCGCATCGGCACACGGCACTGGCGAGGCTATGATAGCCGCCGTCTACCCCCTTTCAGCAGGAGTCCAGGTCATGGCAGATTTGAAACAGCAGTTCGAGCAGGCAGTGGCCGATTCCAAAACGCTGAGTGAGCGGCCCGACAACGCCACCTTGCTACAGCTCTATGCACTCTACAAGCAAGGCTCGGAAGGCGATGTGCAGGACAAGCGGCCTGGCTTTACCGACATGATCGGGCGCGCCAAATGGGACGCCTGGAACGAGCTGAAGGGCACCGCGCAGCCAGAGGCCATGACTCGGTACATCGGGCTGATCGCCGATCTGAAGGACGCCTGACTCGCGCAGCTTGGCCGAAAAAACTCGGCCGAAAAACTCGGCCGAAAAGCTCCGCTGAAAAGCTCAGCCGAAGTATTCATCGAAGTTGCGGTGGATCTGCTCTTCGATGCGGCCCTTGAATGCTGACAGCAAGAAGCCCAGCTCGGCGGTCAATGCGATGTGCGACTTGCTGACACTGAGTTCGCCGCTCACGCCCGTGCGCTCGAAGTACAGCGTGTTGCCGTCCCATTCGCAGCTCATGCCGAACTCACGCTCCATTTCATCCGCCACTTTTTGAGCGGCAGCTTTGGCTTTCTTCAATCCCAGGACGTGGTCGCGCTGCAGTTGGATGGTGGGCATGATGGAGGCGCGTGAAGGGCAGGGTGAGTCAGTGAGCGTCCGGAGTCAGCCGGCTGTCAGGCGACGGTCAGGGTTCAGACACGATGGCAGCGGCTCAGCCGCCGCGAAGGCCAGCAGATTGCGTGCGGTCAGCATGGCCATGCCCAGACGGGACGAGCGCGTGGCACTACCCAGATGCGGCGTGAGTACCACGTTGCGTTGTGCCAGCAACGCAGGATGGACCTGCGGTTCATTTTCGTAGACATCGAGGCCCGCCGCGGCGATGCGCCCCGCCTGCAGTGCCTGGGCAAGCGCGGCGTCGTCGACGATGCCACCGCGGGCAATGTTCACCAATGTGGCGGTGGGCTTCATGCATGCCAGTTCGCGCGCGCCGATCAGGTGGTGGGTGGCCGCCGAATAGGGCAACACGAGCATCACATGGTCTGCCTGCGCCAGCAGCGCATCCAGCTCCACGCGCTGTGCGCCCAGTTCTGATGCATTGGGGGCGGCCGAGCGGTTGCAGTACAAGAGTCGCATGGAAAACCCCGCAGCACGGCGGGCGATGGCCGACCCGATGCGACCCATGCCCACGATCCCGAGCGTGGCCCCATGCACATCGGCACCCAGAAACTGATCCCAGGCCCAGCGCCCCCACTGACCCTCGCGCAGCCAGCGTTCGGACTCGCTGACGCGCCGCGCCGTGGCCATGAGCAAAGCCCACGCCATGTCGGCCGTGGCCTCAGTGAGGACGTCGGGAGTGTTGGTGACTGCAATGCCCCGGGCCGAACAGGCCGCCAGGTCGATATGGTTGTAACCCACCGAGCCGGTCGCCACGATCTTCAGATGCGGCGCCGACTGCAGCGCAGCATCATCGACCCGGTCGGTGGCGACCACGAACAGCGCATCACAGTGGGCGAGCCGTGCATGAAACTCGGCTGGCGACCACAGGGCATCGTCCGGATTGGCCTGCACTTCATAGGCCTGCGACAGCGCGTGTGTGACCTCCGGAAAGACCTTGCGGGTGATGAGCAGGCGCGGTTTCATCAGACGCCCTCCCCGACCAGAATGACGTGCACGCGATACGGGCCGTGGGCCCCCAGGACGATGGTTTGCTCGATATCGCCGGTGCGTGAGGGCCCCGAAACCAGATTGGTGGCACGCGGCAGTTGCCCGCGCTCGTCTCGCGCCAGCGCAAACGCCTCCTCGTAGTGCGCCACCACGCGGTTCGTGGGCACCACGGCAATGTGCGTCTCGGGGAGCAGATGCATCGAGGCCGGCGTGTCGGGCCCCGAGAGCATCATCAGCGTGCCGGTCTCGGCGATCGCAACGAATGCGCCACTGATGCCCACCAGATCGTCGCCCTGCGGGCGACGCGCCTGCACAACCAGCCCGGCTGCCGCCCAATCGAGCCCACCCAGCGTATTCCAGCAGACCGCCTCGCGCGCCAGACCCTGCGCCTGCAGATAGGCGGCGACGGCCAGCGGCACTTCGCTCATGCGGGCCACGCGTTGCGTGGTGCTGGACATGCGGGCAGCCTGGGCTTCGAAGTGTGCGACGCGATCGGCGCCGACTGTCGGTTGCGGTCCGATCGATCGCTTGGCGATCCAGTCGGCGATCGACTCGCGCTGCGTATTGGACGCCTCGGCGTTGCGCCCCTGCGCACTGCGGATGCGGCTCAGAATGCGGGCGCGATTCGCGGTGGTATCGAGGGCGTCGGAGGATGCGTCGGACTCGGTCGTCATGTCAGTCAGTCGGGCTGGGTGGGGTCGAGTCGGGCAGGCTCAAGGAACCGCCACCTGAAACACCTGCCGCAGATAGGCCAGATAGGCCGGATCGTCGCACATGGTCTTTTCCGGGGTATCGGAGAGCTTGGCCACCGGCTGGCCGTTGCAGCGGACCATCTTGATCACGATCTGCAAGGGGGTGAACCCCATGTCGTTGGTGAGATTGGTACCGATGCCAAACGCAAGCCGCGTGCGCGATGCAAACCGCTTGTACAGGCTGATGGCAAGCGGCACGTTCAGGCTGTCGGAAAAGATCAGCGTCTTGGTGCGGGCGTCGATGCGCAGTGACTCGTAATGCGCGATCAGCTTTTCACCCCAATCGAACGGATCGCCCGAATCATGCCGGGCACCGTCGAAGAGCTTGCAGAAATACAAGTCGAAATCGCGGAAGAACGCCTGCATGCCATAGGTGTCGGACAGGGCGATGCCAAGGTCGCCCCGGTATTCACGCGCCCAGACCTCGAAGCCGAAGGTCTGGGAGTCACGCAGCCTCGGCCCCAGTGCCTGACAGGCCTGCAGATATTCATGGGCCATGGTGCCCAGCGGTGTCACCGCATGGCGCATGGCGAACAGTACGTTGGAGGTGCCTGCAAAGTTGTCGCCCAGCTCTTCGCGCAGCCCGACGATGACCTCCTCATGCCAATCGCGAGCAAACCGTCTGCGGGTACCGTAATCGGCCACGCGCATGCCAGCCAGGGTGTCGTCGTTACGAATCAGGCCGATCTTGTCGAGCAGCCGCCGGCGGCCCGCGCTGTAATCAGGGTGACGCTGGGTGTTTCGAAAGTAGGTCTCGTTGACGATGGCCAGCAGCGGAATCTCGAAGAGGATCGTGTGCAGCCACGGCCCGCGCACCACGATCTCGATTTCGCCCGCCACCGCCTCGGAGGGCTGCACGGTCACGTACTTCGCGTTCATCTGAAAGAGACCGAGAAAATCGACGAAGTCACTCTTGATGAATCGCAATCCGCGCAGGTACTCGAGCTCAGCCTCGGTAAAGCGCAGGGTGCACAGGTGACGCACCTCCGCACGGATCTCGTCCACGAAGGGTGCGAGATCAATGCCAGGGTTGCGGCACTTGAAGCGGTATTCGACCTGCGCACCGGGAAACTGGTGCAGCACGACCTGCATCATGGTGAACTTGTAGAGGTCGGTGTCGAGCAGAGAGTCGATGATCATCGGGCGATTGTAAACGCCTGCCCTGTCAGGCGTGATGCGGTTCAAACGCCCAGCCATTCGTGGCGCAGTGCGGCATCCGACGTGAGGCGGGCCATCGGGCCTTCAAAGCGCATCTGCCCTTTTTCCAGCACATAGGCGCGATCCGACACCTGGGCCGCAAACGACAGGTTCTGCTCCGACAGCACCACGGTGAGTCCCTGGCGCTTCATTTCGTTGATCGACCGGGCCATCTGCGCCACGATCACCGGCGCCACCCCTTCGGAAGGCTCATCGAGCAAGACCACGCGGGGTTGCCCCATGAGCGTGCGGGCCACCGTCAGCATCTGCTGCTCACCGCCACTCATGCGCCCGCCCAGCCGATCGGGCATCTGCGCCAGGTTCGGAAACAGATCAAAGAGCGATGACACGGTCCATTGCGGCGCGCCTGCTCTGGGCGATTGCCGGCCGACCTCGAGATTTTCGAGCACGCTCAGATCGGTGAAGATGCGCCGGTCCTCGGGCACCCAGCCCAGCCCCATCCTGGCAATCCGGTGGGCGGGCAATGCGCGGATGTCCTGACCATTGAAGTCCAGGACCTGGGCGCGTCGGCTGACCATGCCCAGGATCGCCTTCATGGTGGTGGATTTTCCGGCGCCGTTTCGACCAAGCAACGCAACGACTTCGCCCGGTGCCACCGACAGCGACACATCGAACAGCACCTGGGCGCGGCCGTACCAGGCGCACAAGTCCTGCACCTGCAGCATCGGGGCGCTCATGACAGGGCCTCGGGCTCGGCCACACCGAGGTACACCTCCTGCACACGGGCGTCGGCGCGGATGACCTGCGGCGGGCCTTGCGCAATCACTTCGCCACGCGCCAGCACGATGATGCGATCGGCATGGGCAAAGACAACGTCCATGCTGTGTTCGGTAAAGAGCACTCCGATACCGCGTTCTCGCACCAGACGTGCGACCAGGGCCAGCAGATCATGGCGCTCGCGTGGCGCCATGCCAGCCGTCGGCTCATCCATCAGCAGCAGACGCGGCTGGTTGGACAGTGCCAGGGCCAGTTCGAGCCGCTTGATGTCGCCATAGGCCAGCGTGCCGCAGGGCACATCGGCTGCGTCGCGCAAGCCGACATCGTCCAGCAGTGCGAGCGCGGTGTCGCGATGCAGCATGCCCGCGCGCGCCCACCATTGCCAGGCCCGCCTGGCATGCGAAAGTAACGCGAGCTGAACGTTTTCCGACACGGTCATCGAGGACCAGGTGGCAGCGATCTGAAAGGTTCGGCCCACGCCGCGACGCCAGATGGCGCGGGGCGCGAGGCCACCGATCGATGCGCCATTCAGCAGGATGCGACCGCTGTCCGGGCGCAATTGCCCGTTGATGCAATTGAAACAGGTGGACTTACCCGCGCCATTGGGGCCGATCAGGGCGAGCAGTTCGCCCGGCGCCAGATCGAAGCTCACCCGATCCACCGCCCGAATGCCACCGAAGGTGCGCACCAGCGATTCGACCCGCAACAGGGCGGCCTGACCTGCGCAAGCTGTCGGGTCGTCGGTCATGAGGCGACCCGATCGCGGTCAAGGGCCGCGGAACCATGACTCGCCCTGCGGCGTACCGCGGCTTCGAACACGCCCGCAAGGCCCTGCGGAAATGCCAGCACCAGCACCAGAATCACGCCACCCAGCACCGCCCGCCAATAATCGGTGGAGCGGATGATCGTGTCTTGCAGCCAGGTGAAGGCGGCTGCGCCCACGATCGGTCCGGCCAGCGATTGCACACCGCCCAGCAGCACCATCACCAGACCATCGATGGAGCGCCCGACCGCCACAGTCTCGGGCGATATCGTGCCCTTGGCAAAGGCGAACAAGGCCCCTGCCACGCCGGCAAACAGGCCGGCCACGGCAAACGCCGCCCACTGCAACCGTGCCACATGCAGCCCGACCGCCTCGGCACGCAAAGGCGAATCGCGGCCCGCACGCAGGGCGTATCCGAACGGAGAAAAGAGCATGGCCCGCATACAGACCACACTCAGCGTGACCACAGCCAGGGCGAGCAGGTAGTAGACAGAGCGGTCAGCGAACCAGCCCTGAGGCCAGATCCCCACCAAGCCGTTGCTGCCGCCGGTGAGCCCGTCCCACTGAAACACGGCGGCCCAGACAATCTGTGCAAGCGCCAGCGTCAGCATGGCCAGATACACACCAGACAAGCGCACGGCAAGGGCCCCGAACAGCACCGCCCCCGCCAAGGCCAGCATCGGGCCTGCGACCAGCGCAGCGGCCATCGGCAACCCGAGCACCTTGAGCGCCAGCGCCGCACCGTAGGCCCCCAGCCCGAAGTAGGCGGCATGACCGAAGGAATGCATGCCGGCCGGACCCATGATGAAGTGCAGGCTCGTCGCGAACAGGACCGCAATCAGGATGTCGATGCCCAGCACCGGCAGGTAGGGATACGCACCGGCTGCAAGCGGCACACACGCCAGGGCCCCCACCAGACCCCAGGTGAGCCAACGCATGCGTGGCGACGCAGGCTGCAGCGGCCACTCCTGGTCAGCCGGCGTGCGCACCGCAGCCGAGGGTTTGCCCAGCAGGCCCCAGGGCCGCAGGACCAGCACCACCGCCATCACCACGAACTCCACAACCAGCGTGAGCTTGGACATCGGAAAGGACCAGCCACCCAGATCGACCGTCCCCAATGCGTAGCACAGCGCCTTGATCTGCGCGATCAGGAGCGCGGCCAGATAGGCCCCGGGCACACTGCCCATACCGCCCACCACCACCACCACGAACGCCTCTCCGATGACCGTGAGATCCATGGCGAGATTGGCCGGCTCACGCGGGATTTGCAACGCTCCCCCCAGACCGGCGAGCAGGGAGCCCAGCGCAAACACCCCGGTAAAGAGCCAGGACTGATTCACGCCCAGTGCAGCCACCATCTCCCGATCCTGGGTGGCCGCACGGATCAGCACGCCGAAACGGGTGCGGCGCAACAGCCACCACAGGGCCAGCACGACCAGCGGGCCGATGGCCACCAGCAACAAGTCGTAGGCGGGCAGCGGCGCACCCAGCACCTGCACCGCGTGCTTCAGACCCGGGGCGCGCGGGCCCAGGAGGTCCTCCGGCCCCCACCACCAGAGCACCGCATCGCGCATGATGAGTGCCACCGCAAACGTGGCCAGCAACTGGAACAGCTCAGGCGCTGCGTAAATCCGGCGCAGCACCGTGACCTCGATGAGCGCACCCACGGCCGCGGTGAGGCATGCAGCCACGGCCACACCGCCCCAGAAGCCCAATGCGGTACCGGGCCCGAACCGCTCGATGCAGCTGTAGGCGAGGTAAATGCCCAGCATGTACAGCGAGCCATGGGCGAAGTTGACGATGCGCGAGACGCCGAAGATCAGCGACAGGCCCACCGCCACCAGAAACAGAGACGACGCGCTCGCCAGCCCATTCAGGAGCTGGACGAGCAGGCTATGCCATGTCACTGCGTCACGAGGCGCGCGGCCTCATTGCATCGCTTCGGCCGGACGCAGCTTGCGGATCTCTGCATCCGTCGGCTGCACCGCCGCACCGTCGATGTAACGGAAGTCCTTCATGACACCGCGCCCCTGATTGACGGTCGTGGTCCCCACATAGGCGCCCAGCGTGGCCTGGTGGTCGATGGCACGCCAGGTGAAGCGTCCCATGGGACTGTCCATCTGCAGACCACGCATGGCTGCAATGAGCTTTTCCGTATCGGTCGAGCCGGCTTTGCGGATGCCCTGTGCCAGGGACATCATGCTCACATACCCGACCACCGACCCCAGGCGCGGATACTCCTTCCAGCGGCGCTGATAGGCGGTCAGGAACCGGTCGTGCTCCGCCGTGCGAATGCTGTACCAGGGATAGCCAGTCACGATCCAGCCTTCGGGCGCTTCGTCGCGCAGCGGATCGAGGTATTCGGGTTCGCCCGACAGCAAGGAAACCACCGGACGATCCTTGAAGAGTCCGCGGGTCTGGCCCTCGCGCACGAAGCGAGCGAGGTCCGCGCCGAAGGTGACGTTGAAGATCGCATCGGGCTTGGCGTCGAGCAAGGCCTGGGTCACCGCACCGGCATCGATCCGGCCAAGCGCTGGGGCCTGCTCGGCTACGAACTCCACATCGGGTTGCGCCTTCTTCAGCAGTTCCTTGAAGGTGGCTGCGGCCGACTGCCCGTATTCGTAATTGGGGTACACCACCGCCCAGCGCTTCTTGCCCAGTTTGGCGGCTTCGGGCACGAGCATGGCCGACTGCATGTAGGTGGAGGGCCGCAGCCGGAAGGTGTAGCGGTTGCCGTTTTGCCAGGTGACCTTGTCAGTGAGCGGCTCGGCGGCCAGAAACAGCACCTTTCTCTGGCGTGAGAAATCGGTGACCGCCAGTCCGACGTTGGACAGGAACGTGCCAAAAACCGCCACGGCGCGCTCGCGCGCCACCAGCTCCTCGGCCACCCGCACAGCATCGCCCGGGTTGGCGTTGTCGTCGCGCGAAATGACTTCCACCTTCTGGCCCAGCAGACCGCCCGAGGCGTTGATCTCTTCCAGGGCCAGCTCCCAGCCCTTGCGATAGGGCTCCAGGAAGGCCGGCTGCGACTTGTAACTGTTGAGTTCGCCGATCCGGATCTGCGCCTGCCCCAGCACAGGCCAAGCCAGGGCCAGCGGCAGCACGACTCGGGTCACCACATCAGCCCAGGGGCGCGCCTTCAACGATCGGGCCGCACGGGTATGGCAGCGCGGAAAAGCAGGCAACAGATGATGAAGTCCAAGTCTCATGGGCAACGTCCAGAGTAGAATTTGGGCCGACTGCATGCGGGTCGTCTACAACGGCCAACACCATATCACCGGTTATTCGCCCCTGAGGCACGAGGGGCCGGAATTGAGCGGCTCTTGCGTACACGGTAAACTGTCCACTCTTTCTGACGTCACCTCGCCCCGGGCCTTCGGCTTCGATCTTTCGGCCAAGCGCCTTGCGCCACCGCCTCTCGCCATGACACACATCGTTCTCGAGTCCTGCATCCGCTGCAAGTACACCGACTGCGTCGACGTCTGCCCCGTCGACTGCTTCCGTGAGGGGCCGAACATGCTGGTCATCGATCCCGACGAGTGCATTGACTGCGCGGTCTGCATCCCCGAGTGCCCGGTCGAAGCCATCAAGGCCGAAGAAGATGTCCCGCCCGAGCAGATGTCCTTCATCAAGCTCAACGCAGACCTCTCGCGAGACTGGCCGAGCATTACCCGCACCAAACCGCAATTGTCTGACGCCGACTCGTGGAAAGACGTCAAAGACAAGCTCAAGTATCTCCAGAAATAAGCCGGGCGGCGACGTTCGCCACCCGCGCCACCCAGGATCACACCCATGGCCGAGGCGCCGCCGCAGCAGCCGGCACTCAGCCTGTCAGACGGGCTTCAGTTTGAAGACCTCTATCGCGATACGGGCCTGGCTCGCATTGACGCAGTGTGGACGGGGTTCCTGCGTGCGATCCATCCCTCGCTTGCCGATCGGCTCGCAGCCGCCCGCCATGCACCCGATGCCCTGGAAGCCCGCGCCCATTCCGCCCTGCTGATTGAACTCGGGCCTGTGCTCGATGCGTTCCTCGCGCGGCTTTTCAACATCGGTTCGGCCCACGCAAGCCTGCAGGCCGCTCACCACGCCCTGGACCCGCTGTTTCGGGTCAAGTGGAAGTTCGTCAAACGGCAGGCCCTGCTGGGCGTGAGCGCCGATGCGCTGATCGGATTCGACGCTGAGGCTGCCCGCGACATGCTGCAACAGGCCATCCGGGCCCTGGCAGCAGTCGGCTCACCCGGCCATCTGCCTCAGTCCCCGCCAGCGCCCGCTGCGCCCGGGCGCGACGACACCTTCGATGAACTGGCCTTTGCGCACGCGGTGCTGGCCTGGCAGGCCGATGCCACGACGCATGCCGACGCCTTGCAGCAGGCACGCCTGTATTGCGCCTGGGCGGTCACGACATCAGCAGGACGGGCCCACCACCCGGACAGCGTGCTGTTTCGCCATCCGACAGCAGTGGATCCATTCAACCGCCTGGACCTTACGCAAGTCAGTGCGCAGGCGGGCGTACAGGTGCTGCAGATTCGCCCCGATGCCTTGCGCCGACGCCTGGACGGCACACGTGCGCCCTTTGCGCTGACCGATGCCGGGACGGGGCTTCGTGGAGCGCTGGACGAAGCGCGCTATTGCCTGCTGTGCCACGAGCAGGGACGTGATGCTTGCTCAAAGGGCCTGCTGTCTGACGCCAACCCACCCGCTCTCAAAGTGTCGGCCTTCGGCGAACCGTTGGCCGGATGCCCGCTCGGTGAGCGGATTTCCGAGTTCCAGGCACTCAAGCGTGAAGGCTGGCCGATCTCGGCGCTGGCCATGATCGTGGTCGACAACCCGATGGCGGCGGCGACCGGTCACCGCATCTGCAACGATTGCGTCAAGGCCTGCGTGTACCAGCACCAGACCCCGGTCGATATTCCCCAGGCCGAAACCCGCACCTTGCGCGATGTGCTCGAGTTGCCCTGGGGGGTGGAGATCTATTCGCTGCTCACCCGCTGGAATCCGCTCAACGTGCGCCGCCCGCTTCCCACACCCGATAGCGGCAGGAAAGTGCTGGTCGTTGGCATGGGCCCGGCCGGCTTCACGCTGGCCCATCACCTGCTGAACGACGGTCACACGGTGGTGGCCATCGACGGCCTGAAAATCGAGCCGATGCGCGCTGCGCTCGGCGGGCGCGACGGGCACGGCCTGCGGGTGCCGTTTGAGCCGGTCTACGCGCTGTCAGCGTTGCTCGAACCACTGGACACACGCGTGATGGCGGGCTTCGGTGGCGTCGCTGAATATGGCATCACGGTCCGGTGGGACAAGAATTTCCTGACGATCGTGCGACTGCTGCTCGAGCGACGAGAACGCTTCGGACTCATTGGCGGCGTCCGTTTTGGCGGCACGCTGACGGTGGACGAAGCGTGGGCACACGGCTTTGACCATATTGCCCTGGCCATGGGTGCAGGCCGCCCGACCATGCTGAACATCCCGAATGGTCTGGCTCGGGGCGTGCGCGCAGCCAGCGATTTTCTGATGGCGCTGCAACTGACCGGCGCCGCACGCTCAGACTCGATCGCCAACTTGCAGGTGCGACTGCCCGCCGTGGTGGTCGGTGGTGGTCTCACGGCCATCGATACCGCCACCGAAACACTGGCCTACTACGTGACCCAGGTCGACAAGCTGCTGACCCGCCACGAAGCGCTGGTGCGCATGCAGGGCGAAACCAGCGTGCGTGCCGGCTGGACCGATGAGGAACGCACCCTCGCCGACGAATGCCTGGCACACGGGCGCGCCATCCGGGCCGAGCGCGAAGCCGCCCGCCGCGAGCAACGTGCGGCACGCATCAGCGAGCTGCTCAGCGTCTGGGGCG
>JBIKKG010000162.1:0-7649 GCA_044360485.1 Burkholderiaceae bacterium | reverse complement strand
GGCTTGCCGACTGCCAGGCGCTGCTCGCGGGTTTCCAGTCCATGGTCTAACGCATTGCGCACCAGGTGCATCAGCGGATCGGTCATGCGCTCGACGACTGACTTGTCGAGTTCGGTATCCGCCCCCTGGATGTCCAGGTGCACGTCCTTGCCCAGTTCTGCAGCCAGGTCGTGCACCACGCGGCGAAAGCGCCCGAAGGTTTCGCCGATTTGAACCATGCGCAGTTGCAGCGTGCCGTTGCGGATCTCTTCAATGAGTCGACCGAGCTGATGGCTGGACTCGATCAGTTCGGAGTCGCCGGTGCGCTGTGACAGCAATGCGGTACCTGCACCGGCAATCACGAGCTCGCCCAGCAGGTTGATGACCTCGTCGAGCCGATCGGCACGCACTTTCAGAAAGCGTGCGTCTTCGGTTGTACGACGTTCGTTGCCGGCGCGCCGCTCGGGCGTTGTGGCGGACGCTTGGGTGGGCGTGGGCGCACGCTGAGCGGTGGCTGCTGCCTGCGTGCTGAGGTCCACGCAAGAGGTTGAGGCGTCAGCCGACATCGGGTCGGTGGCGACCGCTGCATCGGCGCCGTGGGTGCCTTCCTTGGAGCACTCACCCAGCGGCGTGACGCGCACATCGCAGTCTTCACGGACCAGATCGAAGGCGGCCACGATGTCTTGCGTGCTGCGCGGGCTGATCAGATTGAGGCTGACATCGAGGTGGCAGCTTTCGGGATCGAGTTCGGCAAAGCGCGGCAGCCGACTGCAATCGATCGTTAGTTGAGCGACTTCGCCCAGGGTGCCCAGGTATTCAAGGATCGCGAGCGGGTCGAAGCCATCGCGAAAGGTATCGGGCTTGAAATGCAGACTCAGGTGATGCCCGCTGGCGGGCGCCTGCAGTGGGGCGGCATGCGTGTCGTGATCGGTCATAGGCGGCCTGGATGGCGTGGCAGACAGCGCAACGGCAGGTGTACCGGTGTCGTCGCCTGAGAGGGCGGTATGCAAGGCGCCAATCAGCGCGTCGCGTTCGTCAGGCAAGTCCTTGGACGCCGCCACATCGTGGGCGCCCATGTGTGCGATCAGGCGCCGCACCTGGTCTGCGCTGCGCAACAGCAGCTGGCTGGTGTGTGTGTTCAGTGCGACCTGACCGGTGCGCAGCGCATCCAGAAAGGTTTCCATGTGATGCGTGAAATGAACGATGTCGTCCAGCCCGAACAGGCCCGCCGATCCTTTGATGGTGTGGGCGCAGCGAAACAGCGCATCGAGCAGCTCCCCATCGCCCGGACTGGCTTCCAGCTCAAGGAGCAGTTGCTCGAGCTGATCGAGGAGTTCGACCGATTCGCTGATGAACGCGGGTAATGCGTCACGCAGGAAATCTTCGTCGTCGGTGTTGCTCATGCTCATGACATGCGACCTCAGGCCACCGACGCATCAGCATGCAGATGCAGCATGCCGCACACGCCGAGTCGTTGCGCACGGTCGCGCAGCGTGCGGCTTGGCGCGATCCATTGCACTGAGATACCGCGGCCATGCAGCTCACCCGTGAACGCGACGAGCAATTGCACGCCGCAGGCGTCGAGCGTGTCGACCCGATGCGCATCGATGCTCAATGCGTCCTGCTGCGGATGCGCCGTCAGGGTGTCCAGCACGATCGTCATGTCGCGATACATCTCGGCTGCGGCATAGATGCCGAGTTCGGCGGGCAGGCTCAGCGCCACCGGTTCGTGCGCCAGCGTGTCGGTCGTCTCAGTCGTCTCGGCGTTCAGGTCGACGGCGATGTCCATGGAGTATTCCTTCAGAAACGCGGGGGTGTGGGTGAGGCGATCAGGGCAAGCACAGCTTGGAGACCGCGTCGAGCAGTACTGGCGGATTGAACGGTTTGACGATCCAGGCCTTGGCGCCTGCGCTTCGACCGGCGTCTTTCTTGGCGTCGCCCGCTTCGGTGGTGAGCATGATCACCGGTGTGAATTTGTAGTTGGGATGCGCTTTCACAGCGGTCAGAAACGCGATGCCGTCCATGCGTGGCATGTTCACGTCGCTCACGATCAGATGAATCTTGCGGCCGTCGAGCTTGGTGAGCGCGTCCTGGCCGTCACAGCCTTCAAGCACGTCGTACCCGGCACGCGAGAGCGCGAGGCTCACCACCTGACGCAACGAGGAGGAGTCATCAACGATGAGGATGGTTTTTTTCATGGCTCGCTCAGAAGAAGGTGACTTCGGAGGCTGGCTGGGCAGAACCGCTGCGTGCGTGCGGCGACGCGTGGTTGTGCTGTTGCTCTTCGGTGGAATAGCCGCGTGACAAGGTGTCCTGCCAGGTCTGTGCACTGGGCAGACGCCGCGTGCGCGTGGCCTGTTCAACATGAGCGCCGATCCCTTCGACCGCCTGCACCACCTGGTCAATGATCTGGCTCACGCGGTCCTGGAACTGGAAGGCCACCATCAGCTCCTCGACTTCTGTGCGGATGGACGCCGACAGGGCCCGGGTTTCCTCGGACTGATGGTGCAAGGACTCGACCGCTTCGTCCACGCGTTCGATCACGGTGCGCACGCGTTGCTCATTGGTGTCGAGCGCCACGCGATCGGACTCGGCTTGCGTGGCCGCGTCGCGGATGGTGGCGCCCACCTGCGCGCCGAAATGACGCACCTGCTCGCCAATCTGCTTGCCCATGTTTCCGGATTCGGCAGACAGCCTGCGCACCTCACCGGCCACCACCGCAAAACCTGCACCGGCCTGGCCGGCGCGTGCCGCTTCGATCGCGGCATTCAGGGCCAGCAGGTTGGTCTGGCGCGCGATTTTTTCGACGACGTCGGCCAGGCCCATCAGTCCTTTCGACGCGCCGTCGAGTTCGCGGATGGTGCCCAGCACGCGGTCCTTGGCATGCAGGATGTCGTCAAGCGAAGTGAGCAGTTCCTTGAGGTCGCGTTCGGCGCTGGTCAACACCTGCGCACGCACGTCCTGGCCGCCGGCGGCGGCTTCCTGGGCACCGCTGCTGATGATCCGATCCAGCTGCTGAATGATGGAGACGAAGCCGCCCAGCAGTCGCTCGGTCGCCTCGCGGGTCTGGGTCTGCGCGGTCTGCAGATGACGCGACCACACCGAGAAGGCGTCGACCAGGCGCGGCGCAATCGCCTCGAAGGTGGCGATGTCGCCTTCCGTGCTCGAGTCCGCACCAGTCGAAGCCGCAGACGTCGCCGCTTGTGTGGCGTGGCGCGACCAGGCTGCAAGGCTCAAGACCAGCGCAGCGGCGGTGGCACCCAGTCCGACCCAGTTCAACCATGCGGTGTCGGTCGAGATCTGTGCGGCGCACTGGCTCAGGAGCGCGACACCCAGCATCGGGGCGGTGGCAGGTCCGCTGAGTCGAAACAGTTGTCCCATGGGATCAATTCGGGTCATGGCTGGGGAGGGCTTTCATCAATTGCGTCAACATTGTGTCGGTAATTGTGTCGAGTTCTCTTGACACTGACAACCGGAAAAGGAGGGCAAATGCAGGGCAAATCGGTGCTGCCCGACAGAGGGCGGGCGGTCAGCCTCGGGCGGCGGGCGGTCAAGGATTTGTCCAGGTCAGACTGTGGGAAGTCGTGCGGCAAGACCCCAGACCGTTTCCGGTTGTACGTGTCTGTGGTGAGATGCGGGCTCGCGCGGCTGCATCGAATGGCCGCAGGAGACTGTTCGTGATGAGCCTGCTCTTCGCATTGCGTGGCGTGCTGCCCGCATCTCTACGGTTTCGCATGCTGGTGCTGCTTGCGGCACTGGCAGGTCTGGTGAGTGGCTGCGCGCTGCCTGGGCCTGCATCTCCGGCGGGTGAGGCGAGTCGCTCTGCCTTCAGGGCGACCCCGATGCCCGATGGCCAGGCCCTCACACCGTTTTCTGCTGGCGTGCTCGCACCCGAGGGCGCCGCAGGCTGGGGCACGACCGCGCTGCATCCGACCAAGCCGCCCACGGTTTATCGGATCGTGAGCGAAGCAGGCAAGCCGGTGCTCGAGGCGGTCTCCGAGGCTTCGGTGTCGGGCCTGGCCCATCCTGTGAACCTGCAGCCGGGCCCAGACACCGCCATTGAGTGGACCTGGCGGATTGACGGCACGTTGCCTGGCGCCGATGTGTCCGACCGCCATGCCGATGATTCGCCGGCGCGACTGGTGCTGGCGTTCGATGGCGATCTGTCGTCGCTGTCGCAGAAGGAGCAGTTGTTCAGGGAGCGGGTGAAGCTCTTCACGGGGCAGGAGTTGCCCTATGCCACGCTCATGTACGTGTGGGACAACGCGCGAGCGGTGGGCACGGTGGCAGGGCACCCGCACTCTGAGCGCATCCGCAAGATCGTGGTGGAGTCCGGCGAGGAGGGGGTGCGCAGCTGGCGGCAGTACCGTCGCCAGATCGAGGCCGATTACCGCCTGGCCTATGGCAAGGCGCCCGGGCGGCTGGTGGCGGTGGGCGTCATGACCGATTCCGACAATACCCGCCAGAAGGCGCGCTGCCTGTACGGCGACATTCGGCTGATGACGGCACCGCGATAGGCCTGGTCGCGGCGCAGGGCTTGGTGGCGATGGGTGCTCAGGTGGCTGAACTCAGGTCGATGTACTGAGGTCGATGTACTGAGGTCGATGTACTTAGGTCGACCATCCGGCGAGTCGTTTGACCGCCTCTGTGACGACGATGTAGCCGACGACCACACCGAGCATCGCCCCCAGCATCGGCAGGGGCAGTGCCACGAGACCGAAGGGCGCGCCCAGTGCAGGCCACCACGGCAACAGCATGGCCAGCGCCGCCACGGCCAGCGTGGTGCAGGCCAGCAATGTCCCGGGCCGTGATCGCCAGACCGGCAGACTCGTTCGGAGCACCCCGACGACTGCCAGTTCGGTCAGCACCGAAGTGATGAACCAGCTGGTCTGAAATTGCGCGGTATCGGCCGCAAAGACGCGGCGCAGCAGGAAAAATGCCAGCAGATCGAAGGCGGTCGAGATGAGTCCGAAGACCAGCATGAAGCGACGGATGCGTGCCTGATCCCAGCGCTGCGGGCGGGCGAGCTGTTCGGCATCGACCCGGTCAGCTGCGAGTGCCATGGAAGGCAGATCAGACAGAAAGTTGTTGAGCAAAATCTGTTTGACCGCCAGCGGCAGAAAGGGCAGCAGCGGCGTGGCGATCGCCATGCTGATCATGTTGCCGAAGTTGGCGCTGGTGGTGATCGAGATGTACTTGAGCGTGTTGGCGAAGGTGCGTCGCCCTTCGAGGATGCCTTCGTGCAGCACGCTGAGATCGGACTGTGTGAGCACCACGTCGGCGCGCTCGCGTGCGATCTGAACCGCCCCCTGTACCGAGATGCCCACGTCGGCCGCATGTAACGCGGCCACGTCATTGATGCCATCCCCCAGGAAGCCCACGATGTGCCCCTGCGATTGCAGCGCGGTCACGATGCGGGCTTTCTGCAACGGGTCGATCTGCGCGAACACATCGGTGCGCAGGACTCGCTGCGCGAGTGCGGCATCGTCCATCGTGGCCAGATCGGCGCCGCACAGCAGCCGCTCGGGATCAATCGCAACGCAGCGCGCCAGGTGGGCGGCCACCCAGCGGGTGTCTCCGGTGATGAGTACCACGCGCACACCGGATGCGCGCAGGGCACGCAGGGCTTCGCTGGCGTCGGCGCGGGGCGGATCGAGAAACGTGACGAAGCCTTCCAGCGTCAGTCCGGTTTCGTCGGCGGGCTGCCATGGCGTGTGCGCTGCCTCATCGCGGCTGGCGACCGCCAGCACGCGAATGCCGTCCTGCCCGTGGCGCACGCAATCGGCTTCGATCCGGGTGCGCAGCGCGCGATCGAGCGGTACCGGTTGGCCCTGAACACGCGCATGGCTGCATACGCTCAGCACGGAGTCGACGGCCCCCTTGGTGATCAATCGGTGTTGCGTGGCATCGTGCGCTGCGGTGCACACGATGCTCAGGCGCCGTCGCGCAAAGTCGTACGGCATCTCGGCCACCTTGGTCTGCTCGCCTGGCGTGAGACCCGCCTGCATACCGGCCTCGAGGATGGCGGTATCTAGTGGGTTTTCGATGCCCGACTGCAGCGAGGCATTGAGCCAGGCCAACTGCAGGACCTGCGGGTCGGCGGCACCCGCCACATCGAGGGCGGCGTGCAGCACCACGCGACCCTCCGTGAGCGTGCCGGTCTTGTCGGTGCACAAGACATCGATGCCGCCGAGATTTTCGATCGCCTGCAGACGCCTGACGAGGGTGCCGCGCAGTGCCATGCGACGGGCGCCCTGCGCCAGGGTCACGCTCACGATGGCCGGCAGGAGTTCAGGAGACAAACCCACGGCCAGTGCCACCGCAAAGAGCAGCGATTCGATCGCGGGTCGGCCCAGGGCATGGTTCACCGCGAGCACGAAGATCACCATGGTCACCATCACCTTGAGCAGCAGCGCCCCGAAGTCGGTCAGCCCGCGCTCAAAGGCGGTTGGCGGCACGGGTCGCCCCAGGCTGGCGGCGGTGCGTCCGAGCAGCGTCTGACGCCCGGTGGCGGTGACGCGCATCGTGGCCAGCCCACTGCGCACCGAGGTGCCGAGAAAAAGCGTGTGTACACGGGTATCGCCGCCTGCCTGCGTCGAACTGGTGAGTGCCTCCTTGGCGACCGGGAACGATTCGCCCGTGAGCCGGGCTTCTTCGACCAGACAATCGAGGCTGTCGAGCACCTCGCCATCGGCCGGAACCGGGGCCCCGGCCTTGAGCATCACGATGTCGCCTGGCACGATCTGACGGGTATCCAGCGTGACGACCTGGCCGTCGCGCAGCACCTGCGCTGTCGGTGCAAGCTGCTGGCGCAGCACATCAATGACCGCCTCGGCGCGTGCTTCCTGCGCAAAGCCGATCCCTGCGCTGCCGCTGACGATGAGAAGAATGATCCCGGCATCCACCCATTGCCGCAGTCCGAGCGACACGGCTGCCCCGACAACCAGGATCAGTACAAGCGGACTGGCGAACTGACGGCCCAGGAGGCGCAGCGGACCGAGCGCGCGGGTGGGGTCGATATGGTTGGGCCCGCAGCGACGCAGGCGCTGCGCGGCTTCCTGGGCGCTGAGTCCGCGCAACGCAGCGGTCAGTTCTGCTTTGTCTGCCTGGCCACAGGCCGTGCGCCCGGCGGGGTCATCCTGAGATGTAGGACTGCGTAGTGATCCGTGCATGTCCAACGATCACAGCGATGGCGGCAACGTGTCTTGTGCGGATACAATGGTCTGCACAAACGCGGCAGATGTTCCCGCCACTTCGAGGCATGCCCCTGCGCGACAACGGGCATGATCGGAGGTGGGTGGCAGAGTGGCTGCGCCCATCCTTGCGCAGGAGCCTGCAATGCTTGCCCGTTTGATCTATGCCAGCACCGTCACTGATCCGCTCAGACCCGAAACCCTCGCGGCCTTGTTGCGTCAGGCGCGACTGCGCAACACCTTGCGCGGCATGACCGGGTTTTTGACGTTTGACAGTCGCCACTTTCTGCAGGCGATTGAAGGCTCTCCTCAGGCGATCAATGACTTGTATGCCGGGATCCTGCGCGACTCACGGCATCGCAGCGTGACGCTGTTGAAGTACGCGCGTATTCAGAGCCGCCTGTTTCCCGACTGGCAGATGGGCTTTTTGTCTTCCAGCGCAACACACCGCGCGCTGTATGCGTCGATGATGTCCGG
>JBIKKG010000160.1:0-7664 GCA_044360485.1 Burkholderiaceae bacterium | reverse complement strand
CGTGATGCCCGCCTGCTGTCATGGGCGGCGCAGCTGAGTGAGATCGGCATGTCGATCTCGCATATCGATCATCACAAGCATGGCAGCTACATCCTGAGCCACTGCGACATGCCGGGATTCTCCGAGCACGAGCAGGCGGTCATTGCAGAGATCGTTCTGGGTCAGACCGGTGGCCTGACCAAGATGCGCGCTCGCATGATTGACGAGGACGACTGGTTACGCGTGCTGTGCATGCGGTTGGCGGTCATCCTGTTACGCCGGCGCGATGGTCAGCGCCCGCCCCAGATACGCTTGAAACTCAAGAGCTCGGGGGCGCGGGTGGAACTGCCGCGTGAATGGATCGACAGCCATCCGCTGACGCACCAGTCGCTCGAACAGGAGTCTGCGGAATGGTCGCGTGCAGGCCCCTGGCCGCTGCAGTATCAGCCGGCGCTCACGAGCCGTTCGTAGCGGGCAAGCAGTTGTTCGCGTGATTCCACGCGACGCGGGTCATTGGGGATGCACTCGACCGGACACACCTGGCGGCATTGCGGTTCGCTGAAGTGGCCCACGCATTCGGTGCAGCGCTCGGGATCGATGACGTAGATCTCCGGGCCCATGGAGATGGCATCGTTGGGGCACTCGGGCTCGCATACATCGCAGTTGATGCATGCGTCGGTGATCATGAGGGCCATGGCAAGACTGCGCGCGTGAGGCCGCCTGGCATCAGCCGGCGACCGCTGCCTTGCGCTGGGCCACCTTGCGCAGCAGATGAGGCACGACCGTGGGCGGCACGAAACGACTGATGTCGCCACCGAACATGGCGATCTCTCGCACCAGGGTCCCGGAGATGAAGATGTGATCCTCGGTGGGCGTCATGAAGATGGTCTCGGCCTCGGGCATGAGGTGCTTGTTCAGGCCGGACATCTGAAACTCGTACTCGAAGTCGGCCAGTGTGCGCACCCCGCGCACGATCACCGTGGCGTTCTGGCTGCGCACGAAATCGCGCAACAGTCCGTTGAATCCGACAACCTTGACATTCGGATAGGGCGCAAGCGCCTCACGCGCAATCTCCAGCCGCTCCTCGTGCGTGAAGATCGGGTTCTTGGACTTGCTCTCTGAAATGCCGAGGATGGCCTGATCGAAGATGCGCGAAGCCCGCCGCATGATGTCCTCATGACCCGCCGTCAACGGGTCGAAGGTTCCGGGGTACACGGCAATGGCCATCGGTCAGGCTCCTGAAGGGGGTGAAGCGGGCGCAGCACCAGACGCAGGCAGGGCGGTGCGCGTATCGAGCAGCAGATGATAATGGACCTGCCCGGCCTTGCCGGCGCGATGCAGGGTCAGATCCGGACACTGCGCAAGCGGTGGCGCATCGGGTATCAGAGGCTGCGCGCATTCCACATAGACCATGCCGCCGGGCGACAGTACACGCACCACCATCGGCAGCACGCGGGTCAGTGCATCCGACTGAAAAGGCGGATCGAGCAGGATCAGGTCAAAGCGCTGCGTGCATCGGGCCAACCAACCCAAGGCTTCGGCCTGCACGATGTCGATCCTGTCGGCATGCAGACGCTCGCGCAGGCGCTGCAGCGCGCTGACTGCCTGCGGCTCGCGTTCGACCAGCACCACCTTTGCCGCGCCACGCGAGGCGGCTTCCAGACCCAGCGCACCCGTGCCGGCGAACAGGTCCAGACACTGCCACCCCGTCAGGTCCTGACCCAGCCAGTTGAAGAGGGTTTCGCGCACCCGATCGGGTGTGGGTCGCAGTCCGGGCACCTCGGGGACCGGGATGGGCGTGCGTTTCCAGGTACCGCCGATGATGCGCAGCCGTGCCGGCGGCGCGGGGCGCGACGCAGTACGCGGGTCCGTACTGCGCGGCTGAGGACGCAACTGAGGGCGCACCTCAGGACGCACCTCAGGACGCACCTCAGGACGCACCTCAGGGCTCACCTCAGGGCGTGGTTTCACCAGCTCCCACGATGACCGTGACCAGTTGCTTCGGGTTGATACGCCGGGAGAATGCTTCTCGCACCTGCGCCGATGAAACCCGCTCGACCTGCTCGGTCCACCGGTCGAGGTAATCGAGCGGCAACCCGTACCAGCCGATCAGGGCGAGGTTGCCCAGAATCTTGCCGTTGGAATCGATGCGCAAGGCAAATCCGCCGACGAGATTTTGCTTGGCCGCCGTGAGTTCGGCTTCGGTGGGGCCATCGGCCACAAACCCGGCCAGGGTGTCGCGCACCACGGCCAGTGCCTGATCGGTCTGCGCTTTTTGCGTCTGCAGGGAGACCACGAACGGACCGGGCTGCATCAGCGGGGTGAAGCCCGAACCAACGCTGTAGGACAGGCCGCGCTTCTCACGCACTTCATTGGTCAGACGCGATACGAATCCTCCGCCACCCAACACGTAATTGCCCACGAAGAGCGGGAAAAAATCGGGATCGCCGCGTGAGATGAGCGGCGTGCCGATCAGGATATGACTCTGGCTCGCCGGATGCGCGATGCGCCGCTCCGCCGCAACCGGCGCGCTGACCGCAGGCATGGCTGGCGCCGGCTCGCCCTGTGGCAGGTCGCGCGTGAGGCGCTCGGCGATGGCCTGCGCATCGCTGCGGGTAATGTCGCCGACCAGAGAGATCACCGCGCCCGAAGCGCCGAAGCGTGCACGGTGAAAGGCCACCAGGTCGTCGCGCGTGATGGCTGCGATCGTCTTGGCATCGGAGAGCGTGCCATAAGGGTGATTGGGATAGACCAGCGGATAAAACGCACGCTGCGCAATGCTGGCCGGTTGCGTCAGGGACTCACGCAGCGATTGCAGGCTGCGATCTTGTTCGCGGGCCAGCAACGCCTGCGGAAACGTCGGACGCGAGACCAACTCGGCCAGCAGTTCGATCGCGGCGTTGCGTTCATCGGCACTGGAGAGCGTACGCAGCGACACCCCCAGACGATCATCGTCCGTGCCGCCGCCTCGAATGGCGCCCAGGTCGGCCAGACGCTCGGCGATCTGCGCCTCGTCGCGACCCACGGAGCCGCGTGCCAGCATGGCACCAGTCATGGACGCCAGACCGTCCTTGCCCGCGGGGTCGTGGCGCGCGCCGGCATCGAAGTCGATGTTGACATCGAGCATCGGGATGGACGGCGCACGCACGAAGTACACCCGCGCACCCCGCGACGTGGTCCAGTGTTCGATGGGCAGCGCGGCCGATGCCAAAGGGCTGACGCACACGAGCACCCAGGCGAACAGGCGCACGCATGATGCGCCAGGGCGGTCAGACACGCTGCGCACGGGGCGGGGCAGCCGCACCAATCCAGGCAGGCGCAAGCAGCGGGCAACACGTTGAAGCAGGGCGGGCACGGGAGACTCCATCGGGGACGCCTTGGCGATCAGTGCCGGGCACCGGTCGGGGCCGGTGTCGCACGCGGTGCGCCGATCGGTTGCGGCAACAGGGTGGCGACCGTGAGGGCATCGTCGCCGAAATACTTGGCGGCGACGGCTTTCACCTCATCGACGGTCACCGAACGCACCTGATCGAGGATGCGATCGGCATCACGGTAGGACAAACCCACCATCTCAAGCCCGGCCAGTTCCATCGCCTGCGCAAAGATCGAATCGCGCTTGTAGACCCGCGACGACACATACTGAACCTTGGCGCGGGCAAGCTCGGCTGCGGGCACCCCTTCGGCAGCGATGCGGGCGATCTCGGCGCGCAGTGCCTGCTCAAGCTCGGCCGTGGTACGACCATCGGCAGGTGTGCCGTCAAGGGTGAACTGGGCCGGCCCGCGTTGCGTCATGCTGTAGCCGGCGCCGGCCCGATTGGCCACCCGCGACCCGCGTACCACGTTGCGGGTGAGGCGGGTGCTGTCGCCCCCGTCCAGCAGCGTGGAGAGCAGTTCGAGGGCGTAAGGTTCGCGATCGCCGTCAATGCTGCGCAAACCCGGCACCCTGAATGCGAGCGCCACATAGGGATTTTCCGCAGGCGCTTTGACCTGGATGCGGCGCAGGCCAAGCTGAGGCGGTTCGTCTTGCGGCTTGCGTGCGGGCACCGGGCGGGTGGCGACCTTGCCGTAAGTGGACTCGGCCAGTGCAATGACCGCTGCTGGCTCCACATCACCCGCCACCACCAGCACCGCATTGGCAGGCGAATACCAGGCGTCGTACCAGGCTTGCGCATCGTCGACGGTCATGGACTGCAGATCGGCCATCCAGCCCACAATGGGCGCACGATAAGGGTGGGCCGTGAAGGCGGTTGCCATCAGCTGCTCGTAGAGCACGCCCGAGGCGCGGTCTTCGGTGCGCAGCCGGCGCTCTTCCATGACGACCTTGATCTCCTTGTCGAACTCCTCTTTCGACAGACGCAGATTGACCATGCGATCGGCCTCCAGGGCCATGACTTCAGCCAGTCTGGACTTGTGAATCTGCTGGAAATACCCGGTGTAGTCGCGCGAGGTGAAGGCATTTTCGCGCCCGCCCATGGCGGCCACGCGCTTGGAAAACTCGCCGGGGGCGACGGTGGCTGTGCCCTTGAACATCATGTGCTCCAGGACATGGGCCACACCGGTGCGACCGTTGACTTCATCCATGGAGCCCGCGCGGTACCAGACCATGTGCGCCACCGTGGGCGCGCGCCGATCAGGCTTGACCAGCACCTTCATGCCGTTGGCCAACCGGTGCTCGACGGCCGCGCGCTCCGTGACCTGAGGTGCGGCTTCGGCAGACCCGGCAGCAACCACTGGGCCCGGGGTTGCAACGCTCCCCGCCCGCGCCGCTGCGGGGATGCCCGCCCCAGGCGCTGCGCAGGCGCCCAGCAGGAGCGCAGCCGAAAGGACACCAGCGGAGACAACGCCAGCGCTCGACCGCACGGAGCATTGAACAAGTGAGGCCATCAGGTGGACGAGGGCACGCATCAGTGTGAGCTTGAAGGGGAGGCGCGGGGCCGTGGCTGCGCGGCCCGATGCAGCGGGGCGCTGCGGCGGCCAGCGTAGAATCAAAGGCTGTCCAGTGTACTTGAGGCGCCGATCAGCCCCGGCGTTGTCCCTGCCGATGTTCGGATTCCTTCGCCGGAAAAAACCGGCTGCTGCCGAGGCCACGCCACAGGTCAACCCTGAGGCCGATGTCCGTCTTCCAGTGGCCGAGGCTGCTGTAGCGGACGTCGCTGCAGCCGATGCGCCAATCGCCGACACCGGGCGCGTGTCGGCCCCGTCCATCGCTGAACAGCCCGCTGCCTTGCCTGCCACCGAGTCCGCCGCAAGCGCGGCGGCGACTGATCCGGCGCGCGGCGGATGGATGAACCGGCTGCGTCAGGGACTGTCGCGTACCCGCGGCAATCTCTCGGGGCTGTTTACCGGGGTGCGGGTCGACGAAGCACTCTTTGAAGAGCTGGAGTCGGCTCTGCTGATGAGTGACGCCGGTGTCCAGACCACGCAATGGCTGATTGAGGCCCTGCGGGAGCGCGTCAAGCGCGATAAGCTCACGGACGCTCAGCAGGTGAAGGCCGCCCTGCGCAGCCTGCTGGTCGAGGTGCTAACGCCGCTGGAGCAGCCGATGGACATCGACCGCGCCCTGCCGGTGGTGATGATGATCACGGGGGTGAACGGCGCCGGCAAGACCACGTCCATCGGCAAGCTGGCCCGGCATCTGCATCGCGAAAACAAAGCCGTGCTGCTGGCTGCAGGCGATACCTTCCGCGCAGCGGCCCGCGAGCAGCTCGCGCAATGGGGGCAACGCAACGAAGTCGATGTGATCGCCCAGGAAGGCGGCGACCCTGCAGCCGTGGCCTTTGATGCCGTGGCCGCAGGCCGGGCGCGGTCCACTGGTGTGGTGATCGTCGATACCGCGGGGCGTCTGCCGACACAAAATCACCTGATGGATGAGCTGAAAAAAGTGCGTCGGGTGATTGGTAAAGCCATGAGCGGCGCGCCGCATGAAGTGCTGCTCGTGCTGGACGGCAATACCGGGCAGAACATGCTGGCCCAGGTCAAGGCCTTCGACGACGCGGTGCAACTCACCGGACTGATCGTGACCAAACTGGACGGCACGGCCAAGGGTGGCGCGCTGGCGGCGCTGGCGCACACCCGGCGCGAACACCCGATCCCGGTCTACTTCATTGGCGTGGGTGAAGGCATTGACGATCTGCAGGCGTTTTCAGCGGAAGAGTTTGCTGCTGCGCTGGTGGACTGAGCGGGACAGTCAGGCCTGCGGATCGCTGGGGGGCACAGACGCCGAACGCGGCGAACGGGGCACGCCCGGTACTCAGCGCTCCGGATAGACGCAGCGAAAGCCCACATAGACCGCGTAGAACGCCGCGGGCTTGTACTGCATGCCCTCGCGCTGCGTCTGCGCAGGCCCATACCACCACGACCCACCAGCGGTCAGGCGCTCATCGCCCCGGGCATCGGCCAACCACTCCCAGAGGTTGCCTGCCATGTCGTGCAAGCCATTGACGCCGGCAGGCGTGACACCGGTGGGTGCATGGCGGGCATAGCCGTCGGCCACGCCCGAGAGATTCGCGCCAGCCGTGGACTCACCGCTGGGATACGGATAGGTGCGGCCTCGGATGAATGGGGCCACGGGCGAGGCGCGCGACTCGGTGTAGGCCGCCTGCGCCCATTCGTCGCGGTTGGGCAATCGCCCGCCCGCCCAGGCGCAAAAATCGCGCGCCTCGAACCAGCTGACATGGGCTGCAGGATCATCGGCACGTGCCGGTTCGCCAGACGGGGCGCGAAAACTCCAGCCAGCGCGCCGCTCCCAGCCTGCACCCCACTCAAATCCCCCGCCCTCTCGCTCAGCGGCACTCGTGCGGCCGTTGGCCCGCAAAAAGGCATCGAAGCGGGCGACACTCACTTCGGTGCGATCGATCCGAAATCCTGCAATGGGTATGGCGGCGGCTGCCGATGCGCGCGCGGGAGACTCGGCGAACACGGTCGGCACACCGCTGCTGAGCAGCAGGGCCAACAGAAGTTCTGCCTGCCACCGCGATGGCCATGAGGGGGCGCTGCTTCGCATGGCGAACGAGGGGGTGATCATCTGCATTCGGTCGACTCAGGATGCCTGTCAGGAGGGTTGTCAGGAAGCCAAGGCACGCAGCGTCAACACCGGGCGCAGTTCGCCCACGCGCAAGCCCGCAATATTGTGCAAAGGGATGCGGGCATAGCGGGACAGGTGCGGATCGTCCGGGTCCGCCAGACCCAATGTGCGCAGCACTTCGACTGCGGCCACATAGCGGGCCTGCGCATGACCGTCGGCCATCTTGATGGCAATCCCCAGCCCGCGCGAACGGATGGCGAAGGTCTGCACGCCGTCCGCCCCGGCCTTGGCCACCCAGTCGCCCCGCCCGGCTTGGCTGAAATGCAGATCGGGACGATCCGTCCCTGACACCATGTCGGGATGGCAGGTCATGACGTTGAAGATCTGCTCGAAGCAGGCATCGGTGCGCGCATGGCCACCGCCCGATGCGACCATGGCCCAGAGGCGGGCGAGTTGCGCAAGCGGCAGCGCAAGATTCGGCGCGCTGCAACCATCGGTGCCTGTGGCCAGGGTGTCGGGCTGCGCACCCAACAGGCGGGCCACTTCCTGACGGATGCGTTGCTGCAGCGGATGCTGGGGATCCAGGTAGGACTCGGTCGGCAAGCCATGCAGTGTGCAATAGGCAAGAAAGCCTGCGTGCTTGCCCGAGCAGTTGTGATGA
>JBIKKG010000161.1:0-7664 GCA_044360485.1 Burkholderiaceae bacterium | reverse complement strand
CATCGAGGAGCTGCTCGACACCGCACCGTCCATCATTGAAGACGATGGCGCGTCGCTGCGCATTCGGCATGTGTATATCGAGCGACGCATGGTGCCGCTCAACATGTACCTCGAGCAGGCCGACGCGACGCAGCGCGAGCGGGCACTGATCGAATATGGCGATGCCATCAAGCAGATGGTGGCCGCTGACATCTTTCCAGGCGACATGCTCTACAAGAATTTCGGCGTGACCCGGCAAGGCCGTGTGGTGTTCTACGATTACGACGAAGTGGCGTATGTCAGCGACTGCAATTTCCGGCGCATCCCGCCGCCTCGTACACCCGAAGACGAAATGGCGGCTGAGCCGTGGTACACGGTCGGCCCGACCGACGTCTTTCCAGAGGAATTCGGCACCTTTTTGCTGGGTGATCCGCGTGTGCGCGAGGCCTTCATGAAGCACCACGCCGATCTGCTGGATGCGAGTTTCTGGCAGGAAAAACAAGCCAGAATCCGGGCGGGCGAGCTCGAGGATGTGTTCCCTTACCCCGAATCGCTGCGATTCAGGAACCGTTATCATGAGGAATCGCCGCCCGGTTGATTTGACGCCCGGCGCTCCCCCCTTCAACACCTCCTGGAGTTCTTCATGGCTGACCCCATCGTCATCGCCTCCGTGGCACGCACCCCTATCGGCAGCATGTCCGGCGAGTTGTCGTCGTTCGCAGCACATCAGCTTGGCGCGCATGCGATCCGCGCTGCCGTCGAACGTGCCGGCCTCAAGCCCGAGCAGGTGCAAGAAGTGATCATGGGGTGTGTGCTGCCAGCAGGGCAGGGGCAGGCACCGGCGCGCCAGGCCACGCTGGGTGCCGGCCTGCCACCTTCTGCCGGGGCTACCACGCTCAACAAGGTCTGTGGCTCGGGCATGAAGGCCGCCATGCTGGCCCATGACCTGTTGGCTGTGGGCAGCCAGGACATCATCGTGGCGGGCGGCATGGAGAGCATGTCCAATGCGCCCTACATGATGCTCAAGGGTCGCAGCGGCTATCGCTACGGTCACGGTACGCTCTTCGACCACATGGCACTCGATGGGCTGGAAGACGCCTACGAAAAAACGCCCAACGGCGGTGGCAAGTCCATGGGCATGTACGGCGAAGACTGCGCCGGCAAGTATCAGTTCACGCGCGAAGAGCAGGACCGGTTCGCCATCACGTCCACCGAGCGTGCCAAGGCCGCCAACACCGACGGATCCTTCTCCTGGGAAATGGCCCCGGTCACGGTCGCTGGCCGCAAGGGCGATGTCGTCATCGACAAGGACGAAAGCCCGTTCAAGGCCCAGATCGACAAGATCCCCACACTCAAGCCGGCGTTTCGCAAGGACGGCACCGTCACCGCGGCGACCTCCTCATCCATTTCGGATGGCGCAGCCGCCATGGTCATGATGCGACAGTCCACGGCAGACAAGCTCGGCATCAAGCCGGTGGCGCGGCTCGTGGCGCATGCCACGCACTCGCAGGAGCCGCAATGGTTCACCACGGCCCCGGTAGGCGCCATTCGCAAGCTGTATGAGAAGACCGGATGGTCCACGGCGAATGTCGATCTCTTCGAAATCAACGAGGCTTTCGCCGTCGTGACCATGGCGGCCATGAAAGAGCATGGCCTGGACCATGCCAAGGTCAACATTCACGGCGGCGCGTGTGCACTGGGACACCCGATCGGTGCCTCGGGCGCCCGGCTGATCGTCACGCTCATCGGTGCGCTGCGCAAAACTGGCGGCAAGCGCGGCATCGCCGCGCTGTGCATCGGTGGCGGTGAAGCCACTGCGGTCGGGATCGAGCTCCTCTGAGTCCAGACCAGGTCTCGGGGCACGCATGATCCTGACTGAAGAACTGTCCCAGGTGCGCGATGCCGTGCGCACCTTCGTGGCCGAGCAGATCACGCCGCATGCTGCGCGATGGGACCGCGAACGTGAGTTTCCAGCCCAAGCACTGAGCGGTCTGGCAGCGCTGGGCTGCTACGGGGTGGCGGTGCCTGAAGCACTGGGCGGTGCCGGCCTGAACTACACCGCACTCGCGGTCATCCTCGAAGAGATCGCCGCTGGCGACGGGGCCACCTCCACGGTCGTCTCGGTCAACAATTGCCCGGTGTGCTCCATCCTCATGGCCTATGCCAATGAGGCGCAGCAACAGCAGTGGCTCGCACCGCTGGCACGTGGCGACATGCTGGGGGCGTTCTGCCTGACCGAGCCGCATGTGGGCTCCGATGCCTCGGCCCTGCGCACAACGGCCCGGCGTGACGGCAACGACTTTGTGCTCGATGGGGTCAAGCAGTTCATCACCTCGGGCAAGCATGCCGATGTGGCGATCGTGATGGCCGTGACCGATGCCGCTGCGGGTAAACGCGGCATTTCCGCGTTCCTGGTGCCCACCCGCACGCCCGGCTATCGGGTCGCCAGACTCGAAGACAAGGTGGGCCAGCACGCATCTGACACCGCGCAGATCGCATTGGAAGGCTGTCGGATTCCAGCTGCGAACCTGCTGGGCGAAGAGGGCCAGGGCTACAAGATTGCGTTGTCCGGGTTGGAAGGCGGGCGCATCGGCATTGCCTCGCAATCGCTGGGCATGGCGCGAGCGGCCTTTGAAGCGGCGCTGCGTTATGCCAAAGAGCGCGAAGCCTTCGGTGGGGCCATCTTCAATCATCAGGCAGTGCAGTTTCGACTGGCCGATATGGCCACCGCCATTGAGGCTGCCCGCCAGCTGATTTTGCACGCGGCCGCGTTGAAGGACGCCGGCCAGCCCTGCCTGAAAGAGGCCGCGATGGCCAAGCTCTTTGCCTCCGAGATGGCCGAGCGGGTCTGCTCTGACGCCATCCAGATTCACGGTGGCTACGGATACGTGAGCGACTTTCCGGTGGAGCGCATCTGGCGCGATGTGCGGGTCTGCCAGATCTACGAAGGCACCAGCGACATCCAGAAGATCCTGATCGGCAGGGCGCTGGCACAGTCAGAGTCAGCTTAGTCCGATGAGCTGAGGCCGATGGGCTTAGTCCAATGAGCACGTTGCAGATTGCGGCCCACGACGGTCACCCGTTGAGCGTGTATGTGGCGCGGCCTGAAGGCGAGCCGCGCGGCTGCATTGTGATCGTGCACGAAATCTTCGGAGTGACCGCGCATATCCGCTGGGTCGCGACTGAACAGTTCGCCGCTGCGGGCTACCTGGCGGTCGCCCCCGCATTGTTTGATCGGCTTGAGCCGGGATGCGAACTCGCGCATACCCCGGAGGGTGTCGCGGCAGGCCGGCGTCTGGCCGAGGCCTTGGGGGTCGATACCCCGCTTCGCGATATTCAGGCGGTACAGCAGCAATGCGCTCAAGGCCTGCCCACGGGTGTTGCGGGTTATTGCTGGGGCGGCTCAATCGCCTGCCTCAGTGCCATGCGCCTGGGGCTGCCGGCGGTGAGTTATTACGGCGGGCGCACAAGCGCCTCTCTGCACGAGCCGCTTCAGGCACCGGCGATGTTTCATTTTGGCGAGCATGACGCCATGATTCCGCTGGACACCGTGCAACGCATCAGTCGCGCCTTTCCAGACTCTGCCTGCCATGTGTATCAGGCTGGGCACGGCTTTAATCGCCATGGTCATGCCGACTGGCACGAAGACAGCGCGCTCACCGCGTTATCCCGAACCCTTGCTTTTTTTGGACAACACTTGCGCCCATGACCACATCACATGTCCCACTTCGAATCGTGCTCTCAGGTGTCACCGGCTGGGCCGGATCCGCACTCGCCCATGGCATTTTGCGCAGCGCCGACATGCAACTGGTGGCAGGCGTTGCACGGCGCGCGGCAGGCCGAAGTCTGGCCGATGTGCTCGAGGTTGAGTCGGCCAGCGGATCGGTCTTTGCCGATGCCGCACAAGCCCTGGCGCAAGGCGCCGATGTCTTCTTTGAATACAGCAAGCCCGATGTCGCCCTGGCTAACGTGATGTGTGCGCTCGACGCAGGCGCCGACGTGGTGGTGGGCACCTCCGGCCTGTCCGATGACGACTATGCGGCCATCGATGCGCGCGCGCGTGCCACGGGGCGCGGAGTGCTCGCCTGCGGCAACTTCGCCATCACGGCGGTGCTGCTGCTGAAATTCGCAGAGATCGCCGCGCGTTATCTGCCCGATGTCGAACTGATCGACTATGCCAAAGCCGGCAAGATCGATGTGCCCTCGGGTACGGTACGTGAACTCACCGTGCGACTGGCCGCCGCGCGCGGCCAGGGCCGCCCCGAGGCGGTACCGGTCGATCAGGTGCGCGGCCCACGCGAAACACGTGGTGCCGCCATGTCCGGCATCCCTGTTCATGCGTTGCGGGTGCCGGGCTATGCGCTGAGCGTGGAGGCCGTCTTCGGGGCGCCCGACCAACGCCTGCAGATCCGCCATGATTCAGGATCAAGCGCCGAGCCCTATGTGGATGGTGCGCTGCTGGCCATTCGGGCGGTACGCGGGCGCATCGGCCTGACACGTGGGCTCGATCGTGTGATGGATCTCTGATCGCCGCACTCACTGACCGCCCATGCGTGCACAAGCCGTGATCTTCGATTGTGATGGGGTGCTGGTCGACAGCGAACCGATCACCATGGGCGTCCTGGCGGCCATGGCCAATGAAGCGGGCCTGACCATGACCGAACACGAGGCCGCTGAAGCCTTCATGGGTCGATCCTTGCGCGACGATGTGGCCCTGATTGAATCGATGCTGGGCCGCGCATTACCCTCGGGCTGGGTCGACACCTACCTGGAACGACGCAACGTCGCCCTGCGCGCGCGCGTCACCGCCGTGCGCGGCATCGTGCAGGTACTGGATGCGCTGTCAGCGCGTGGCATTCCAGTGGCCGTGGCCTCGGGCGGTGACCGCGCCAAGATGCGTCTCACCCTGGGCACCTCCGGTCTGCTGCATCGCTTCGAAAGCCTCCCCCTGCAGGCTGCTTCGCCCGCACACACCTCGGACACTGCGCAGCCCTCACGCCTGTTCGGTGCCGATATGGTGGAACGCGCCAAACCCGCTCCCGACGTCTACCAGATGGCGGCGCATGCACTGGGTGTGCAGCCTGCACACTGCGTGGTGATTGAAGACACACCGGTGGGCGTGCGCGCTGGCCTGGCTGCGGGTGCGACCGTACTGGGCTATTGCGAACGCAATGATCCGCATGCCTTGCTTGACGTCGGTGCCGCCGCGGTCTTTCGCGATATGCACCACCTTCCTGCCCTGCTCGCCCTCTGACGCACACATGCCTGCCATCGAATCCCGCCTTGACGTCCGCAGCGACGAATTCCTCCACAACGCGCGCGCCATGGGCGGCCTGGTGTCAGACCTGCGCAGCCAGATGGACCGCGCCGCAGCTGGCGGTGGCGAGACCGCGAGGGCACGTCATACCGCCCGCGGCAAGCTGCTGCCCCGCGATCGGATCGATCAGCTGCTCGATCCAGGTACCGCGTTTCTTGAGCTCTCGCCGCTGGCCGCGCACGACATGTACGACAACGAAGCCCCTTGCGCCGGCATCATCACCGGCATCGGGCGAGTGTCAGGCGTGGAGTGCGTCATCGTGTGCAACGACGCTACGGTCAAGGGCGGCACTTACTACCCGGTCACCGTCAAGAAGCACCTGCGCGCGCAGGAAGTGGCCGCCGAGAATCGCCTGCCCTGCATCTATCTGGTCGACTCGGGCGGTGCCAATCTGCCCAACCAGGACGAAGTCTTTCCCGACCGTGATCACTTCGGTCGTATCTTCTTCAACCAGGCCAACCTGTCGGCGCGCGGCATTCCTCAAATTGCCGTGGTGATGGGCTCATGCACGGCAGGCGGCGCCTATGTGCCGGCGATGAGTGATGAGTCGGTCATCGTCAAGAATCAGGGCACGATTTTTCTGGGCGGCCCCCCGCTGGTGAAAGCGGCGACCGGCGAAGTGGTGTCACCTGAAGACCTGGGCGGCGGCGATGTGCACACGCGGCTGTCGGGTGTGGCCGACTGGCTGGCACAAGACGACCGTCACGCGCTGGCCATTGCCCGACGCATCGTGGCCAACCTGAACTGGCAAAAGCCGTCTCAGCTGGTGCTGACCGACCCGGTGTCGCCACGCTATGACCCGCGTGAGCTGCACGGGGTGCTGCCCACCGACACACGCAAGCCCTACGATGTGCGCGAAGTCATCGCACGTATTGTCGATGGCTCGGAGCTCGACGAATGGAAAGCCCGCTATGGCACGACGCTGGTCACTGGCTTTGCGCGCATTCACGGCATGCCAGTGGGCATCATCGCCAACAACGGCATTCTGTTCTCCGAGTCGGCACTGAAGGCCGCGCACTTCATCGAGCTGTGCTGCCAGCGCAAAGTGCCACTGCTCTTTTTGCAGAACATCAGCGGTTTCATGGTGGGGCGCAAGTACGAAAACGAAGGCATCGCACGCAACGGCGCCAAGATGGTCACGGCAGTCGCCTGCGCGCAGGTGCCTAAGTTCACCGTGATCATCGGCGGCAGCTTCGGTGCCGGCAACTACGGCATGTGCGGACGTGCCTACTCACCGCGTTTCCTGTGGATGTGGCCGAACGCGCGCATCAGCGTCATGGGCGGCGAGCAGGCCGCGTCGGTGCTCGCCACGGTCAAGCGTGATGGCATCGAGGGCCGCGGCGGCAGTTGGAGCGCCGAAGAAGAAGCCGCATTCAAAGCTCCGCTGCGTGCGCAGTACGACACCCAGGGGCATCCGTATTACGCCAGTGCCCGCCTGTGGGACGACGGCATCATCGACCCGGCCGATACCCGTCGCGCGCTGGGGCTGGCCATGTCGGCGAGCCTGAACGCACCCATTCCCGACACCCGCTTCGGCGTGTTCCGGATGTGAGTGCCTCGGCATGAGTCCGGCCGATATCCTGGCCACCACGCAGCGCTGGCTGGAGGTGGCCGTCATCGGCCTGAACCTGTGTCCCTTCGCCAAAGCCGTCCATGTGAAACGGCAGATTCGGTACGTGGTGACCGAGGCCTGCAGTGCCGATGAGTTGCTGTCGGCCCTGCGTGATGAGCTCGCGTTGCTGGCCGGTAGCGATCCGCAAGAAGTCGAGACCACGCTGCTGATCCACCCACAGGCGATGACCGATTTCCTGGAGTACGCCGCCTTCTTGCGCGACGCCGATCGCGCCCTGCGCCAAGGTGGCTATGAGGGCGTCCTGCAGATTGCCAGCTTTCACCCGGCCTATGTCTTTGCCGACAGTGCACCGGATGACGTTGAAAACTGCAGCAACCGCTCGCCGTTTCCAATGCTGCATCTGCTGCGTGAAGACAGCGTGGAACAGGCCGTCGCAGCCTTTCCCGACGCCGCTGACATCTATGAGCGCAACATCCAGACCTTGAAACGGCTGGGGCATGAGGGCTGGAAGCGGCTGTGGACCGATACGGTGGAATGACCGATGATCGATGACCGAGTGTCGCCCTGTGCGGCAGCACTTTTGGATGGATGTGAGCGCACGCACTCATCTGAATGGCCTAGAACTGGAGTGGGTTGACGACCGAACCGGGAAGATCCAAAATGGATCTCTGAAGATCCACTTCAGATCCAACCGGTTCAGCGAGACCTCCATGCCCGTCAATTTGTCGATCAAGAACGTCCCGGACGCACTCGCCGAACGACTGCGCGACCGCGCCGCGCGCAACCGCCGTTCGC
>JBIKKG010000159.1:0-7666 GCA_044360485.1 Burkholderiaceae bacterium | reverse complement strand
GCGTGCCGCACTCGCGTGAATTTCGTATGGGACCGGGCTACGAAGGTGTACACCGCGAGCGGCAGATCGGCATCGCCAAGCAACTCTTCTCGGCCATGGGCATTGAACGCGACGATAAGGAGAAACGCCAGGACTGGATCTTGCGCGGCTTTCGTCAGTTTGGTGCGCCAGTCTCGATCGTGGTCACCTACGACCGCTCTGTGCATGGCAGCGATATCGCCCCCTTCGACTGCGGTGGCGTGGTGAATTGCATCGTGAATGCGGCCTGGTCACGTGGATTGGGCTGCGTGATCAACAGTCAGGGCATCATGCAATCGCCTGTGGTGCGCGCTGAAGCGGGCATTCCGGATGACCAGGTGATTCAAACCTGCGTGGCCATGGGATGGCCAGACGACAGCTTTCCGGCCAATGCTGTGGTCTCGCAGCGCAAGTCGGTGGACGAGGCCGCGGTGTTCCGTGGCTTCAAAGACTGATGTCAAGCATGCACGTCTTTCCATTCATGCACGCCTTGCGCGTCGCCCTGATCGCGTCGTTTGCGTTGATGTTCGGGTCGGTCCACGCCGCGTCATTCGACTGCGGCAAAGCCAGCACGCTCATCGAGAACGCCATCTGCACCAACCCTGAGCTCAGCCGACAGGATGAGGTGTTGGCACGGGCCTATCAGGCTGCGTTGAAGCAGGATCCATCGGTCAAGGCAGATCAGATCGCGTGGTTGAAGGAACGCAATCGCTGCACGGACGAACGGTGCCTGCTCCGGGCCTATGACCGAAGAATTGCGGAACTGTCGGCGCGACCTGCCAGCACAGTGACTGCTGCGCCATCAGGTCCTGCCCCCCAAGCCGCCTCTCGATACAAGAGCCCGGCACAAGTCGCCGACACGCTGCAAATAGCCGGGGTCAGCCGGTGCATTTCAGCGGTCATTGTGATGAGTGCGGGCTTGGCCCAGGACCCCAAGATCAAGGCGGACGGGCCGGAGATTCGAAACAACAACGGCTTGCTGGGCCTATATGGCGAAGCGAGAAAGCACCTGATCCGCTCGATGAACAACCCGGCCGCAGAGGGCGCGATCGACAACATGGTCAGACAGCAAGGCGAGTACTACGGGAAGATCGTCCGATTCCAGGGATGGGACGCGTTTCTTCCGACGTACAAGGAGTGCGCGAGCAGCGCGTACCGGTAAGGTCTGCCCGTGCTGCAGCAGACTCGCGAGCCCGATACAGTACGTTGCGTTCGATGCTTGGGGGCAGTCTGGCGGAGGGACGGGGATTCGAACCCCGGAAGGGCTATTAACCCTTACACGCTTTCCAGGCGTGCGACTTAAACCGCTCATCCATCCCTCCGAGCGCCGAGATTGTACCGCAGGCCCTGGCGGGCTTTCCTCAGCCCCAAGGTGCACACCTCTGCGAACCCGCGGTTCCTGGCCGATTCGGGTTAGCAACGTCAGCACGTCTGGGCATCACATGAGTTCATCGCTCGTCCGGTCCATCCGATGCCGCAGCGCGCTCAGAGGGCCTGCTTGAGCTGATCGAGAATGGCCGGGTTCTCGAGCGTGGACGTGTCTTGCGTGATGGTTTCGCCTTTGGCAATGGCACGCAACAAGCGACGCATGATCTTGCCCGAGCGGGTCTTGGGCAGGTTGTCACCGAAACGAATCTCCTTGGGCTTGGCGATTGGCCCGATCTCCTTGCCGACCCAGTCGCGCAACTGCTGGGCCATCTTCGCTGCACTGGCGGCATCGGCTGGGCGCGCGCCCTTGAGCACTACGAAGGCCACGATCGCTTCGCCAGTCAGATCGTCAGGCCGCCCCACCACCGCTGATTCCGCGACCAGCGGGTTGGCCACGAGCGCCGACTCGATTTCCATCGTGCCCATGCGATGGCCCGATACGTTAAGCACATCGTCGATTCGACCGGTGATCGTGAAGTAGCCGGTGTCCTTGTTGCGCACGGCACCATCGCCGGCGAGGTAATAGCCACCCAGCTCGGTGGGAAAATAACTTTTCTGAAAGCGCTCCGGGTCGCCCCAGATCGTACGGATCATGGATGGCCAGGGCTTTTTCACCACCAGGATGCCGCCAGTACCGTTGGGCAGATCGTTACCCGCTTCATCCACGATGGCGGTGGTGATGCCCGGCAAGGGCAGCGTGCACGATCCGGGCACCAGGGGTGTCACGCCAGGCAGGGGCGTGATCATGTGGCCGCCGGTTTCGGTCTGCCAGAAGGTATCAACGATAGGGCAGCGCCCGCCTCCGACATTCGTGTGATACCAGACCCAGGCTTCCGGGTTGATCGGCTCGCCTACCGACCCCAGCAGACGCAGGCTGGAGAGGTCATAGCGGGAGGGATGGGTCGCCGGGTCGGTGCCCCCGGCCTTGATGAGTGAACGGATCGCGGTGGGCGCGGTGTAAAAGATGCTGACCTTGTGGCGGGCGATCATGTCCCAGAAGCGCCCGGCATTCGGGAAGGTGGGCACGCCTTCGAAGACGATCTCGGTTGCGCCGGCAGCCAAGGGGCCATACGCCACATACGTGTGGCCGGTGACCCAGCCCACATCGGCGGTACACCAGAAGACATCCGACGGCTTGATGTCGAAGGTCCATTTCATGGTCAGCATGGCATGCAGCAAATAGCCGCCCGACGCATGCTGCACGCCCTTGGGTTTACCGGTTGACCCGGAGGTGTAGAGGATGAAGAGCGGATGCTCGGCATCGACCCACTCAGGCTCGCAGACATCAGGCTGACCACTTTCCAGATCGTGCATCCAGTGGTGGCGTGCATCCCAACCCACCTCGGCGCCGGTGCGCTTGTAGACCACGACATGGCGAATGGCCTCGCAGCCGCCCAACTCGAAGGCTTCATGGACGGCCGGCAGCAGCGGCAAGGGCTTGCCCCCGCGATACTGGCCATCGGCAGCGATCACCAGCGTGGCGCCAGCGTCGACGATGCGCTCCTGCAGCGACTTGGCCGAGAACCCGCCGAAAACCACCGAATGCGTGAGCCCCAGGCGCGCGCAGGCTTGCATGGCCACGACCGCCTCGATGGACATCGGCATGTAGATGATGACCCGCTCGCCTTTGACGTGGCCCAGCGATTTCAGGCCATTGGCAAAGCGGCAGACGCGCCGATGCAGCTCGCCATACGTGATGCGGGTGGAGGTGCCGTCGTCGGCCTCGAAGATCAGTGCGGTCTTATGCTCGACCGGCGTGCCCAGGTGGCGGTCCAGGCAGTTGTACGAGACATTCAGCGCACCATCGTCGAACCAGCGGAAAAACGGCGCCCGACTTGCATCGAGCGTGCGGGTGAATGGCTTGTGCCAGAGCACCTGCTCGCGGGCACGGCGCGCCCAGAAGCCTTCGTAATCGCCCTCGGCCTCAGCGCACAAAGCGAGGTACTGGTCCATGCCGGCGATGGTCGCCTGACGCGCAAAGGCCTCGGGCGGCGGAAACACCCGCGTCTCGGACATCGCAAACCCAATCGTCGCGCCCTGCTCTCTCGGGTGTGAGACCAGACTGTCCTGGGTGGTCGAGTGCTTTGACTGGTGGTTATCGTCCGACATGGCCCATCTCCCTGAGTGGTTCTGCTGTGTGGATCTGAATCGCTGCATCCATTGCTGATGAAAATCGGCCGCCACACGGTCGTCCTACAGTCAGACTGCAGGTTGACGCACAGGCGTCATCGGCAAAGACGGCATTATCGCTAGAATCGCGCCAGCGAGCAGCAGCCGGCAGCTTTGATAGCACCCGGTCAGCGGCCCGATCCGTCCGACCTCTGACATGCAAGGCCACATCCAACCATGACCCCCGAACACCGCCAGACCTCGATCCTGGGCAGCTTGATCTTTGCCAGCCGCTGGCTTCAGGTACCGCTCTACCTCGGGCTGATTGTGGCGCAGTGCGTCTACGTGGTGCTGTTCCTGGAGGAACTGTGGCACCTCGTGAGCATGTTGTGGGATCCGAGCGTACTCAACCAGTCGGTCGAGCGTCTGGGGATCGCGGAACGCAACAAAGAGACCGTGATCATGATCATCGTGCTCTCGCTCATCGATGTGGTGATGATCTCCAATCTGCTGGTGATGGTGATCGTGGGCGGCTATGAAACCTTCGTCTCGCGCCTGCGCCTGGAAAACCATCCGGACCAGCCTGAATGGCTCTCGCATGTGAACGCCAATGTGCTGAAGGTCAAACTGGGTACAGCGATCATCGGCATCTCATCCATCCACCTGCTGAAGATCTTCATTTCAGCAGGCTCATTGCCTGAGAAAACCCTGTTGTGGCAGACCGTGATTCACGTGGTCTTTCTCATTTCTGCGCTGGCCATCGCCCTGATCGATCGCATCATGACCGGAACGCCCAGGCCTCGCGGGCAAGATACCGCCCACTGATGCGCACCATCGCGCACTAACGATTCAACACCCTTTCACGTTCTCGCCGGAGTCCGATATGCCCACCACCATTCGCCAGGCCGACCTGATTGAATCGGTTGCCGCTTCGCTGCAGTTCATCAGCTTCTACCATCCGGTGGATTTCATCCGTCACCTGGCTCGGGCCTACGAACGCGAACAAAGCCCGGCGGCAAAGGACGCCATTGCGCAAATCCTCACCAACTCGCGCATGTGTGCCGAAGGGCATCGACCGATCTGTCAGGACACCGGCATCGTGAACGTGTTCATGAAGATCGGCATGGATGTGCGCTGGGAAGGATTCACCGGGTCGATTGAAGACGCCGTGAATGAGGGCGTGCGCCAGGGCTACAACCACCCCGATAACGTGCTGCGCGCCTCGATCGTGGCCGACCCGCACTTCGAGCGCAAGAACACCAAGGACAATACGCCTGCGGTCATCCACATGACCGTGGTGCCCGGCAACACGGTGGATATCACGGTGGCCGCCAAGGGCGGCGGATCAGAAAACAAGAGCAAGTTCGTGATGCTCAATCCCTCCGACTCGGTGATCGACTGGGTGCTCAAGACCGTGCCCACGATGGGCGCGGGATGGTGCCCGCCCGGCATGCTGGGCATTGGCATCGGCGGCACAGCAGAAAAGGCCATGCTGATGGCCAAGGAGTCGCTCATGGACTCGATCGATATGTTCGAGTTGCTCGAGCGCGGACCGCAAAACAAGACCGAAGCCATGCGCATCGAACTCTACGAAAAGGTCAACGCGCTGGGCATTGGCGCACAAGGCCTGGGCGGCCTGACCACCGTACTCGATGTGAAGATCGCCATGGCACCGACCCATGCCGCGTCCAAGCCGGTGGCCATGATCCCCAACTGCGCAGCCACACGTCATGCGCATTTCGTGCTGGACGGCAGCGGTCCGGCCTTCTGCGAACCGCCCGCGCTGAGCGAATGGCCAAACGTGCAATGGGTGCCAGACACGCAACGCAGCAAGCGGGTGAACCTGGATACCCTTACCCCTGAAGAAGTGGCCTCCTGGACGCCTGGCCAGACCTTGCTGCTGTCGGGGCGCATGCTGACCGGGCGCGATGCCGCCCATCAGCGGATCGCTCAGATGCTGGCTGCTGGCGAAAAGCTGCCCGTGGACTTCCGTAACCGCACGATCTACTACGTCGGGCCGGTTGATCCGGTGCGCGACGAAGTGGTGGGGCCAGCAGGCCCTACGACCGCGACCCGCATGGACAAATTCACCGAGACCATGCTCGCGCAGACCGGGCTGATTGCCATGATCGGCAAGTCCGAGCGCGGACCGGTTGCCATCGAAGCGATCCGCAAGCACAAGCGGGCCTACCTGATGGCCGTGGGCGGCGCGGCTTACCTGGTCTCCAAAGCCATCAAGCAGGCCAAGGTGCTGGCCTTCGAGGACCTGGGGATGGAGGCGATCTATGAATTCACGGTCCAGGACATGCCGGTGACCGTGGCGGTCGATGCGCAGGGCACGTCGGTGCATGACACTGGCCCGCGCGAATGGCAGGCCAAGATTGGCGGAGTGCCGGTCAAGGTGATCTGAAGCAGGGCAGTGGCGCTGCGGGCTCAGTGCGGCCCGCAGCCTCGATCCTGGTCAGGATGATCGCCTGTTTGGGGCGCCTGTTTGGGGCGCCTGTTTAGGACGCCTGAGTCCTTCCGTGCCTCAGACGCCCAGGGCGGCAATACCGGCCTTCGCAATTTGTGCGTCTTCGGTGGACTTCACGCCTGACACGCCGACCGCACCGATCACGGTGCCGTCAACCACCACCGGCACGCCCCCCTCGAGCATGCCCTGCAGGACTGGCGCCGACAGGAACGACACGCGCCCCTCATTGATCATCTTTTCATACACGCCGCTGTCGCGCTGACCGAGCGCCGCGCAACGGGCTTTCTCTGGTGCAATGTGGGCAGAAATAGGCGCCACGCCGTCCAGTCGACGCAGACCCAACAGGTGGCCACCGTCATCGCACACCGCAATCGTGACCGCCCACTGATGACGTTCAGCCTCGGCCTGGGCTGCATCGAGCATCTTGGCAACGTCGCGGGCTTCAAGCATCTGGCGGGTCTTCATAGGTGCGCTCCTGGAGAGATGATGGACAAGACAAACGGGTGAAGCAGGCTCAATCAACCTGCTGAAGGATCCATTGGGGCTGGCTGCGATCAGGGTATCGCGCCGCCTGCCTGAAGGGCCTGGACATGGCCGCGCTGCACGTCGATCGATCGCAGCAACCAGAGCCCGATGACAAAGAAAAGGCCTGTGACCAGGATGGCCAGTCGGTGATTGCCTGCCGTGAGCCAGGTGACGACGCCATACACCAGGGGTCCGATGATCGCAGCCAGACGCGTCGCCAGCGCCCAGAGCCCGAAAAACTCGGCCAATTGCCCGGCCGGAGCGAGGTAGCCGACCATCGCCCGCCCACAGGATTGACTGGACCCCATGCACAGACCCGCGATGACTGCGGCCAGCCAGAACATGGCGACACTCGTGGTGAGTGCGGCCATCAATACCATCACGATCCAACCGATCAGCGTCACGGCCAGTGCACGCTTGTGACCGATGCGATCCTGCACGTATCCAAAACCGAAGGCGCCTGCGGCGGCCGCAATATTGACCAGAAAAATGAGAATCATGGTCTGCAGCTGTGAAAAGCCCATGGCCTGCTCGGCATAGATCGCAGCGAGCGTGATGACCACGGAAATACCCGCGAAATACGCGGTGCCGCACCACATGAAACGCCAGAAATCGGGGAGTTGGCGCGCCTGTGCCAAGGTCGCCCGAAGGGCATTGAACGCACCCGACCCGGCAGACGGTTCGCCCAGGCGCGGCAAGGCCCGTTCTTTCAACACGAAAAACACCGGCGCTGCGGCCAGCGCAAAAACGATTGCCACGATCCACATGGTGCCGGGCACGTACTGCTCGGCGCCCTGCCCCGCAGCCTGCGCAGACAGCACCCAGGCCAACGACAGACCCAATGCCAGCATGCCGCCGAAAAACCCGAAACTCCATGCCCAGCCAGACACCTTGCCCAAGGCTTCATGGCGGGCCAGCTCGGGCAGAAAGGCTGCCGCCAGGGCCTCACCGGTTGAAAAGAAATAGTTGGACACCGCAACCACCAGCATCGCCAGGGCCACATCGCCTCGGCCACAGTAGGCCAGGGCTGCCGTGAAGACGACACAACCCACGGTCGTCCAGGCCAGCAGACGCTTTTTGGCGGCATGGCGATCGGCCCAGGCGCCAATGACC
>JBIKKG010000158.1:0-7700 GCA_044360485.1 Burkholderiaceae bacterium | reverse complement strand
CCCGACTATGCCGGGCCGCCCCAGACCCGTTCACATGCCATGGCCCAGGCCGCAGCCACCGGTGCTTCGGCACAGTCCGAGGCCTTCCAGACCTGGCAAGCGCCCTTGCCTCATGGTGGCGTGCCCGCTCAGTTGACCGACTGGTGGCGTCAGTTCGACGATCCGGCGCTGCTGGTGTTGCAGGAGGCGGCGCAGCGTGAGAACGCCGGCATCGCGCAGGCGGCTGCGCGCATCGAGCAGGCACGCGTGGCCGCGGTGGCGGCCAATGCGGCCGGCTTGCCAGCCGTGGATGCGGGCCTGTCGGCCAGCCGTGGAACGCTGAACATCGGCACCAATGTCCTGCTGGTGAATCAGGCGCGGGCCTCGCTGCAGGCCGGCTGGGAGATCGACCTCTTCGGTCGCATCCGTCGCGAACAGGAGGCGGCTGGCGCCCGACTCGACGCGCGCACCGACGACTGGCACGACGCCCGCGTATCGGTCGCTGCCGAAGTGGCCGCGCAATACCTGCAGTACCGTTACTGCGAAGCACTGGTGGCCATCTCGCAGGCCGATGCCCAGTCGCGTGCCGGCACCGCCACTTTGACCGAACGCGCAGCGCAGGCTGGTTTTCAGGCGCCTGCAGCCGCCGCGCTGGCGCGAGCCAGTGCCGCCGAGTCTGCGTCGCGGGTGACCGCGCAACGCGCCGACTGTGATCTGAGCGTCAAGGCCCTGGTGGCGCTCACGGGGTTGTCCGAGCCGACCGTGCGGCAACAACTGGCGCAATCGGCTTCGCGCATGCCCGAGCCGCGCGCCTTTGAAGTCACCGCAGTGCCCGCCTCTTTGCTGGCGCAGCGCCCCGATCTGGCGGCGGCCGAGCGCGCGGTGGCCGCTGCCAGCGCCGATATCGGCGTGGCCGAGGGCGACCGTTATCCCAGGTTGTCGCTGTTGGGGTCAGTCGCACCGCTGAGTTTGAAGACCAGCGGTTTTTCCGGCAACTTGCTTACCTGGTCGATTGGGCCGTCTGTCTCGCTTCCCGTGTTCGACGGCGGGCGGCGTGCCGCCAACGTGCAGGCTGCCAAGGCTGCATACGTGGCAGCCGAAGCCGACTATCGGGCGCGTGCCCGCCAGGCAGTGCGCGAAGTCGAAGAGGCTCTGGTGCGCCTGAACAGTGCCGCGCTGCGCGAACAGGACGCACTCACCGCATCGCAGGGCTATCGTCGTGCCGCCGATGCCGCCGACGTGCGCTGGAAAAATGGCCTGGGCTCGCTGCTTGAGCTCGAAGAGGCGCGTCGCTATGCGCTGGTGGCCGATTCAACGCTGGCCACTGTGCGCCGCGACCGGGTGGCCGCCTGGGTCGCGCTGTATCGGGCGCTGGGTGGCGGCTGGTCTGCATGAAGAATGTTTTTGTTTGATGGATTCCGGTGGAGTGTCTTCCATTGCGTTCCCTGTCCGCCCGCCTGCGGGCCCCTCCCCTCATGACGCTTGCGCACATGTCTGATCGCCTGAACTTCCTGCATCGCCGTTTGCATCGTCAGGCCGCCTCCCTGGGTCTGATGGCGCTCTGCCTGATGGCGGCAGGTGGCCCGACCCTGGCCGAAGATGCCAAGCCGTCGACGCAGGCTGCAGCCCGCTCGAGCCCCCGTCCGGCGCTGGTGGTCAACACGGTCAAGCCGATGCGCGCGGAGTTTGCTGACACGCTGTCAGCCAATGGCAGCGTCGCCGCCTGGCAAGAAGCGATCGTCGGCGCCGAGATCAGCGGCCTGCGCATCGCCGAAGTTCGCGCCGATGTGGGCGATGCCGTGCGCAAGGGCCAGGTGCTGGTGGTCTTCAACCCCGACACGGTACGGGCCGATGTGGCGCAGGCGCAGGCCGAACTCGCTAACGCTCAGGCTGCGCTGGCTGAAGCGCGTGCCGGATTGGGCGAGACCCAGGCGGGCGCTGCCGAGGCGCAAGCCAATGCCGATCGCGCGCGGGCGGTCGAGTCCAGCGGCGCTCTGAGCGCGCAGCAGATCAATCAGTACCTCACTGCCGCACAGACCGCCCAGGCCCGGCTGCAGTCCTCCCAGGCGCGTGTGCAATCGGCTCAGGCGCGGGTGCAGTCCTCCCAGGCGCAGGTGCAGTCGCAGCAGTTGCGCTTGAAGATGACCCAGGTGCTTGCACCCGACGACGGTGTGATCGCTGCGCGAAGCGCCACCGTTGGTGCCGTGGTGCCGGCAGGCCAGGAGCTCTTTCGTCTGGTGCGCAAGAACCGGCTGGAGTGGCGCGCCGAGGTCACTTCGAGCGAGCTCGCGCGCATCCGTCCCAGACAGGCCGTGAAGGTCCTGCCCGCCGCGGGCGCCCCCATCAGCGGCACCGTTCGCATGATCGGCCCGGTGATTGATGCACAGACCCGCAACGCGCTGGTCTATGTCGATCTGCCCGCCAATTCGGCTGCGCGTGCTGGCATGTTCGCCAAAGGCGAGTTTCAGCTTGGCAGCAGTGCGGCGCTCACGGTGCCCCAGCAGTCGGTGGTGGTGCGCGACGGCTTCGCCTATGTGTTTCGCGTCAATGCCGATCGGGTGGCGCAACTCAAGGTCCGCACGGGCCGGCGATTGGCCGATCGCATCGAAATCCTTGAGGGCTTGAGTGCCGACGCCGTGCTCGTCGGCGCAGGCGCTGCGTTTCTCAATGACGGCGATCTGGTGCAGGTGGCTGCGCCTGCGGCCGCAGGTGCGGGCAAATGAACTTCTCCACGCTGTCCATTCGCAACCCCGTTCCGGCGGTGTTGTTGTTCATCCTGTTGACGCTGGCAGGGCTCATCGGCTTTCGCGCCATGGCGGTTCAGGACTTTCCGGATATCGAACTGCCCCTGGTCACGATCGACGCCAGCCTGCCTGGTGCTGCGCCCGCGCAGCTGGAAACCGAGGTGGCGCGCAAGCTCGAGAACGCGGTGGCCACCTTGCAGGGCGTCAAAAACCTGTACACCAAGATTCTTGATGGCGCCGTGTCGATCACGGTCGAATTCGTGCTTGAAAAGAACGGCGCCGAAGCGGTCAACGAGGTGCGCGATGCGGTGAGCCGCGTGCGTGCCGACCTGCCGGCCGACCTGCGCGATCCTGCGGTGACCAAGGCCAGCACCGCGGGCCGCCCGGTGATCACCTATGCAGTGACCAGCGATTCTCTCGACGAGGAAGCGGTCTCCTGGTTCGTCGACAACACCATGGCCAAGCGCCTGCTCAACGTGCGCGGCGTGGGTCTGGTCAAGCGCCTGGGCGGGGTCACTCGCGAAGTGACCGTAGAGCTTGATGCGCCCCGCATGGCGGCGCTCAGCGTGTCGGCCATCGATGTCTCCCGACGCCTGAAGCTGGTGCAGCAGGAGGCTCCGGGGGGGCGCGGTGATGTGGGCGGCGCCGAGCAGGCGGTGCGCACCATTGCCACAGTGAGCAGCGCCGCGGAACTCGAACAGATCGAACTGCCGCTGCCCGACGGGCGCCGTGTGCGCCTGGGTCAGATCGCCAAAGTGCGTGATGACATCGCCGAGCGCCGAGCCCTGGCGCTGCTGGACGGCAAACCGGTGGTGGCGGTCGAGATCATGCGTACGCGCGGTGCGAGCGAACTGGATATCGGCCTGGGTGCCCAGGAGGCTGTGGCCGAGCTGCAGGCCGCCTATCCGGGTATCCGCATCACGCAGGCCATCGACAATACCCGCCCGGTCCAGGACAACTTCGACAGCTCGATGCACCTGCTGTACGAAGGCGGTCTGCTGGCGGTGATCGTGGTGTGGGCGTTCTTGCGCGACTGGCGCGCCACGCTCGTCAGTGCTGCCGCCTTGCCGCTGTCGGTCATCCCGGCGTTCCTGGGCATGGCGCTCTTTGGGTTCACCCTCAATACCGTGACCCTGCTGTCGCTCGCGCTGGTGGTGGGCATTCTGGTGGACGACGCCATCGTCGAGATCGAGAACATCGAGCGCCATCTCAACATGGGCAAGTCGCCGATGCAGGCGGCCATGGAAGCCGCTGATGAAATCGGTCTGGCCGTGATTGCCACGACGTTCGCGCTGGTATCGGTGTTCTTGCCGACGGCCTTCATGGCGGGCGTGCCCGGCAAATTCTTTAAGCAATTCGGCTGGACCGCCGTATTGGCCATTTTGGCCTCGCTGGTGGTGGCGCGTCTGCTCACGCCCATGATGGCGGCCTATTTGCTCAAGCCCAAGAAGGGCGTGGCACAGGGGGCCACGCCGGTGGCTGAGAGCGCTCCGGGGCATCAACCGATTGACGAGTCGCAGGACGGCTGGCTGATGCGCGCCTATCTGAAGGCGGCGCGCTGGTGCATACGACATCGCGGCATCACGGCGGTGTTGTCGGTGCTGTTTTTTGCCGGCTCGATCGCGCTGGTGCCGCTGCTGCCCAAGGGCTTCGTGCCGCCTGCCGATCGGGCGCAAACGCAGGTCAATGTTGAGCTTCCCCCTGGCAGCACGCTGAAGGAAACCCTGGCAGCAGCGGAGTCTGTTCGCGCCATCGTGGCGGCCACCACCGATGTGCAGCATGTGTTCAGCTCGGTGGGGGGCGGAGCGTCGGGTGATGCCTTTGCCATCGGCGCGGCACCCGAGGCGCGCAAGGCGGTGATGACGGTGCTGCTCACGGATCGCACCGATCGCGGCCGCACGCAGCAGGCGGTGGAGGCCGAGATCCGTGAACGTCTGGCGGGTGTGCCGGGTGTGCGACTCACGGTCGGCTCCCAGGATGTGGGCGTGAAAATGCAGCTGGTGTTACGCAGTGAAGACCCGGCTGCACTCACCAGCGCTGCGCGCGCGGTCGAGCGCGATCTGCGCACACTCAAGGGCATCGGCAATGTCACCTCCAGCGCCAGCCTCGTGCGTCCCGAGATCATCGTGCGCCCCGATTTCGCACGCGCCGCCGATCTTGGTGTGACCGCCCAAAGCATTGCGGAAACCGTGCGCGTGGCCACGGCCGGTGACTACGACATGAGTCTGCCCAAGCTCAATTTCAGCGAGCGCCAGGTGCCGGTGCGCGTGAAGCTGCCGGATGCCGTGCGTGCCGACCTGTCAGCGATCGAACGCCTCACTGTGCCCGGGCGCTTCGGGCCGGTGTTGATCACCAACGTGGCGGACATCAGCATCGACAGTGGTCCGGCCCAGATCGATCGCCTCAATCGCAGCCGCAACGTCACGCTCGATGTCGAGCTGGCGGGGCGCGAGTTGGGCGCGGTCAATTCCGAGGCCATGGCCTTGCCGACCCTGAAGAACCTGCCCCCGGGGGTGCGCATTGCCGAGTTGGGCGATGCCCAGGAAATGCAGGCGCTCTTTGCCAGCTTTGGCCTGGCCATGACGATTGGCGTCCTGTGTATCTACATGGTTCTGGTGCTGCTTTTTGGCGACTTTCTTCAGCCGATCACCATCCTGGCGGCATTACCCCTGTCGATCGGCGGCGCCTTCGTGGCGCTGCTCATCACCGGCAAGAGCTTTTCCATGCCCTCGCTGATCGGGCTGCTCATGCTGATGGGGATCGTCACCAAGAATTCGATTCTGCTGGTGGAATACGCCATCGTGGCGCGCCGCAATGGCATGAGCCGCTTCGATGCCCTGGTCGATGCCTGCCACAAGCGGGCCCGTCCGATCATCATGACCACGCTGGCGATGGGTGCGGGCATGGTGCCTATTGCAGTCGGCTGGGGCGGGGACCCGAGCTTTCGGGCACCCATGGCCATCGCGGTCATTGGCGGCCTGATCACCTCCACGCTGCTGTCGCTGCTGGTGGTACCCGCGGTGTTCACGTACGTCGACGATGCCGAGCATCTGCTGGGGCGGATGGCGCGCGCGCTGCGTGGCAAGCGCGTGCCCCGGCCCACCTGAGGCCTGCGCCCGAGCGGCGCGCAGTCTGACGTCAGACACCCAGCTGTAGACGCTGGGCGGCTGCTGCCGCCGCTGTGCGGGTTTCTACGCCCAGCTTCTCGAACACCTGCTCCAGATGCTTGTTCACCGTGCGCGGACTCATGCCCAGGATCTCTGCAATGTCCCGGTTGGTCTTGCCGCGAGCCACCCACAACAGCACTTCGGTTTCGCGCGCGGTCAGGCGTGCGGCCGAGGTGGCGATCCTGCTGGCGCAGGCGCTGCAGGCTTGTGGCGTGTCGGTGGCCATCATCGCCTTCAATTCCGAAGGCCGACAGGCCCTGAGCGTGCAGCGTGTGCTCGATTTCGGCGCAGGCCACAGCGCGGTGCTGCGCAGTCTCCATGAGCTGCCTGCCGTCGTGCGGCGCATCGGCCTGTAGCATCGGTCGTTTTCCCTTCTCGCGCAGACCGACCGTGCCCACGACCGACGCCTTGTATTCATTGGATGCCACGACCTTGGCGCTGCGGCTTGCGCGGCGCGAACTCACCGCCGAAGCGCTGGTGCAAGATTGTCTGGCGCGCATCGCCGAGCGCGAGCCGCAGGTTCGGGCGTTTGCTCACCTCGACGCTGAGTCGGCTCTGGCCACGGCACGCGCACTGGATGCCGGCCCGATCCGCGGGCCGCTGCACGGATTGCCGCTGGGCATGAAGGATGTGTTCGACACGTCCGACATGCCGACCGCCTACGGCTCGCCGATCCACGCGGGCCATCGGCCGGCCGGTGATGCCGCCATCGTGGCCTTGTGCCGCGAGGCCGGGGCCGTCCTGGTGGGCAAGACCGTCACGACCGAGTTCGCCACGTATCACCCTGGCCCCACATGCCACCCGCATGCGCCCGATCGCACGCCGGGCGGCTCATCGAGTGGTTCGGCGGCGGCCGTGGCCGATGGCATGTTGCCGCTGGCCACCGGCACGCAGACTGCCGGGTCGATCATCCGACCCGCAGCGTTCTGTGGGGTGGTCGGGTTCAAACCCTCGCATGGACGAGTCTCGCGCAGCGGCCTGAAGATGCTGAGTGAGACCCTCGATACCGTGGGTGGGTTCGGACGCACTGTGCCCGATGTGGCGCTACTGGCTAGCGTGCTCGCCGGCGATGCCGGTTTGAGGGTCTCCTCAGAGGCCCTTCACGCCGGCGGCGTGCGCATCGGCGTATTTGCCGGGCCCGATGCAGCCCGCATGGATGCCGATATGCAGGCGTTGTGGGAAAGAGTGTGCGCTCGCTTGTCACGTCTTGGCGCGCAGCCAGGCGACCTGGCGGTGCCGGCCTGGTTCGAGCCGCTGGCCGGACTGCAGACCGAGGTGATGCAGGCCGAGATGGCGCGCAGCCTGTCGCATGAGCGGTTGCGTCATGCGGATCTGTTCAGCACACGGCTGGCCGGCATGATCGAGGCCGGGCTTTCTCTGGACGCAGCCGAGCATGTGCGCCACTTGCAGCAGGTGCACGACGCCCGCCATGCCGCCCGCGAACTGTTCGCGCAACACGACCTGCTGATTGCTCCCAGCACGATCGGCGAAGCGGTGCCTAAGGTAGAGGGCACCGGCGACCCGCTGTTTTGCCGCGCCTGGACGGTGCTGGGGCTGCCTTGTCTGCATCTGCCGCTGGGCGTGGGCCGCCATGGCCTGCCCATCGGGTTGCAGCTGATTGGCTCGGCACTGGCTGATCAGGCCGTGCTGCAGGCCGGCGCGAGGCTGCACGATCGCTTGCGTGACTGAAGGTTGGGCGGCCATGAGACGGTGAGCCCAGATTGAACCGAGGCGGGCTGATGCAAATCAGCGTCCTTTCGGTGCGCGTCAACCAGCAGATTGGTGTCTACGGCGATCACGAGCGGCCCCG
>JBIKKG010000027.1:0-24474 GCA_044360485.1 Burkholderiaceae bacterium | reverse complement strand
GAATTCAGATTTGACCAGCGGCGTCACGATACCCTTCATCAGGCCGGGCAGCGGCACGTCTACGGTGCCCTTGAGTGACAGCACGACATCGGATTTGCCCTTGCCGCCGACTACTGTCCAGCTGCCCGAGACCTGCGCATTGCCCACGCCCTTGACCGGCGACCACACCACGGTGCCCTTGGCCGCGTCCGACACGTATTTGCAGGCATAGACGGTTTGCAGTGTGACCTGGCCCACACCGATCTTTTGCATTTCCCATCGGTACACGCCCTGGCCTTCATCGACCAGCTGGTCGACCTTCGGAAAGTGGCTCACCGACGCCGGCACATCCGAGAGCACAGCAAAGACATTCTTGGCCGGGGACTTCACCGAAAACTCGTAGCCCAGTTCAATGGGAATGCTGATCGCCATATCGTCTCCGGCAGTCGGTCGGGGTCTGCGTGTAGGGCGCGCGACGGTCTGCGCCGCCGATTCAGCCGCAGTCTATCGTTTCGCAGAACAGAACGCAGCCACCCGATGGTGCGGCACGCAGTGTAGGCTCATGGCCCTGCCGCAGGACCGCGCGCGCCGATGCCTGCATGCACCCACCGCCGGAGCCTCCTGATGCATCCAGACAAGCCTGTCGCCTCGCATTCCAACGGCCCCGACGCGCCGCTGTGGCAATGGTCGGCGGCCGAGCTCGCGCACGGCATCCGCACCGGCCTGATCTCCAGTCGCGAAGCCACCGCCTCGTGCCTTGAGCGCGTGGCGCACGTAAACCCCGTGCTCAATGCAGTGGTTCATGTCCTGCATGACAGCGCGCTCGCTCAGGCAGATGCAGCGGATCGCGCCGTCGCGCGCGGCGAAGCCCTGGGCGTGCTGCACGGCGTGCCTGTCACCACCAAGGTGAATGTCGATCAGATCGGCTGCGCCACCACCAATGGCATCGTGGCGCTCAAGGACCTGATCGCCACCGAAGACAGTCCGGTGGTGGCCAACTTGAAGGCTGCGGGCGCCGTCCTCTTTGGGCGCACCAACACCCCGGCTTTTTCCTTCCGCTGGTTCACTGAAAACGACCTGCACGGCCGCACGCTCAACCCGTGGTCGCGCGATCACACGCCGGGCGGCTCCAGTGGGGGTGCTTCCAGTGCCGTGGCCTCGGGCATGGGGCCGATTGCGCATGGCAATGACATTGCCGGATCGGTGCGCTATCCGGCCTACTGCACCGGTCTGGTCGGTCTGCGCCCGTCCTTCGGACGCGTGCCCAACTTTCTGCCTTCGGCCACGGCCGAGCGCCCGCCAGGCATGTCGATGATGTCGGTGCAGGGGCCGCTCGCCCGCACCGTGCAGGATGTGCGCCTGGCTCTGCAAGCCATGTCATCGGGTGATCCGCGCGACCCCTGGTGGGTGCCGGCTCCGCTTCAATGGCCTGCCGATGCCCGCCCCCTGCGCGTGGCGGTCAGCACCACGATGGCCGGCGTGGCCGTCCATCCTGAGATCGTGGCGGCCATCGAGCGCGCCGCAGCATGGCTGTCGGATGCAGGCTATGCCGTCGAGCATGTTGAGCCACCCGACATGGCGGCGGCTGCGGCACTGTGGCCCCTCATCGCCGATACCGAGTCGCGCGCCACCATGGGCCCGCTGGTCGAGCGACTGGGCGATGAGGGTATCCAGCGCGCCTATGCCGGCATGACCCGGCACACGCCGGTTCTGAATACCGAGGCCTATTTCATGGCGCTGGCGCGGCGCAGCACGCTCATTCGCCACTGGAACCTGTTCCTGCAGACCTACCCGCTGGTGCTCGGTCCCTTGAGTGCCGAGCCGCCCTTCGCCTGGGGCCTGGACGTGGAATCGTTCGCCGGGATGGACCGCATCATCGCCGCACAGGCTCCGCAATTTGCGGTGCCGGTGCTGGGCCTGCCGGCGGTGTGTGCCCCCATGGGGCGGGTCAATGGCCTGCCGGTGGGCGTTCAGCTCATCGGCCCGCGCTTTCGTGAAGACTTGCTGCTCGACGCGGCGCACGTGCTTGAAGCCCGCCAGCCACCTGTGCGCCCCATCGATCCGTGCTTCGGCGCATGATCGCCCGCGCAGGGCACGCACCCCTTCGGGCGCACGACACCCCCATCAGGAGACCATGTTGAGAATCGAAGACCTCCCACCGCTGCAGACTGGCCCGGCCGCCTGGTATGGCCCGGATGTCTCGGGGCGCACCGACTGGATCGTGCAGCTCACCGCAAGCGATGTCGCAGAAATCCGTTCGGCGCTCGATGCCTGGAAGGCACGGCCCAACCAGAGCCCTGCGCCGCTCAAGGCCGCTGATTTTCCGCTGCCCCAACTGGCCGCGCGCCTGCAGACCATTCGCAGCGAACTGATCGACGGGCGAGGCTTCATCCTGGTGAAAGGCATGCCGGTGCGGCAGTGGTCGCACGCAGACAGCGCGCTGGCGTTCATCGGGTTGGGGGCTCACCTGGGTCTTGCGCGTTCGCAAAACGCCAAAGGCCATCTGCTGGGTCATGTGCGGGATGTGGGTCTGGCCAGCACCGACCCCAATGTGCGCATCTATCAGACCCACGAACGACAGACCTTCCACACCGACTCATGTGATGTGGTCGGGCTGTTGTGCCTGCGCCCGGCGCGCTCGGGCGGCGACTCGCTGCTGGTGAGCTCCAGCACGCTGTACAACGAGATGCGCCGGCGTCGTCCGGATCTGGCCGCCGTGCTGTTTGAGCCGGTCCCCACTGATCGGCGCGGCGAGATCCCGGCCGGCATGAAGCCCTGGTTCGAGATCCCGGTGCTCAACTGGTATCAGGGCCATCTTACGGCGCTCTATCAGCGCCAGTACGTGGACAGCTCGCAGCGCCTGCCCGAGGCTCCTCGCCTCACTGCACAGCAGATCGAAGCACTGGACCTGTTCGATGCACTCACCAACGATCCGGCCCTGCATTTTTCCATGCGGCTGGACGAGGGCGACATGCAGTTCGTTCACAACCACACGATGCTGCATGACCGGACGGCGTTCGAGGATTGGTCCGATCCGGCGCAGCGACGCTACCTGCTGCGCTTGTGGCTCGCGGTGCCGGGTGCGCGAGTCTTGCCCCCGGTATTCGCCCAGCGCTACGGCAGCCTGACCATCGGCGATCGCGGCGGCATCGTGGTGCCGGGCATGCAGCCGACGGTCGAGATGGCGTGATCAGGGTGCCGTGCCCCAGGGCGCGGCCATCATCAGTTTGTTTTCCTGATGCTTGATCAGCGGGCGCAGCTTGGCTGCGAAGGCCATGAACTCCGGGTCGCCGAAGACGCTGGCCCAGAACGCGCGCCGGTCGGCGTCGTCGTTGAATTTCCATAGGTGCACCAATTGATTGAGTGCGCCGATGTCACCGGTGAAGTAGCCCACCAGGCGTTGCGGATGCTTTTGCAGCGCGGGCCAGCCTTCAGTCTTGTAAAGCTGCACCACCTCGGCCATTTTGCCCACGGTGATGTCATAGGTGCGCAATTCGTAGATCGCCACGTCAGTCTCCTTTCAGGATGTGGTGTATCGACACCGCGCATTGTCCCGCGCGTCACAAACCGAGTGTAGCCTGCCAGGATTCCCCTCTTTCGGAGAAGCCCACCATGACCCTGATGCTCATTCGCCACGGCGAGACTGAACTGAACGCCGCGCGTACGCTGCAGTTTCCTGACACACCGCTGGGTGTACGGGGGCGCGAGCAGGCGCTGGCTGTGGGCCGCCGTTTTGCGTCCCGCCCGCCCGCCGCCATCGTGAGCAGCGACATGGCCCGTGCGTATCAGACCGCGCAGGCCATCTCGCAGGCCACGGGCATTCCGGTCATCGCGTCGCCGCTGCTGGGCGAGCGCAATTTCGGCGACCTGCGCGGCCGGCGCTTCGACGACTTGGGCTACGACCCGATCCATGCCGATGAAGGCCCGCCCAACGGCGAATCGATGGAGCAGTTTCGTGCGCGGATTGCTCAGGCCTATCAGTGGATCGTCGAGCAGCGGGCCCGGGCCGGCGGCGACCTGGCCGTGGTCTCGCACGGCCTGTTCATCCGGCACTTCCTGATGGGCCATACCCGCTTTCCCGAAGGCATGACCTACCCCGAGCAACTGGCCAATACCTCGGTCACCATCATGAGCGCCGAGCCTCCTCACCTGGTCAGCCTGGTGGGCTGCAGCCTGCACCTGGAAGGCGGAGCACGCGACGACGGCAAGGGCGTGGTCGGCGTTTAATCGGCCCGTCTGAGCCAGTCTGAGCCCGGTGCATCGCTGCCCCGGGCTCACTGGTCGTGATCAGGCCACGTTGCGTGTACGCCCCTTCCAGAACGGCTCACGCAGCGTGGTCTTGAGTACCTTGCCTGCGCCCGACAGAGGCAGCGCCGCTACGAAGTCGACGCTGCGCGGGCACTTGTAGCCGGCAATCAGCGCCTTGCAGTGATCGATCAGTTCGCTGGCCTCGGGTTTGACATCGGGCTTGAGCACGACGACTGCATGGACTGACTCACCCCATTGGTCGCTGGGGATGCCGATGACTGCACACGCGGCCACCGCCGGATGCTGGGCCAGTGCGTTTTCCACTTCGGCCGAATAGATGTTCTCGCCACCGCTGATGATCATGTCCTTCAGCCGGTCGGCGATGAAGATGAAGCCGTCTTCATCCATGTAGGCGCCGTCGCCGGTGTGCATCCAGCCGTTTTTCAGTGCCGCCGTGGTTTGCTCGGGCTTGTTCCAGTAGCCCTGCATCACGTTGGGGCCGCGCACGATCACTTCACCCACGGTGCCGCGCGGCACCTCGCGGCCATCGGCATCCACGATCTTCACCTCGGTGCAGTGACTGGCACGACCCGCAGAGCGCAGCTTGCCCGCCTTGCGGCCTTCGGCGGTGTGATACCAGGCCGGGTTCAGTGTGGCCAGCGGGGAGAGTTCGGTCATGCCATAGGCCTGGATGAAGCCCACGCCGGGCAGTGCTTTCATCGCACGGTCCACCACCGCTTCCGACATGGGCGATGCGCCATAGGCGATGGTGTGCAGGGCTGACAGGTCACGTGGCTGGCGCATGGCAGGGTGGTCGACCAGCATCTGCACCATGGTGGGCACCAGCAGCACATGGGTGACGCGGTCGCGGGCCATCACGTCGAGCACGGCCTCGGGGTTGAACGCGGCCACGATGGCGTGGGTGTTGCCCTCGATCCAATGCGGCATGGCCACGCCCATGTCGGCCAGGTGAAACATGGGCGCTGCATGCAGGTACACGCCATCTGGCTGCGCCAGACCATCGGCGCGCATGGCCAGACCCGAGCTCATCATGTTGGTGTGACTGAGCATCACGCCCTTGGGAAAGCCAGTGGTGCCGCCGGTGTAGAAGATGCCGGCCAGATCATCGCCACGGCGCACCGCGTCGGGCACGGGCGAGGCCGCGGCAATGAGGCCTTCATAGCTGTGGGCGCCGCTGGGTGCTGCGCCATCGCCGCAGTGGATCACTTCGCGCAGCACCGGCGTGTCGGTGCGCAACTGAGCGATCAGGGGCAGGAAGTTGTCGTCGACGATCAGGATCGACGAACCCGAGTCGTTGAGTGAATAGGCAATTTCCGCGACCGACCAGCGCACATTGCAGGGATTGAGCACGCCGCCCGCCCACGGCACCGCCATCTGGTATTCCAGGTAGCGATCGGAGTTCATGGCCAGCATGGCGACCCGGTCGCCCGGTTTCATCCCCAGGCGCTGCAGGGCGCCTGCCAGACGCGCGACGCGATCGGCAAATTCGGCGAAGGTGCGTTGGCGCGTGCCGAAAATACTGGCGATGCGCTCGGGGTGCTGCTGCACTGCGCGATGCAGGGCCTGGGTCAGGTACATGCAGGTCTCCTTGTGTGGGGTCAGGCGCTTAACTGAATAATCTGGTTCAGGCCCTCGCAGACCTGTCTGAAGACGGGGTCGGGCAGCATACCCATTGGGTGTGCCTTGCCACCTCGCACGCGCCAGTCAAACGACTTGGGCTGATGGCACAGCACATAGCTTGGCACACCGGCTTTTCGCCCTGTGGCGGCACCCGCCAGAACGGCGAACGGGTGATCGGCGTTGTACGGCGCGGTACTCATCGGCAAACCGATCACGAGCGAGGTTCTGTCATTGAACGCCTGCGGCGACAGCACCAGGAACGGATGGATGTCTTGCATTTCGCGCCCGACCTGCAGGTTGCAGTCGATCCAGATCACTTCCTGGCGTGTCGGGACCCACCGACTGCGTGGCGGGCGTGCACCGGGCGCGCGGGCTACCAACGTTCAGCGCCCAGTCTGGCGGTGTCGGCCATCACCTCTCCCCCATGGCGGGCTGGGTCGAATCGGGCCAGACGTTGCTCCAGGGTGGGTGTTGCATCAGGTTCGGGCGAAATGATCACCTGACCGTTGTGCACTGTCATGCGCACGCGCTGATCCAGGTGCAGATGCGCCGCTCGGGCGATGGCCACCGGCAGCCGAACGCCCAGGCTGTTACCCCACTGCTTGATGTCGAGGATCACGTCAGACATGGTGTGCCCTGTGGAATGAACATGTTTATACATAGTTTAAACATGCTGCCGATATGCGTCAACGCGGTTGGCTGCCCTCACGGAGCGGCACACCCTCAGCCCGCATCGGTGCCTTGCTGTGGATCACGCCAGCAGCGGTCCCGGATCTCCTGCGGCCAGGGCATGGCGCGCCGCGTGGACCGGTCGATGCAGGCATGGATCACCTTGCCGCGTCCCACCAGCACCGGCGCATCGCGCCCGTGGGGCTGCATGTCCCACATCTCCACCGCGTGTTCCATGCTGGCGCGGCCCACGCGGACCACGGTGATGCGGCACATCACTTCGCCCGGTGGTTTCACCTCGGCCAGAAAATCGTATTCGCTGCGCACCATGGGCGCAGCAAAGGACGTGCTGCGATCACGCAGCCCCATTGGCCGATACCAGGCCTGAAAGGTGCGGTTGATGAAGGCGAAGTAGCGTGCGTTGTTGACGTGGTCGGAGTAGCGGTCTTCCGGCAGGTCGTTTTCACCGACCGCGATGCGCAGCTCCAGGGTCTTGAGGGGCGGCTCAGAGGGCAGGTGATTCGGGTCGCTGGTGCTCATGGGGTCATGCAGCGATGCACTGCCATTTGATATTCGAGGTGGCGGTCGGAATTGAGGCCCAGCATGGCCACCCGGTCGCCGAATTCACGAAAGCTGCGTTGGCGCGTACCGAAGATCGAGGCCATGCGATCGGGACGCTGCTGCATGGCGCGGTGCAGGGCCTGGGTCAGTGACTTAGAGATCTCCTCGCAATGGAGCGCAAAGAATGTACCCCTGAGCTGCGCTGCCTGGGAGCCCTCCCGGCCCTGGCGGTGTCATTGACCGCTGGCTGGCCTTGAAGGTGAATAGGGATCGGGTGTGCCCATCGGGATGATCGGATGGCGCTTGATGGAGGCCTGGAATTCACCCACGATTTTCAGCATGGGCGTCACCACCCAGCTGTCTGGTGTTGGCTTTTCTTCTCGTGGATCGGTGTACAGGTTCACGATGAAGGGAATGCCAAGTTTTTGCGGCGGGTCGAACATGGTGTCCTGCTTGTAGAAGTGCAGCTTCCAGTTGCGCCACTTCACCGCCAGCAGGGTGTCCGCTCCCCAGATCGGAAACCCCTCCCTGAAGGACTTCTCAGACTTGCCCAGCAGGAAGGCGGACTGATCGATGCTGTCCATCGCGCGGTCTGTAGGCACCTTCGCGCCCGCCAGTGCGGCCAGGGTTGCGAACATGTCCACGCCGTGCACGATCTCGTTGCTGACCTTGCCAGCCGGGATGTTGCCAGGCCATCTGGCCATGAAGGGCACCCGGATGCCACCTTCCAGCGCGGTGAAATACTGGCCCCGCCAGGGCCCGGCCCAGCCATCCCAGGGCTTGAAGAACTCGGGGCCGTTGTCACTGGTAAAGATCACCAGGGTGTCGTTCCTAAGCCCGAGCCGGTCGACGGCATCGAGCATCTGTCCCACGTTGCTGTCCATTTCGGCCAGCATGTCGGCCCAGTCGCCGTTGCCGGTCTTACCCGCAAAGGCTGGGTTGGGCAGAGTGGGCAGGTGAGGCTGCGTGAGGCTCACGTACATGAAGAAGGGCCTGCCGGCCTGAGCCTGGCGCTCCATGAAGGCGACCGAACGCCGGGTGATTTCCGCATCGATCAGCCGGCGCTGGGTCACGTCATAGTCCTGAAGCGCGCGGCTCTTGCCGCCCTTGCGGCCTTCCATGATCTTTTCCTGCGGCACGATATCCGCGGAATATCCTGCCGAGGAGGACCATAACGATTCGTCCGTTGTCCTGGGAATGCCGAACCATTCGTCAAAGCCCTGATCGTTTGGCAGACGCCCGTCGTGGCTGCCCAGATGCCACTTGCCATGCAGGGCGGTGGCATAGCCTGCGGCTGACAGCGATTCAGCCACAGTCACTTCCCATTGCGTGAGGCCTTCGGGCACGCCACCAAAAGGCACCGCATAGGTGCCGGACCGAATGGCAAAGCGGCCGGTCATGAGACTGGAGCGGCTGGGGGTGCACTGGGTCTCCATGTTCATGTTGGTGAACCGTAGGCCCTCCTGGGCCAGCGTATCGATGCGGGGCGTGGGCGCACCCCGCGTGGCGCCACCGCCATAGGCGCCCAGCTCCCCGTAGCCGAGGTTGTCGGCCAGGATGAAAAGGATGTTGGGTGGCTTGCGGCTCTGTGCCAAGGCGGGCGCCATACCCAGCGAAAGCAGGGCCAGCGAAGCCACCACCAGGGTCACAAGGTGGTGAACGAAACTCCGGCTGTCACTCGGCGTGCCGCTTCCAGACTGAATCGACATCAAGGTTCTCCAGCATTCATTCGGTAACGACCGATCGTTAACTCATTCTATTTTTAGAATAATAAGAGGACATTTGCAATGTCAAGCTAGACAATCGGGCCTGCGCGGCTTGTGGCCCAGCCGGGAGGCTCCGCCGCACTGCACCGCCCCGCACTACAATGAAGTCGCGCAGCCGATGTGCGTACAGACTTGAGCGAGTGCATCCGTTTACCCAGTCGATCTCGAATGACTCAACGAAAAACCGCGACCGCTGCGCTCAAAGCCTCGCCTGGCAAGCGCTATGAGCAGGTCGCGATGCTGATTGCCAAGCGCATCGAAAGTGGCGAGTTGGACGGGGGCGACAGACTGCCTTCCATCACCTCGATGGCCGAATCATTCGGCGTGGCCGTGGTGACGGTCCGTCAGGCGCTGCAGGTGCTTGAAGCACAGGGGCTGATCGACCGCCATCAAGGCTTGGGCACCTTTGTGGCCAAGCAATTGAAGCCAAAACGCTGGCTGACGATCGAGTCAAACTGGGAGGCACTGATTCCGGTGTGGGGTCGCAGCAAGCCCACGCCCCTGAAGATACGCAATCAGTTTGAGATGCCGGTGTTGACACCGCAAGACGGGCTGGCTGCCCCCGCATACCGCCACATGCGCCGCGTGCACTCAGCCGATGGCCTGCCTTATGCGGTGAGTGACCTGTATGTGGACCGGCGCCACTACGAAGCCTGCCCCGAGCGCTTCGATTCAGAAATGGTCATCGTGGTTCTGGACTCGATGCCACAGGTCAGGATCCGGAGCATGCGGCAATGCCTCACCATTGAAACCGCCGACCTGGCCCATGCCGCCTTGCTGAATATCCCGGTGGGTTCGGCCTTGGGGATTGTTCGACGCGTCATTTGCGATGCGTCTGGTACCGTCATCTACGTGGGCCGAGCGGTTTACCGAGGCGATATCGTGAAATTCGAGCGCGATATTCAAAAATCAGAGCGGTGATGCACGGGGCGCGTTAACCCGTGGCCGAGGTCTCTTGCCAGCACTTCGCCACAATCTCCTGCGGCCAGGGCACAGCCCGCCGCGTGGACCGGTCGATGCAGGCATGGATGACCTTGCCGCGACCCACCAGCACCGGCGCATCGCGCCCGTGGGGCTGCATGTCCCACATCTCCACCGCGTGTTCCATGCTGGCGCGGCCCACGCGGACCACGGTGATGCGGCACATCACTTCGCCCGGAGGCTTCACCTCGGCCAGAAAATCGTATTCGCTGCGCACCATGGGTACAGCAAAGGACGTGCTGCGATCACGCAGACCCATCGGCCGATACCAGGCCTGAAAGGTGCGGTTGATGAAGGCGAAGTAGCGGGCGTTGTTGACGTGGTCGGAATAACGGTCTTCGGGCAGATCGTTTTCACCGACCGCGATGCGCAGCTCAAGCGTCTTGAGGGGCGGCTCAGGGAGAGACTGAGCGGACGACTGAGCTGGCAATGGATGCGAGGCGCTGGCGTTCATCGGGTCATGCCGCGATGCCGGCTGCCCGCAGCTCGGCCTCGAACACATCCGGCTGGTCCGACGTGGTGGCACGCTGCATGTCGCGCGGCCAGCGGGTGTCATCAAAGGCGGTGCCCCGGTGCATCGTGCAACGGTTGTCCCACAGCACCAGATCGCGCACGCGCCAGCGATGCAGATAGGTGAACCGCCGTTCGGTGGCATGGGCCATGAGTTGCGCGAGCAGGGCGTCGGCTTGCGCATCATCCATGCCGCTGATGCGCCCGATATGCGAGGCCAGATACAGACTGCGCCGCCCCGACTGCGCAATCGTGCGCACCAGCGGCCGCGCCACGGGCGCCCAGGCGGCGCGTTCCTGCTCGGAAAAATCCGTGAACCCCAGCTTGCGGCGGGAGTACAGCAACGAGTGCTCGCCGATCAGGCCGTCCACCCGCGCTTTCAGCTCAGCCGGCAGCGCATCAAAGGCTGCCCGCAGGTCGGCAAATTCAGTGTGCCCGCCGATCGGTGCCACCGAGCGGCAATACAGCATCGAGGTAAAGCCGGTGGGCTGTTTGAAGGAGCTGTCGGTGTGCCAAAGGCGGTTACCCAACTGAAAGAGCCGCAGCCGATAGTCCTTGCCCCAGACTTCGCCTTCGGCGGTCATGTTGGCAATGTCGGCAATCTCCTCGCGCACCCGCAGCTTCTGACCTGGCATGAGCGCGGCCACCGTGCGCTCGTGTGGGCCGAAGAGCCGTGCGAAGGCCAGATGCTGCTCGACGGTCAGCGTCTGTTCGGGAAAGATCAGCACCCCGTACTGCGTAAACGCATCACGTACTTCGCGCTCGGTCTGAGCGTCCAGCGGACGGGTGAGATCGATGTCGCCCACCTCGGCGGCAAAACCATCGGTCATCGCAGAAACGGTGATCGGCATGGGGGTGTCTCCTCTGTCAGCCTGCAAGCTTAGCGTGTCGATCCATGTAGTGGGGTGCCCACGGTACCCGCATGCCGCCGCGCCTCGAATAGTGGAAGCCCATGATCCGATGCCCGACAAGACTGGGTCGCCGAACGCCTATCATCGGGTCACGCTGTGCGATGTGCGTCCTCAACGGTCTTCCCGCCTGAGGGCCATCAAGCCCTGACTGTTCAGCCCCGACCCTTCTGACGCACCCCGACGCATTTCAAGAGGAACCCCCGATGAGCACTGCCACCCTATCCCCCGCCACCGGCCTGTCCGCCTCCGACCTGCTGGATCGCGCTGCCCGCTTTGCGTGCGATGTGGTTGCGCCCAACGCGGCGCAATGGGAACGTGAGCGGCGCATGGGCCGTGAAGCCTTCGCCCAGGCAGCAGCCTTGGGCCTGACCTCGATCGAGGTGCCGCGCGAGCATGGCGGGCAGGGTCAGCCTTTCTCGGTGAAGAACCGCTTTTGCGAAATCCTGGCTGCCGCCGACTATGCCTTTGCCTTTTCGCTGGTCAACACACAAAACGTGGCCAACAAGATCGCCCGCGAAGCCTCGCCTGCAGTCGTGGCGCGCTACGTGCCCGATCTGATTGCGGGCCGCATCGTGGGCTGCACCGCACTCACCGAACCCGGCATGGGGTCAGACTTTGGCGCCATTCAGATGCGCGCCACGCGGGTGGCCGGCGGCTGGCGCCTCGATGGGCGCAAGGCCTGGATCACCAATGCGGCGCAAGCCGATGTGTCGGTGATGTATGCGCAGACCGAGCCCGGTTCAGGCGCCAAGGGCATTGCCGGCTTTGTCATCGACGCACACCGCGCCGGTTTTGTGCGCGAGCCCGCATTCGGTCTGGCTGGCCAGCATGCGATCGGGACCGGCGGCTATACCCTGGATGGCTACATCGCCACCGACGAGGAAATGCTGCAGCCGCCGGGCAAAGCCTTCAAATCGGCGATGAGCTCGATCAACGGCGCGCGCACCTATGTGGCCACCATGTGCTGCGGCATGGTCGGGGAGGCCCTGCGCATCGCCACCGCGTTTGGCGAATCGCGCCAGGCCTTCGGCGTGCCGCTGGCCGATCATCAGGGCTGGCGCTGGCGCTTGTCCGAAGCCTCGGCCGAACTGGCCGGGTGCCGGCTCATGGTGGCCGAGTCGGCCCGCATGATTGATGCCAAGGAAGATGCGCAGATGATCGCCGCGCAGGCGAAGCTCATGTCCACCCGCATGGCCGAGCGCCAACTGGCCGTGCTGGCCCAGGCCATGGGCGCTGAAGGCTTGCGCGACCACCATCCGTTTGGCCGCCATCTGGTGGGGGCGCGGGTGGCCAGCTTCACTGACGGCTCAAGCGAAATGCTGCTTGAGCGCATTGCTGCGGGCCTGCGTAAACAAACCACCGGTCGATGAAGGTGCGCACCCCGGGCGACTCCGCTGCGCGCGTCCACAGTCTGTCTTGAGCGACGCGCAGCACTCCGCCTGGCGGGTCAACGCCCGCGGCATCCGGCTCATGGTGGCCTCGATGGCCGCCTATCTGGTCAACGACACGCTCGTGAAGTTCGCCGGCCAGACTGTGCCGCCCGCGCAGCTCATTTTTGTGCGCGGCATCATGGCGTTTGCGTGCATCGTGCTGGCCGCCCGACTGACCGCCGCACCGGTGCGGCTCGCCCACTGCAACAATCGCTGGGTGGTGGCACGCGCCCTGATCGACGCAGGCGCAACCTTCGCCTACCTCACCTCACTGCTGCACCTGCCGATCGCCAATGCCACCGCCATCAATATGGCCGCGCCGCTGTTCATTGCCGTGCTGGCGGTCGTGCTGCTGCGTGAGCGCGCGGGGCTGGTGCGCTGGCTCACCATTGCCGTCGGGTTCATCGGTGTGTTGCTGGTGATTCAGCCGCGCAGCGAAGGATTCAATGCTTTCTCGGTGTTATGCCTGTTTGCCACGCTGCTGCACGCCTTTCGCGACCTGGTCACACGACGCGTTCCCCCAGGGATCCCGTCGTTCTCGATCACGCTCGCAAGCCTGTTTACCGTGCTGATCCTGGCCGCATTGGGACTCGTGATCTTCGGCTGGAAGCCCATGACCGCCACCGAATTCGGCCTGCTGGCAGCCGCGTCGATCTTCCTTGCAGCTGGCTATCACCTGATCACGCTCGCCGCACGCGCAGGCGACCTCACGGTGATCGCCCCGTTTCGTTACAGCGGACTGCTCTTTGCACTGATCGCCGGCGCGGTGATCTGGGGCGAGTGGCCCAACGCCCTGGGTTGGGTCGGCATAACGCTGTTGCTGGCAGCCGGTTTATGGCTGCTGCGCCAGGAGCGCTCGCGCGCGGCCGCACGGTAATCGGGTGCGAGCGCGCGTTGGGGCCACACGTTGAGCCTGAGGCCTGGGTCGCAGGCCCCGGCGGCGCGGCGCAGTCGGATCAGAAGCCGAACTTAGGCCCGTCCGGCATGCGCGTATAGACCGCGGCACCTTCCTTGATGGTCTGCATCACCTTGATGTCCTTGATGGCCATCGGGTCGACCTTCAATGGGTTGCGATCCAGGATCACCAGATCGGCCAGTTTGCCGACTTCCAGCGTGCCTTTGTTCTGCTCTTCCTTGTATTGCCAGGCGCCGTTGATGGTCAGACTGCGCATCGCGTCATAGGCCGAGACCCGTTCGCTGGGCACAAAGACGCCGCCCGATTTGGTGACCCGGTTGACCACGTTCCATGCTGCAAAAAGCAGGCTTGGGCTCAGGCCCGCCGGCCAGTCGGTGTTGAGCGTCCAGTTGATACCTTGTTTTTGCATGGAGGCCGCCGCACCCGTCCAGCCGATGCGCTCCGGGCCCACCAGCGCTGACACATAGTCCCCCATGGCCTGAAGCCCGCCCGCCGTCATGCTGGGCGTGCCGCCCACGGCCTTGATGCGCGTGATCTGATCGGGGCGCACAAACTGCGCATGCTGAAAGATCGGCCGCGCATCAGTCATCCCCTGCTTGGCGATGACCCCTTCGATCGCCTTGAGCAATTGCTCATTCGCTTCATCGCCGATCGCATGGGCAGCCACCTGACGGTGGCTCTTCCAGTACTTGTCGAGTGCCGCCACCAGCTGGTCCTGGGGATCGACCCGCTGGCCTTTGTAGTCCTTGGTGGTGACGCCCGGCGGGTTCTTGGTGAAGGGCTGCGACATGAAGGCGGTGTCGATGCTTCCATCAAGCCAGAACTTCACGCCTGCCAGCCGCACCCGGTTGATATAGCGGCGGTCCAGATCGGGGCGCACCGACAGCAGTGCGGTGGCGGTGTCCGTTCCCGCGGGCAGGCGGCTTTTCTGGATCTGGTAGGCGGCGTCGATGATGCGCTCAGACTCGGCGTATTTCGCGAACATCACCAGATCGATCGGCATGAGCTGTTCGTCGATGAGCGTGCGGGCAATGTCGATATCGTCGCCGCTCAGACCGAGGCCCATCTCAGAGGCGGTGGTGATGCCATGCTCGACCCACAGCGACACCGCTCGCTTCACGCCCTTGCGAGTCTGCTCGGCATTGAGCGGTGCGCGGGTGGCCAGCACTGCCATCCAGGCTGACTCAGCCGCATGGCCAGCCAGCTCGCGCGAGCCTGGCTTGCGCGTGTAGAAGCCGCCTTCGGGGTCTGGGGTGACCGCCGAGAGTTTGAGCTCGTTCATCAGGGCGGTGTTCATCACGCCATGGTGGCCCGAGCCATCCGAGATGCCGATGGGCCGCGTGCTGCTGACGGAATCGAGCTCTTCGCGAGTGGGGTGACGGTTCTCAGTCATCTGTTCGGCGCGATAGCCCATGCCGACGATCCGTTCACCCGCAGGCGTCTCGGCCGCATGCTTTTTCAGACGCTCGAGCAGTTCGGGGATGTTCTTCACGCCGATCAGATCGGCGTCGAGCATGCTGTGCGTGGCATACACGAGGTGGCCATGGGCATCGATGAAGCCCGGCATGAGGGTTTGACCCTGCAAGTCGAATTGCCGGGTGGCCGGGCCCGCGAGCTTCATCATGTTGGCGCGCGTGCCCGCCCCGAGGATGCGGCCGCCGCCGATGGCCAAGGCTTCGACGTATTGCGGCGTGGCGCCTGCCATGGTGAGGATGTCGCCACCACTGTAGATCGCATCGGGGGCAGACGCAGCAACCGCAGTCGGGCGGGTTGAGCATCCGGTGCTCAGCGCCATGCCGGCGGCGAGGAGCCAGGGTGCCAGGCGGGAGATTCTGCATACATGGGTCATGGAGGGGGTCATGAAAGCAGCCTCATTCAGTCCGGAAAAGAAAATTTCTTTCCGGATTATACGACCCGTCGCGACCCGTCGTCCGCGAGGCCGGGCCCCGAATGCGTCCCCCGTCATCAGGCGCAGAGCCCTCGCCTTTCCGGCCGACTGTGGCGGGCGTTGAGGCGCTGAACGCATCACGGCCCGGGTCTGCCCCGGTCCTGAGTTACCCTCGTGACCATGAACCTTGCCAAACCCCATATGGATGTCGGTCTGTTCACCAACCGACGTGATGAACAACTGCACTTCTGGCAGCAGACGGTCGGTCTGGAGTACGACCACATGGGCAAGCTCGGTGGTGGCATGCAGCAGCTGCGCCATCACATGAACGGATCCATCCTCAAGGTGAATCACGCGCGCGATCCGCTGCCGCCCGAGCCGGCCAGCGGCATCGTGCGCATCCGGATTGCCCGCCCCGGACTTGTACAGCGACAGGCGCTGGCTGACCCGGACGGCAATGCGGTGCTCCTGGTGCCGCCAGGCGACGAAGGCGTCACCGGTATTGCCATCGAGCTGGCGGTCAACAATCGGGATGCGCATGACCGGTTCTGGCGCCATGCCATGCAATGCGAATCGCCCCGCCCAGGCGTCTATGTGTGCGGCGACACCCAGGTCATCATTGCCGAGACCCGTGCGGTCGCCCGCTGCGACAACTGGCGTGCGCCGGGTTGGCGTTACACCACCGTGCAGATCCGCGACTGCGTGGCCGAGCATGCCGGCGTGCTGGCGCGCGGCGGTGAAGAGGGTCGCCCGCCCATGTTGTTGGGGGACACGGTCCGGTATTCCTTTGTGCGCGACCCCGATGGCAATTTCATCGAACTCTCCCAGCGCGCCTCGCTGGTGGGCCATCTCTGAACCGACCTGATCCGGCGACACCCGAAGGACTGATTCACCTGGGCCACTGCAACATTGGCGAGTCCCTGGTCAGGGAGCTGAGCCGGCTGATGTTGGCTCGACCGAACAGGTGCCCGGATCGCAGCCATGGGTGGTGCACATGGGCAGCTTGTCGAAGGTGATTGCACCGGGACTGCGCGGGGCCCGGCTCGGTCGGGCGGTGAGTGGTTTGGTCGGTTAAGCCCGGGCCCTGCCTGGGCCCTGAGCAGGTCAGACCGGCGTATCGCCCGCCACCGTGACGCGGTGCCCGTAGCGCCGATGCGGGAAGTAGTCCCACACAGCCAGATGTTGCGTGCAACGGTTGTCCCAGAAGGCCACCGAACCCGGCGCCCAATGGAAGCGGCACTTGAAGTCGTCGAGTTCGATGTGCCGGTACAGCATCTGCAGGATGGCATCGCTCTCTGAACGGCGAAGACCCTCGATGCGGGTGGTGAAGCCGTTGTTCACATACAGCGCCTTGCGCCCGGTCACCGGATGGGTGCGGCCGATCGGGTGACTGGATTTCGGGTACTCGCCCTGCCCCTGCTTCTGGCGCACACCGTAGGTGTAGTCGCCGTCATGCACGGCGCGCAGGCCGTCAAGCATGGTGCGGATCGGCTCGGACAGCGTTTCCCAGGCCGCGTACATGTTGGCAAAGAGCGTGTCGCCGCCACCGTTGACCGGCACCTCGTGCATGTAGAGGATCGAGCCCATCGGTGGCTGCGCGTCGCAGGACACATCGGTGTGCCAGACCTCACCCGCCACCCCTTTGGACTTTTCGTCGGTCTTGATCTCGAGCACTTCCGGGTGCCCCTTCATGCCATAGACCGGATGCACATGCAGCTCACCAAAGCGCCTGCCAAGTGCCTTGTGCTGTTCGATGCTCATGCGCTGGTCGCGAAAGAAAATCACCAGATGATTGGCCAGCGCACGATTGACCTCGGTGAACTGCTGATCGGTCATGGGGCGCGCCAGATCGATGCCTTCGATCGTGGCGCCAATGGTGGGCGTCAGCGGATTGACGCGAATGGTTTCGTAGTCCACGGAAGGACGTTCGGCTACATCAAATCGTTTCATGGGGCGTCTCCTGGTCGTCGTGCGATCGAGCCTACGCCTGTCTGCGCCACGCCGCCACTGGGGCATGGCTACAATGAAAGGCACATCAGAACAGAAAGGGAGGAGCACCCATGGACAAACCGATTGCACCGGCCGTGCCGGCCGCGACCATCATGCTGCTGCGCGACGGCGCGCAGGGCCTGGAGGTGTTCATGGTGGTGCGCCACCACCAGATCGACTTCGCCTCCGGGGCGCTGGTGTTTCCAGGCGGGAAGGTCGACCCCCAGGACTCCGACGCCCGTGTGATCTCACGCCTGGCGGGCTACGACGCCGCGACGCCGGGCCAATCCGAGCTCAGGGCCGCTGCCATTCGCGAGGCCTTCGAGGAGTCGGGTATTTTGCTGGCGCGCCGCCGCCATGATGGCGCCCTGCCCGCGCACACCGACCTTGACCGCTGGCGTGCCGGCCTGAACGACAAGTCGCTCAAGCTTGGCGCCCTGCTGGAAGAAGGCGATTTGCATCTGTCGTGCGACGACCTGGTCCATTACGCGCACTGGATCACGCCCGACTTCATGCCCAAGCGATTCGACACGCATTTTTATCTCGCGCGTGTCCCGCATCAGCAGGTGGCCGGCCATGACGGGTATGAGAATGTCGATTCGGTGTGGATCAGCCCCAGACAGGTCATGGCTGATGCCGAGGCCGGCACCCGTACGGTAATTTTCCCCACGCTGTCCAATGTGGTGAAGCTGGCTCAGTTCGACAGTGTGCAGGCCGCCTTCGAGGGCACACAACGTGCGCCGGTGGTGCCGATCAAGCCGTGGTCTGAAAAGCGTGACGACGGCCGCTATGTCTGCATTCCCAAAGATGCGGGCTACACACTGACCGAACACAAGGCTTCCATGCCCGGCTAAGTGACCGTTTTCCTACCGGATACCCCAGGAGCCATGCCATGACTGCAGCGTCCGCTTCGCCCGCGCCGAGTGCGCAGCCCGCCACCGCCCCGACCGATGATGCGCACACAGACCAGGTGCTGTATGCGGTCGAGGACTACATCGCCACGCTCACGCTCAATCGGCCTGACCGCCAGAACACCATCACCCGGCCCATGCTGGCTGCACTCAGCCAACGTCTGGTGCAGGCCAATGCCGACCCGCAGGTGCGCGTGATCATCGTGACCGGTGCCGGGCGTTTTTTTTGCGCGGGACTAGACTTGCGCGGGGGCAGCGGCATTGGCGAAGGGCAGATGAAGCCCACGCTCGATCTGCGTGAAGCACCGCCCACCGTCCTGCATCACCTCGACAAGCCCACGATCTGCGCCCACAACGGATCGAGCGCGGGCTACGGGATGGACCTGGCCCTGGGCTGTGACATCCGCATCATGTCGGCGGACTCCAAGATGGCTGCGGCGTTTACGGCGCGGGGCGTGGTGCCTGAATCGGGCGGGACGTGGATCCTGCCGCGTCTGATCGGCTGGTCCAAGGCCTGCGAGCTGATCTTTACCGGGCGCACCTTGAGCGCCGAGCAATGTGTGACGATGGGCCTCGCGTCGCAAGCCGTGCCGGCAGACCAGTGCCTGACGGCGGCGCGCGCGCTGGCCGCTGAAATTGCCGGCAACGCGCCCCTCGCTGTGCAGGCCGCCAAACGCATGATGCGCATGTCCGCCGACGAGCACTTCGACGACCATGTGCACCATGTCTACCTGCAGCTGCTGCCGCTGTTTCAGACACAGGATTTCAAGGAAGGCATGCAGGCCTTCATGGAGCGGCGCGCAGCAAAATTTGAAGGGCGCTGAGCCCAGCGCGGCCCGCATTCAGCGGGCCCCCCTTCAACTGGCGCGGTCGGCCAGGGCGCGCGCCACCAGCGCGTCTTTCGAGATTTTTCCGACCTCGTTGCGCGGCCACTGCGCCTCGCTCACGATCCACACCTGCTTCGGAATCTTGTAGTCGGCGATGCGGCCCTTGCAGGCCGCACGCACCTGCGCCGCATCGAGTGCCACACCCGGCAGCGGCTCGAGGAAGGCCACCACGGCTTCGCCCCATAGTGCATCGGGCACGCCCACCACCTGCGCCAGATTGACACCGGGAATGCGCTCTTCCAGCCAGGTTTCGACCTCGCGCTCCGAGACATTCTCGCCGCCGGTCTTGATCATGCGCTTCAGGCGCCCGTCGTAGAAGAGCATGCCGTGCTCGTCCAGCCAGCCGAGATCGCCGGTGCGCAACCAGCCCTGCGCATCGAACGCTGCCCGGGTCTGTTCGGGCATGCCTTCATAGCCCTCGAAAAGCAGCGGGCCATGCAGCCGGATCTCGCCGCGCACGCCGGTGGCACAAGGCAAATCGGTCTGCGGGTCGCAGATGCGGATCTGCGCATCGGGGGTGGGGGTGCCGTGCCCGTATTTGCGCTGTTGCGCATCGGTGCACTGTGGATAGACCAGCGCGGTGGGCCCGCAGGTTTCGGTCATGGCGTAGCACTTCATGCCGATGCGCAAATCTGGGAACGCCTGAAAGACCCGGTCATAGACGGCCGGGCCAGTGGCGAGCAGCATGCGCTGCATCGAGCGCACGCGTTCCGGTGCAAAGTCCGGTTGACCGATCAGCGTGGTGAAGGTGGTGTCGAAGCCCAGAAAGGTGGTGATCTGCTCGCGCTCGATGAGGCGCAGGGCTTCGGCAGGGTCGTAGGACTCCATGAGCCAGCACGGTGCTTCGCGCAGGGACGCCATCATCATCCCGGCACTGATGCCGCTCACATGAAACGTGGGCCAGGGCACCAGCACGCGATCCTGGTCGGTGAGGTCCAGGCCTCGGCCATATTCCCAGGCACCGCGCAGCAAACCGAAGTGATGCAATACGGCGGGCTTGGGACGACCGGTGCTGCCCGAGGTATAGACCATGCAGCAGGCCGTGCGGGGTGAGGCCTGAGCGATGCGCTCGCGTACCCGGGCCTCAGTGGCTGCCGTGGGTGCGTGCTGAAGCATGGCCTCGCCCGACATCCATCCCTGTGGTGGCATCACGCCGTCGCCGAGGATCACGCCCAGGCGTACCTTGGGCAGCCCGGGCGGTGCATCCGTCGGGCCCTCCAGGCGCACCGGCGTGGCAAGCGCCTCGATCAGGCGCGCAGCGAGCGGTCTGCCGCGCGAAGACGCGCTGGCGATCACGACACTCACTCGGGCCTGGCGCAGCGCAAAGCTCAGTTCCTCAGCCTGCCAGGCGAGGTTCAGAGGCACGATGATGGCGCCTGTTGCGATGATGCCGTAGTGCACCGCCGCCCACACCGTGCCGGGCGGCATGAGCACCGCGATGCGCTCGCCCGGCGCCACGCCATGGTCCACCAGGAAGGCGGCCACACGCTGGGCCGACGCACTCAGCGCCTGGTAGCTCAGACTGGAGTGGGCATCATGCAGGGCTACCCGATCGCCCAGTCGCTCTCCTTGTTCCAGCAGCATGCGCCCGATGGTGTGCATGGCTCGGGCCGTGCGGATCAGGGCGCGAGGAACAGCGTGCGCAGGGCGGCTTTGCGCTCGGGCGGTACGTAGGAGGCGCCGCGCATCGCCACACCGGCGCGCCGCAAGCCCATGGCCTGTTCGGCTGCCTTGATGGCCACCGCCAGAATGTCGAGCACTGGCACACCATCGACTTCTCGCAGGCCGTGGTCGACGAAGAACATGTTCAGCGGGCCACCCGCCGGAATCAGCACCTTGGCGCCGCGGGCGATGACCTTGCGGGCCTCGGCCTGAAATGCCGCCCGGCCGGCTGTCGGGTCGGCGTACAGCTTCACGAAGTCGTGGTACGTGAGCTCTAGAGAGGCGCCTTCGACCACCATGGCTCCCAGTCCGTAGCGCCCCGTGATCTGCTCCATCTTGCGGCGAATGCCCGAGTTATGGGTCAGAAAGCCGAAGCGCCCACCCATTTGCGCGGCCAGATGCACGGTAGCTTCCGTGATGAAGATCGCTGGCAGATCGGTGAGCTCAAGCACCTCATCGCGCCCGGCATCGGTGGTGGTCACATTCACGAAGGCGCCATAGCCCAAGTTCTCGGCACGGATCGCGTTGCGAATCATCTCGCGCCCTACCAGGTGAATGGCACCATCGAGTGAATCGACCCCGGGGTACGTGGCGCTCACGCCATGGAACTCCACCGACATGCCCGGTTGCACGATGGCGCGGGCATGGCGTGCCGCCGACTCCTGGTAGACGCGCCAGATGGCTGCATCGGAGGAGGCCGAAGCGCTTTGCAGCCAGAGGGTATCTTGGTGGTTCATGCGGCGATCCTTTGCAAGGCTGTCGGGCAGTGCCTGTCAGTCGACTTTGATGCCGGCCTGTTGCACCACCCGTGACCAGACCTCGCGCTCGCGTCGGACCAGTGCGCCCAGCTCTTCGGGTGTGCTGCCCTTGGGCTCCAGCCCCTTGGAGAGCAGGTCTTTGGCCACAGCAGGGTCTTTGACAATGGCGGTTAATTCGCGCGAGAGCCGATCCACGATCGGGCGCGGCGTGCCGGCCGGCGCAAACACGCCGAACCAACCAAAGACATCGACGTTTTTCACACCGGATTCGGCCATGCCGGGAATATCCGGGAAGGCCGGAGAGCGTGCCTGACTGCTCATGGCCAGTGCACGCAGACGCCCCGCCTGGTGATGCGGCATGACCACCGTGAGCGAATCGAACGCCACCGCGACGCGACCCGCCAGCAGGTCGGTGAGGCCTGGCGCCGAACCTTTGTAGGGGATGTGCTGCAGATCGATGCCCACATCTCGGCGAAAGAGTTCCATGGACAGATGCGCGGTGCTGGCATTGCCCGCAGAGGCATAATCAAGTTGCCCGGGGTTGCGACGTGCGTGGTCGATGAAATCGGTGAGCGTGCGCACCTGCGGCAGCGCAGGCCCCACGGCAAGCACCAGCGGATAGCTCCCCAGCAGACTGACCGGTGCGAGGTCGCGGATGGGGTCAAAGCTCAGACTCTTGTAGAGCGAGCCGTTGACCACGATCGGCCCGGGGTAGGCAAACAGCAGCGTGTAGCCATCGGGTGCAGCCCGCACCACGGCCTCTGTGCCGATGTTGCCACCCGCACCGGCCCGGTTCTCGACCACGACCGGCTGGCCCAGACGCTCAGAGAGCTTTTGCGCCATGGTGCGCGCCACGATATCGGTCATGCCGCCTGTGGCAATACCGACCACCATGCGCAAGGGGCGGGCCGGATAGTCCTGTGCCTGGCTCGGCATGGCCAAACCCAGGAGCGTCAGACTGGCCAGGAGCCATGCGCAGGCGTGGGTGCGCAAAGAGTGTGAGGTGTACATCGCTGATCGGCCTTGTGCGAAATGTGATGCATTGGCGCCAGAGAGGCTTAAAAATATACGGAGTCGTATGATCTGGTGCAAGCAAGTGTCCAGTGGCCGTTGAGCCGCTGGGTTTCAAGGAGACTACATGAAGCACCCTGACCGTGCAGATCGCCCCCAGGGCGCGCAGCATCAGTTTCCCGCTGGGGCAGCGATCGTGATTGGGGGCAGTGGCGGAATCGGTCAGGGCATCTGCCGCGCCTTCGCTGAGCGAGGCTGCGATGTCGGGTTGACTTTTCGCTCCAATCAGGCTGCCGCGCAGCAAACGCTGGAGCAACTGGCGGCCGCAGGCGTGATGGGTCATGCGCTGGGAGTCGATCTGGGCGACCTGCAGGCTGTGACCCAAGCCCTGGCGACCTTTCAAGCGCACTTTGGGCGTCTGCATACGATTGTCTTTGCGGCCGGCGCGGACATTTCGATGACCTATGTGGGCCAGGTCGACCCCGATGAATGGCATCGCGTGATCGAGGCCGAGTTGCACGGATTCTTTCATGTGACCAAGGCCGCGTTGCCTTGGGTACGCGCGGGCGGCGGGGGCGCGTTCGTTGCCGTGACTTCTGCTGGCATCTACAGGCATCCGCCGCTCGATATTTTGTCCACCGCGCCTAAGGCCGGGGTCGAAGCGCTGATCCGCGGCATTGCCCGGGAAGAAGGGCGTCACAACATCCGCGCCAATTCAGTTGGCCCGGGCGTGATTGATGCGGGTGTGTTCACGCGGCTTCGGGAACGGGTGACCCCTGAATTCGTCGAAGCGATGAAGCGCAACACGTGCTTGCGCCGCTTCGGTACGGTCGATGAAATCGGGGACGCGGTCGTGTTTCTCGCTTCGCCTGCGGCAGCGTTCATCACCGGGCAGCACCTGGCCGTCGACGGCGGCTATTCGGTTTGAGTGCCTGACTGCCCTCACCCGATCGGATCAGACCCGTTTGGGTCGGTTGACATCGAGCACATGCCCTCGTAACCTAAAAATATACGCGCGCGTATAATTGGCTGCTGGCTGCTGGCTGCTGGCGAAGCAGACTTCCGCCGGTGTTTCAGCAAACCGTCTGAGAGTGGTGTGTTGTGCATATTGGTACAGGGTTCCTGTTCCACGTCGCGTCCGGAGCGCCTGATCCGCAGCGTTTCGCCCAGCAGGCGTCTCTGATCGAACAAGCTGAGACCTTGGGTTTCGAGTCGATCTGGATATCCGACCACGCGTTTTCGCGGCATCAAACCTCGCCCAATGCCGCGCAGTTGCTGGCATGGCTGGCAGGCAAGACGCGTCATGCCCTGATCGGCTCAATCGTCTCGCTCGAGACCTGGCACAACCCGATCCGCGTCGCCGAGTCGCTCGCCGCGCTCGATCTGCTCTCAGAAGGTCGCCTGATGTTTGGAGTGGGTCGCGGACTGGGCCCGATCGATTTCGATGGCTACCAGAGCGTCAGTGCCGAACCCTGTGCGCGCATCACCGAGTATGTGCATGCCATCGCGGGCGCCCTCGAAACTGGCGTCCTCAGCTCGCCAGGCCCGCTGTACAAGCAACCGCCTGTGGCGATCTACCCGCGCGCCAGTCTGAGTTTCCAGGGGCGGATGTACGCGATGATGGATTCTGCGGAATCGGCACGCGCCATGGCAGCACTTGGTTTTGGCCTGCTGGTGATGGCGAACAAACCCTGGGAGGCCGTTCTCAGGGAAGCACGCGATTATGCCGAGCTTTATGCATCCATCCACGATCGCG
>JBIKKG010000026.1:0-24548 GCA_044360485.1 Burkholderiaceae bacterium | reverse complement strand
TGCCCCGACCACGGATGGGAGGGCCTCCTGCAGGGCGGTCACCGGTGAAGTCTCAGGATGCATGGCCGGGCATCACGAAGACGATTGCACCTGGGGCGCATCCGCGTGCAGGTCCTGCCCAGCTGCTGCATCGAGCATGTCTTGCTGCGGGGCGTCGGTGTGCGGCGTCTGCGGGAATCGGGGGTCTTGCAGCAGCGACGGCGCGCCGGCTTCCCGGTGGCGGTCAAGGTGCTCCCAGATGGCACGGCACAGCACATCACAGCCTTCGCCGGTCAACGCCGATATCTCGAACACTGGACCCACCGGCTTGAGCCGACGCTTGATGGCAGCAATCGTGGACGAGCGCTGCGTGCCTTTGCTGCCCGGCGCACCCTCGAGCGTATCGAGCTTGTTGAGGACGAGCCAACGCGGCTTTTCATGCAAGGACTCGTCGTACTTGCGCAGCTCTTTGACGATGGCGCGTGCCTCGACCACCGGGTCGCGTTCAGCATCAAAGGGGGACACGTCGACCAGATGCAGCAACAAACGGGTACGTTGCAGGTGCCTCAGGAACTGATGGCCCAAGCCCGCGCCTTCGGCGGCACCCTCGATCAGGCCAGGCACGTCAGCCACCACAAAGCTTTGCTCATCACCGATCCGCACGACACCGAGGTTTGGATGCAGGGTGGTGAAGGGGTAGTCGGCAATGCGAGGACGTGCATTGGACACCCGTGAAATGAAGGTCGACTTGCCGGCATTCGGCATGCCGAGCAGCCCGACATCGGCCAACACCTTGAGTTCCAACTTGAGAAGCCGAGACTCGCCTTCCTGCCCCGGCGTGGACTGACGCGGCGCCCGATTAGTACTGGACTTGAAATGCAGGTTGCCCAGCCCGCCTTGGCCGCCCTTGGCCAGCAAAGCGCGCTGACCGTGTTGTGTGAGGTCGGCCAGGAGGGCTCCGGATTCCTGGTCAAACACCTGCGTACCCACGGGCATGCGCAGCACGATGTCGTCTGCCCCCTTGCCGTACTGGTCGGAGCCGCGCCCACCCTCGCCATTGCGCGCTTTATGCAGCCGCGCATAGCGGTAATCGATCAGGGTATTGATGTTGAGATCGGCCTCGGCCCACACCGACCCGCCGCGACCGCCATCGCCGCCATTGGGGCCGCCTTTGGGAATGTATTTTTCGCGGCGAAACGCCACGGCACCATTGCCGCCGTTTCCGGCGGTCACTTCGATGCGGGCTTCGTCAACGAACTTCATGGCAGTTTCACAAGAGTCGACCCCAGGGGGCCATCACAGCATCAGAACAGTTGACCAACATTGAGCAGCGCCATCACGCCCAGCACGACGAACACCACAGCAGCGATCCGATGGACCAGCGCAATGGGCACGACGCGTGTGATGCGCTCACCCAGCAACACGGCGGGCACATTCGCGATCATCATCCCCAGAGTGGTGCCGGTCACCACCTGAAAAAACGCATCGTAGCGCGCGGCCAGTGCCACCGTCGCGATCTGGGTCTTGTCGCCCATCTCAGCCAGAAAAAAAGCGATCAGGGTGGTGCCGAAAACCCCAAACCGTGCAGCCCCGGTGCCGGTGTCGTCCAGCTTGTCGGGCACCAGCATCCAGGCCGCCATGCCGATAAACGATGCGCCGAGAATCCAACGCATGAGATCGGGTCCCACCGTCTGCTGCACCCAGGTCCCGACCGCACCGGCAAAGGCATGATTGAGCAGCGTGGCCACCAGAATGCCCAGAATGATCGGCACCGGTTTGCGGAATTTCGCCGCTAGCAACAGGGAGAGCAACTGCGTCTTGTCGCCCATCTCGGCCAGCGTGACGATGCCGGTCGACAGCAGGAATGCTTCCATTCGGTCTTCCCTTCGGTCTTCCGGTCATCGGTCTTCCCGTGACCGGATAGCTTCACCGAGCCTTACAAAACAAAAGGCCCCGCACGAGGGGCCTTCCAGGGCAGACCGCGATGGCGTCGTGCTGTTTAAGCCGGTCGCAACGTGCTTCGCCGGCAGATACAGCCGGGCGCTTACTGGATCGGGTCGACGTAGACCGTATGACGGCGCAGCGGACCCTTGACGGCGAAACGCACTTTGCCATCGGTGAGCGCAAACAAGGTGTGATCCTTGCCCATGCCGACATTGGCACCGGCATGAAAGCGCGTACCGCGCTGACGCACGATGATGGCGCCTGCCGAGATGGATTCGCTGCCGAAGGCTTTGACGCCCAGGCGTTTCGATTCGGAATCGCGGCCGTTTCGGGTCGAGCCGCCGCCCTTTTTCTGTGCCATATCAGTGCGCTCTCAAATGCAGTCAGTGAAGGGTGTGCAAGAGCCGATCAAGCCTGGGCAGGCAAATCGGCGCTGGCACTGCCCAGATCGGACGCAATGCGCCCGATGAACAGTTCTGTGTAGTTTTGGCGATGGCCCTGACGCTTCTGATAATGCTTGCGTCGCCGCATTTTGAAGATGCGCACCTTGTCGCCCCGGCCATGCGACAAGACGGTCGCCGACACGGTTGCACCGGCCACCAGCGGTGCGCCCACAGCGAGTTGCTCGCCGCTGCCCACTGCCAGCACCTGATCGATCACAACCTGGGCGCCCACTTCGGCTGCAAGCTGCTCCACCTTCAATTTTTCGCCGGCAGACACCTTGTACTGCTTGCCGCCGGTTTTGATGACCGCGTACATGAGAATCCTCTGCTTGATTTCCGGGACAGGCGCTGCCACGGCGGCAGCGTCATCAGAAACCCGGATCGACCGACTCGATCAGGCACCACAGTGGCTATACCGGACAGTGGGCTTTTGAATCAGTGAACCGTAGATTCTATGATCAGCACGCCGGTCGGTCAAGTCGTGTGACGCTGCCAACCAGGCGTACAGGCTGGCGCGGCTATAATCCGACTTGTCGTGCGCTTCCATTTGCGGGTGGCATTCGCCCCCGGGCCGCTCGGTGCGCGGTCACGACACCAGCATCAGAACTTGTATTTTCCTGCCCGCGCACCGCGGGCCCATCCACCTGACTGCGCCAAGGCGATCGCATCGTGCGACCACCCGCCCTGCCCTCCGCCACCTCCGCCGATCTGGCCGCGCTCGATCGGTTGATCCGCGCTCGCCTGACATCCGACGTGGCGCTGGTCAGCACGGTCAGCGATTACATCATCGGCTCGGGCGGCAAGCGTTTGCGACCCATTTTATTGATGCTGGTCGCGCGCGCGCTCGGATGGGGCGATCGCGCTGATCGCGACTCCGATCACCATGTCCTGCTCGCCGCTGTCGTCGAGTTCATCCACACCGCCACGCTGTTGCACGATGACGTCGTCGATGAGTCGGCCCTGCGGCGCGGGCGGAAAACCGCCAACGCGGCCTTTGGCAATGCGGCATCGGTGCTGGTGGGCGATTTTCTCTACTCGCGGGCCTTCCAGATGATGGTCGAGCCCGGTCGCATGCGGGTCATGCAGGTGCTCAGTGACGCCACCAACGTGATCGCGGAAGGCGAAGTCCTGCAGTTGATGAACTGCAACGACCCTGATGTGGATGAAGCCCGGTACCTGCAGGTGATCCGCTACAAAACGGCTCGTCTATTTGAGGCATCGGCACGCCTGGGCGCCATCCTCAACGACGCGGACGCCGAGACTGAAGAGGCTGCGGCTGAATACGGTCGGCGTGTGGGCACAGCCTTTCAGCTGATTGACGATGCGCTGGACTATGCGGGCGTCACCGAGGACATCGGCAAGAACGTTGGCGATGATCTGCGCGAAGGCAAACCCACCTTGCCGCTGATCCATGTGCTGAACCATGGCACGGCACATCAACGTGCCCTGGTGCGCACGGCGATCGAGCAGGGCGAGACTGAACATTTCGACGCAATCATGGCGGCGGTGATGTCCACCGGCGCCATCGACTACGTCCATGCCCGGGCGGCAGAGGAAGCCTCGGCTGGTCGCGCAGCGCTGATGCGGTTTCCTGATTCGGCCTATCGCCAGGCGCTCGTCGACCTGGCCAATCTCTCGGTGGCACGCGACCGCTAGGATCCGGCCCCATGGCAGTGGCAGCGCTGCCCTGCGGCGCCCTTCCCCCTCCTCCCTGATCCTGCCGTTTCACTGAGGTTTGACCGCCTCTGCTACAATAGAGGACTTGACGGCGCGCGTTGGAACTGCCTGGCGCCCGTGAATTTTCGGGGTGTAGCTTAGCCTGGTAGAGCGCTACGTTCGGGACGTAGAGGCCGGAGGTTCGAATCCTCTCACCCCGACCATCAAGGTCTTTCGACAAGCCCGCCAGTTCTTCGGGAACGGTGGGCTTGATTGTTTTCAGGGAGACCATTCAAGTGGCTCTGCCTGAACTACTCAAGCAACTGCCCGCCGTGCGTCGTGATGCTGATCGCAATGATCGCACTGCGAGCCCGCTTGAATCAGGCTGGTTGAGTGCGACGTTAGGACCGCCCCGATTGCCCGGGGCGGGCACGCGTCCCATTCCCGGGGCGGGCGTTCGGTCTTCACGGTTGAATCAGCCCGTCTCAATCGACTTGAGCCAAGGCGCGCAGTGCGCCGATGGAGTCCACCATGAGCTCGAAAGAAAAAGTTCAGGGGCGGGCGTCGTATTTTCCGTCGATCGAAAAAAAATACAGCCAGCCCATCGAGTATTGGCTGGGTCTGGTCGCCAAGCTCGACAACATGAAGCACATGGAACGCGTCGCCTGGCTGAAGACCGAGCACGGAATGGGGCACGGACATGCCAACGCGATCGTTGCCGTGGCGCTGGCAAAACCCGCTGCTTGATGCTTGATTGGCCGCGGCGATACCGCGGATATGGCAGGCATTCGCGCGCCCTGCGCTCTGCGTCACACCTTGGCTTTGTCCGTCGTCCAGCGACTTAGTCGCGCACGGGACCCGTTGCGGGTCGGATCCAATGCAGTGTCGTGGCTGGGCGTTTTGGTCGTGAGTTCAATGACGTACCCATTGGGGTCGCGAAAATAGATCGAGTGAATGAACTCATGGTCGGCGACGCCACGGGTCTCAATGCCCGCTGCGCGACCCTTCTGGAGCATGGTCTGCAAGGTGTTGGCATCGACTTCCAGCGCGATGTGCAGGTCGTAGTCGTGCTGCGCCTTGAAGTCGAAGGGCATGTCGGGGGCATCGAAGAAGGCCAGGCACGATCCATCGGCCAACTGATAGAACGTGTGCAGCACATGCGTCTTGCGACCGCTCTTTGATTCGGTGATCTCCAGGGCCTCGATCAGCGGCAGCCCCAGGAAATCCTCGTAAAAGACCCGCGTCTGCTCCGAATCACGGCAGCGGTAAGCGCTGTGATGCAGGCCCTTAATCGGTATCGGGCTAAGTGGTGGGAAGGGCGGGTTCATGGGGGACTCATGCATGGCATTTCAAGGCCCATCAATGGGACGAACGGCGCGCGGCCCGGGCTTCGATCGCGGCCACACGCTGCAGCACCTGACGGCACTGCTCAACCACCGGCAGATCGACCATGCGACCTTCGTGACTGAATGCAGCGCGCCCTGCACCCGCTTGCGCCTCGAATGCCTCGACCACGCTGCGCGCATGACTGATCTCGAGCGCTGTGGGGGCAAACGCCTCGTTCATGGCAGCGACCTGCGAGGGATGCACGCAGAATGCGCCATCAAAGCCCAGCCTTCGCGCCCGTTCAATGCGGGCCCGAAACGCGTCGATGTCCTTGTAGTCGGCGACTGAGCCCACGAAGCCCAACGGCAAGATACCGGCACGACGCGCCGCAGCGACTGCCAGCACATTTGGCACGTACAGGCCGTCTTCATGCACCGCCATACGCATCGACACCGCCAGGTCTTCGGCCCCGATGATCAACCCCACCATGCGTGAATGGGCCATGGCAATGTCATTGATGGCGGACAAGCCCTGCGCGTCTTCAATCATGGCCACGATACGGGTGTGGCCCTGCGGCAGTCCGCGTTCGAATTCGAGTTCGCTCAGGACTTCTGCCACACCCAGCACGAAAGAGGCATCGGGCACCTTCGGCAGACTCACGGCGAGCACCGAAGGACTCACGGCCGCTTCCAGATCCCTCACCAGCATGCGCCAGGGCCGATTCACGCGCACGATCACATCACGCCCCGCCTGGGCGAAACGCTCGGCGATTCCGGCCACACGGGCGCGCGCTTCGTCCTTTTGCGCAGGGCCGACACTGTCCTCCAGGTCGATCTGCAATACATCGGCAGGCTGACGCAGTGCGCTGTCCACAAATCGGTCACTGACTGCCGGCACGAAGAGGATGGAGCGCCACACGGGCAGGGCGGGCGCTGAGGGTGTCTTGAACATAGGGTCGGCTCGGCGGGGGTTCGTTCAGTTGAGAAACGTGCGTCTTGTTTATGCTACGGCGCCGCCCAGTGTAATCGGCGCTGTGCTGCCATCAGCCCAGCCGGGCCAGCTCCTCCAGGATCTGCGCGGTATGTTCGCCCACTGCAGGCGCGGGCCGGCGAAAACCACCCGGACTGACGCTCAGCCTGGGGACCACTGCATGCATCGGCAAGCTGCCCACATCACGGTCTTCCACGTCCACGATCACACCGCGCCCTCGGGTATACGGATGGTCGAGCAGATCGGCGACGGAACACACTGGCCCGACCGTGACACCCGCCGCGTCAAAGAGCGCCAGATTCTCTTCGGTGGTGCGCGCCGCAATGAATGCGCCGATCAACTCATCAAGGACTGCACGGTTGGCCACGCGACCATCATTGGTCGCGAAACGCGCGTCGTCTTTCAATTCGGGGCGGCCCATGGTCTCGAAGATGCGCATCGCCATGGATTGCATCGATCCGCTGAGCGCGACAAATCCGCCGTCGCTGCAGGCATACACATTGCGCGGCGCGGTGTGCGTCGCCTGATTGCCAGCGCGCATCGTGGCCTCGCCGGTCAGGCGGGTCTTGGCCGCTTCCGATGCGATGAACGAGAAGATCGGTTCGAACAGGGACAGATCGACCACCTGCCCCTGTCCGCTGCGCTCGGCCACTCGCAGCGCAGTCAGCACGCCCGCTGCGCCATACGTGCCGGCAATCATGTCGGCCAAAGCCAGGGGCGGCAGGGCCGGGGGCTTGTCCGGAAAGCCATTCAGATGGGCAAAGCCGGACATCGCTTCGACCAGGGTCCCGAACCCTGGCTTGTGACTGTAGGGGCCGGTCTGGCCCCAGCCTGAGATGCGCACGATCACCAAGGACGGATTCAGTGCGTGCAATCGCTCGGGGGCGAGCCCCATCTTCTCCAGGCCACCCGGCACAAAGTTTTCGACCAGCACCTGACTGTGCGCGATCAGTTTGCGCAGCGTTGCCAGCCCTTCTTCGGATCGCAGGTCGAGCGCCATGGATCGCTTGTTACGCCCGTACACCTTCCAGTAGATGGATTGACCGGCCTCGCGCCAGTGGCGCAGGTCATCGCCTGCGCCGGGACGCTCGACCTTGATCACATCCGCGCCAAAATCGGCCAGATATGCAGTGAGCATGTTGCCGGCCACCAGCCGGGACAAATCGACCACACGAATATCGTGCAGCGGACCCTGCTGGTTCGGATCGAAACGCAGTGGGATGGCAGCAGACTGGGGCATCACAACTCCAGGAGGCGGGATGGTACGAAGCTTGCACGCATTTTTGAAGGAGTACTTGCCGCGCACCGTTTCGCACAACAGCTGTGCACACAGGGCTGAACCATTGACCAAAATTGCACCGAAACCTGTCGTGCATGCACGGCGCAAGGCAACGCTGGCGCCGCAGGACGAAGCGCTTCTGGCCGACATTCGGCTGTTGGGTCGCATGTTGGGCGATGCAATCCGCGAACACGAGGGCAAGGATGCCTTCGACCTGATCGAGCGCATCCGCAGGCTCTCCGTGGCCTATCGCCTCAAACGCGACGCGGCAGCCGGCCGGACGCTGGACCGACTGCTCAAGAACCTGACCGTCGACCAGACCGTGTCGGTGGTGCGGGCCTTCAGCTACTTCTCGCATCTGGCCAATATCGCCGAGGACCGCCACCATGTGCGCCGGCGCGAAGCCCATGAGCAACACGGTGACCTTCAGGAGGGCTCACTGGCTATGGCCTTCGAGCGCCTGGCTGCGGGTGGCGTTCGAGCAGCCGATATCGCGGCCATGCTGCAACGCGCGCACATTTCCCCAGTGCTCACAGCGCACCCGACCGAAGTGCAGCGCAAGAGCATTCTGGATGCCGAACGGGCGATCGCCGAGCTGATCGCACAGCGCGACGGTCTGGCCGGCACACGCGAGTTGCACCTCAATGAACAGCTGCTGCGTGCCCGCGTGACGCAGTTGTGGCAGACGCGCATGCTGCGCTACGCCAAGCTCACGGTGGCCGATGAGATCGAAAACGCGCTCAGCTATTACCGATCGACCTTCCTGCGGCAAATTCCCAGGCTGTATGCCGATCTCGAAGAAGCCCTGCCCGGGCACGAGATCGGCTCCTTTTTTCGGATGGGCAACTGGATCGGTGGTGACCGTGACGGCAATCCGAATGTGACCGCAGACACCTTGCTGACGGCCGTGCGCGGTCACAGCGAAACCGTGCTGCGCTTTTACCTCACTGAATTGCATGAGTTGGGCGCGGAGCTGTCCATCTCCGCGCTGCTCTCACCCGTCACACCCGACATGGAGGCCCTGGCGCAGCGCTCACCCGATCGTGATGAGCACCGGCGTGATGAGCCCTATCGACGTGCACTCATCGGCATGTATGCCCGGCTCGCCGCGACGCTGCATGCATTGACCGGTACCGATGCGCTGCGACACGCCGTAGCCCCTCAGGATCCGTATGACCGCCCTGAGGCGTTTCTGGCCGATCTGCGTGTGATTGCCGCATCGCTGACGTCGCATGACGCGAGCGCGCTGATTGCCCCACGGCTTGCGCCGTTGATGCGCGCGGTGCAGGTGTTCGGCTTTCATCTGGCCACGATCGATCTGCGCCAGAGTTCCGACAAGCACGAGGCCGTGATCGCCGAGCTGCTCGCCGCAGCCCGCATTGAACCCGACTACGCCTCACTGGACGAAGTGCGCAAGCGTGCCGTACTGATGCAGCTGCTGCATGAACCGCGTCCGCTTCGGGTGCGCCATGCACCCTACAGCGCGCTTGCCGTGGGCGAACTCGCAATCTTCGATCTGGCGCGCAACGTACTGGGCCGATATGGTCGGGCGGCGCTGCGTCACTACATCATTTCGCACACCGAAGACGTGAGCGACCTGCTCGAACTGCTGGTGCTGCAAAAAGAAACCGGCCTGATGCGCGGTGAACTCGATGCGCACGCGCAATGCGACCTGATCGTGGTGCCGCTCTTTGAAACCATTGGCGATCTGCGGCACGCGGCCGGCATCATGCGCGACTTTTATGCGCTGCCGGGTGTGCTGGACATGGTGGTGCGCTCGGGGGCCGAGCAGGACATCATGCTGGGCTACAGCGACAGCAACAAGGACGGTGGATTTTTCACCAGCAACTGGGAGCTCTACCGGGCAGAGACCGAACTGGTGCGCATCTTTGACCCGCTGCGCGCGCAACACGGCATCACCTTGCGTCTGTTTCATGGGCGTGGCGGCACCGTGGGACGCGGAGGCGGCCCGAGCTATCAGGCCATCCTGGCCCAGCCACCCGGGACGGTGAATGGGCAAATTCGGCTCACCGAGCAAGGCGAGGTGATCGCATCCAAATACGCACACCCCGAAATCGGTCGCCGTAATCTTGAGACGCTCGTGGCAGCGACCCTGGAGGCCACCCTGCTGCATCCCACGGGCAGTGCGCCGGCCCCCTTTCTGAAGGCGGCCGAAGCACTGTCTCAGGCCAGCATGGCGGCTTATCGTGATCTGGTCTATGGCACACCGGGCTTCGTCGATTATTTCTTCGACACCACGCCCATCCGCGAGATCGCTGAGCTCAACATCGGTTCACGGCCCGCCTCGCGCAAGGCCAACCGGGCGATTGAAGATCTGCGCGCCATTCCTTGGGGCTTCAGCTGGGGGCAGTGCCGCGTCGCCCTGCCGGGCTGGTTCGGCTTCGGCTCTGCGGTCCGACAGTTTCTGGACGGCGCAGGGGTCGGCGCCGATCCGCACGCTCGACTCAAGTTGCTGCAACGTATGTATCGGCAGTGGCCGTTTTTTCGCACGCTGCTGTCCAATCTGGACATGGTGCTGGCCAAGACCGACCTGGGTATTGCGGCGCGCTACCTGGAACTGGGGGTGAACCGCAAACTGGATCGGCGCATCTTTGCCCGCATTCAGGCCGAGTGGCAGGCCACGCATGACGCGCTCACCGCCATCACCGGCGAATCCGAACGCCTGGCGTCCAACCCGTCACTGAAACGTTCGATTGCCCACCGGTTTCCGTATCTGGATCCGCTCAATCACCTGCAGGTGGAGCTCATGCGCCGCTACCGTGAACGCAGCCCCAGTGAGCCGCTCAATGAGCGGGTACGCCGCGGTATTCATATCTCCATCAATGGCGTGGCGGCAGGGCTGCGCAATACCGGATGACGCCATGAACACAGCGCACTGTCATTCGGACGCAGGCCGGGCATGAGCTCAAGGACGGCGCCTCTCGACGTCGACCGCCGGCCTGCAGCGCAGGACTTGTCGATCGATGTGCTGGGCCGCTGCCTGCTGCCCTCCCCGGTCGCAAGCCATCTGGGTGCGGGCGGACTGCAATTCGTGGGTGCAGCCGATAAGGTGCTGCTGGACGATGCCCTGTCGCTGCTGCGAAGCGGCCAGTCCGACCCCGACACGCTGGCAGCCTTCGAGCTGGCCGGGCCGCGCGACCGGATTTATTTTGATCCGCGCACCCTGGCCTGCGGCATCGTGACCTGCGGCGGGCTTGCGCCGGGTCTGAACAACGTGGTGCGCGGCATCGTGCTCGAATTGTGGGCCGGCTATGGCGTGCGGCGCATCTTCGGGTTTCGCTATGGCTACGAGGGCCTGATTGCGCGTCACGGCCATGTGCCGATGATGCTCACGCCTGATGCAGTGGCCCACATCCACCATGAAGGCGGCAGCGTGCTGGGCACGTCACGTGGCTCGCAGGACACCGCCGAAATGGTCGATCACCTGGAGGCGAACGGCATTGGCCTGCTCTTTGTGATCGGCGGCGACGGCAGCATGAACGGTGCCATCCGCATCTGCGAGGAAATCAGCCAACGCGGCCTGCGCATCGGCGTCATCGGTGTGCCCAAGACCATCGACAACGACGTACCCTTCATCGACCGCAGCTTCGGCTTCGTGAGCGCCTATTCGGCCGCTGTCGATGTGATCCGCAGCGCACGCATCGAGGCCATGGCTGCACGCAACGGCATCGGCCTGGTCAAGCTGATGGGGCGACACTCGGGCTTTCTGGCGTGTCAGGCCGCCCTCGCCTCCACCGAGGCTGATCTGGTCCTGATTCCCGAGGTGCCGATTCGGCTGGAGGGTGAATCGGGTGTGCTGGCCTGCGTGGAGCGAGTGCTGAATCGCAAGGGTCATGCAGTGATCGTGACTGCAGAAGGCGCAGCGCAAGAGCTGATCGATGACCCCGCATTGAGCGGGGCCCGGGATAAGAGCGGCAATGCGCGCCTGAAAGACGTGGGCGTGTTTTTGCGTGACCGGATGACGACGCATTTTCATGAGCGGGGCCGCGAAGTCACGGTGAAATACATCGACCCCAGCTATGCCATTCGCAGTATCCCGGCGTGCCCCTCGGACAGCGTGTACTGCTGGAACATGGCGCGCAATGCCGTGCACGCTGGTATGGCCGGCAACACCGCCATGCTGATCGGGCGCTGGCACGGTCGCTTCGTGCATGTGCCCATGGCCCTGGCCACGCGCGGCAGTCGGCATGTGGATCCCGACGGCGATCTGTGGATGTCGGTCATCGAGTCCACCGGACAGCCTCGCATCATGATGTGAGTGTCTCGGCCCGGGAAGCACCGGTGCAGCCCAGGCGGGGCCCGCCTCGCTCTGTTAGGCTGACTCTTTCGTGCGCAGACACGTTGCGAAGGAGACCCCACATGGCCCGACTGCCTTATCTGGATAAATCTCAGTTGCCTGCCGAGCATCAGGCGCTCATGAGTCGCGACATCGCGCTCTACAAGCAACTGGCACACAGCCCCGGCGCACTGCGTGCCTTTCAGGGGCTGGGCTCGTACATTCGCTTCGGCAGTCCCTTGGATGGTCGGCTGCGTGAACTCGCCATCCTGCAGGTGGGGTATCTGGCGCGCTCGCCATACGAGTGGTCGCACCACATCAAGATTGCCCACGACTTCGGCGTGACCGACGCCGACATTCAGGCGCTGATTGATGACACCGAAGGCAGGCCTGCCGAACTGGATGCGCTGGCGCGGCTCGTGATTGCAGGCGCGCGTGAAGTGACCACCGTCGGCAAGATGAGCGATGTCACGTTTAGCGCGCTGCAAGGCCATCTGCCCAATGAACAGGTGGTCGACCTGATCGTGAGCATTGCGTTCTATAACGCCGTGGTGCGCGTGCTGGCGAGCCTCGAGATCGACGTTGAGCCCGATTATCAGAAATACCTGGCTCAGTTTCCGTTGCCGACCCATGCGGCCTGAGTAGCCCGCATGTGATGATCGGACATCACAACTGACCTTCAGGAGACGCCATGACCACGGCTGTGAAGACCCTGCCCGCCTCGCTGCTCGAGACACTCAAAGGCTTCGATACCCCCACCATCTGCAATGCGCTGGAAATCGTGGCGCCCCAACGGCGCATGGTGGGCTTCACCCGTCGTGCGCTGGTGTGCATCCGGCCTGAACTGCCCCCCATGGTGGGCTATGCCGCAACGGTCACCTGTCGGGCTGCCGTGCCGCCCACGGAGCCTGTCGAGGAGCGTCGGGCGCGTCGCGTGGCGTACTACGAATACATCGACAGCCTGCCGCGCCCCAGCATCGTGGTCGTGCAGGACCTGGATGACCCGGCGGGGTTTGGCGCGCTGTGGGGCGAGGTGAATTCGGCGGTGCACAAAGGGCTGGGCGCTTTAGGCGTGATCACCAACGGCTCGGTGCGCGACATTGATCAGTTTGCGCCGGGCTTTCAGGCACTGGCCGGCAGCATCGGGCCCAGCCATGCGTGGGTGTCCCCTGCGGGCTGGGGCGCGCCGGTGGATGTGCACGGCATGACCGTGCGCCACGGCGATCTGGTGCATGCCGATCGACATGGCGCGGTCGTGATTCCCTTCGAGGTGGCAGACAAGGTGGCCGCTGCGGTGGATCTGCTGGTGCGCAAGGAAAAAGAGATTTTGGACGCAGCGCGCGATCCGTCCTTCACGATCGCCACGCTGCGGGCTGCCATCAAGGCTTCAGACGAGATTCACTGAGCCCCTTTGGCACCCCACGCAGCCCACTCACCCCACGAGAGAAACCCCGCTTGGCGGGGCTGATCTCAGTCGCCTGCCTTGATGCCGAAGTCGTTGACCACCTTGGCCCACTTGCCGCGCTGCTCTTCCACGAACCGTCCGAAGGCATCAGGCGAGGAGGCCACAATGTTCATCCCCTGCGCCGCCATCTTCTCCTTGATCTGCGGATCGTTCATCAGCTTAGTCAGCTCACTGTTCATACGCTGAATGATCGCGGGAGGAGTCTTGGCGGGTGCGAGGAACCCCCACCAGGCGGTGGCTTCGAAGCCGGGTACACCTGATTCGGCGACCGTGGGCACATCGGGCAGCACCGGATCACGTTTGGCGGTGGTCACGGCCAGCGCCGTGAGCGTGCCCGCCTTGATGTGCTGAGCGGTGAGCGCCACGCTCATGATCGACACCGGGACCTGGCCTGCGATGGCGTCCTGGATCAGCGGGCCACCGCCCTTATAGGGCACATGCGTGCCGGTGAAGCCTGCCAGCGCGCCCATCTGCGTCATGGCCAGGTGCGCCAGGCTGCCGGTGCCGATGGTGCCGTAGATTGGCATGCCTGGCTTGGCTTTGGAGGCGGCCAGGAGCTGGCCGAAGTTTTTGTAGGGCTGAGTCTTGTGGGCGGTCAGCACCATCGCCGTGGTCGCGATCAGCATGATCGGGGCCAGATCGGCTCGGGTGTCGAAGGGCATGTTCGGGATCAGACTCGGGTTGACGGCATGCGTATCGAACACCATGACGAAGGTGTGGCCGTCTGGTGCTGATTTGGCCGCCAGGCCGGTACCAATCGATCCGCCGCCGCCTGGCCGGTTCTCGACAATCACCTGCTGACCCAGGGCCTGCGACAAGCCCGGTGCGAACATGCGCGACAGAATGTCCACCGTGCCGCCAGGCGGAAACGGCGCAATGATGCGGATCGGCTTGGATGGCCAAGGCTCGGCGGTTTGAGCCATGCCGGGGGCGGGTGCGATCAGTGTCGCAAGGCCGAGCCATGCTGTGAGCAGTGAGGTCTGAAGGCGAACCATGAGGGGAACTCCGCGCAGGTGAATGTGAAAGCGCGAGTGTAAGGGGCGCAGATCCTGACAGGCGCAATAGCTGTGTGCGCTTGACCCCAATCATTGCATCGCGAAGAATTGACCGGTGATGGGTTTGGGGCCTTTGAACCCACAGGGAGACATGATGATTCGGATTCAACCCTCTGGCGCCGCATGTGGCGCTTCCTTGCAGGGTGTCAATTTGTCGCAGCCACTGGATGCCGATACCGTCGCCCAGATTCGCGCGGCTTGGCTGGCGCACAGCGTGATCGCGTTTCCCGATCAGGCCATGAGCATCGAGGATCTTGAACGTTTCACGCTCGCCATCGGGCCGCGGGGCGAAGACCCGTTCATTGCGGCCATACCCGGCCATGCCCATGTGGTGGAAATCAAGCGCGAACCCGATGAACAGGCGCCGCTGTTTGCAGAGGGCTGGCATTCCGACTGGAGTTTTCTGCCAACGCCGCCGGCAGGCACCGCGCTCTACGGCAGCATCATCCCGCCGGTGGGCGGCGACACGCTGTTTGCCAACCAATACGCCGCCTGGGATGCCTTGCCGGCTGCCATGAAGAGCCGGCTGCAACACGCCATGGGCATCCATTCCGCCCGGCGCGGCTATGCGCCCAATGGCACGTATGGTGAGAAAGATCGGGCCAAGGGGCGGTCCATGGCTATCCGTTTCAGCGACACTGCCATGAAGACACGCTTGCACCCGATCGCGCGGGTGCATCCCGAGACCGGGCGCACCGCCCTGTTTGTCAGCCCCGGGTACACGATCGGCATTGACGGGATGCCCGCAGACGAAGCCACCGATCTGCTCAATGAGCTCTATGCGCATCAGGCTCAGGAAGCCTTCGTGTATCGCCATGTCTGGCAAGCCGGCATGCTGCTGCTGTGGGACAACCGCTGTCTGGTGCACCGCGCCACAGGCGGCTATGAAGGCCACCGTCGTCTGCTCCATCGGATCACCATCTCGGAGCGGACACCGACCGCCCCGCCGCAGCAGGCCCATTGATCGACATGGGCACCGAACGCCTCCTCACAGGACATGCGCACATGCTCCAACAGCCATCAGAACCCGCCGCCCTGCAGTCGGAGCGCGGCGAAGGCCATCAGCCGACACGGCGTCGGGCACTGCGCCTGGCCCTTCTGGCGGCGGGCCTGTCAGGGCCGGCAGGGGTGGTGGTCGGTTGTGCGCAGCCCATCCTCGGTAGCGCCGAGCCTCCGCGCGCCTCGGAAGTCGTGATGGCTGACATGCGCACCTTCCGGCTGGCGATGGTCATGGGGCAGATCAGCGAGGTGCGACTGCCGTCGAACCCCTCAACCGGCTATCGCTGGGCTCTGATGGAAGCCAGTACCGACTTGCTCAACCTGCTCGACCATGGATTCGTGGCGGGTCGCAATGACATGGTCGGCGCCCCTGGCGAAGAGCGCTGGACCTTTCAGGCCGTCAAGATCGGCTCGGGAGAATTGCGATTCGAATATCGCCGACCTTGGGAGCCGTTGGATATCGCCCCAGCGCAGCGAGCCACCTATCGCGTAGAGGTCCGCTGAGCCAGACGGCAGGCCATCTTGAGCCAGGCCTGCGATCATCATCACAGGCACGCCCTGACGTCAGCCGATTCGCCCGCCACTGAGCTCCACGCTGCAAGAAAAACGCCGCCCCTGCGGGCGGCGTTTTGATCTGCAATCGATGAGCCGCGTGCCATCCCGGCACCGACCCATCGCGTCAGGCTCAGCGCCCGTAGACCTTGCCGAAGCGAACCCAGTTCTTGCCATCCCAGCGCTGCAACTGCTGGCGCTCGATGGGGAAGAAATCGTCCGGCCCGGTCTTCACGTTCACGCCGGGCAGCAGCATCGGCGAAACGTGATCAAGATTGGCAGCCTGACGCATGATGTTCTCACGAGTCAGGTTGTCGCCGCACTTCTTAAGCACTTCGACCAGCGACTGCGAGACCGCATAGGCGAAGACATTGTTGGCATCCTTCAGATCGCCGCCCGGGTAATACTTCTGCATCCAGGCAAGCCAGTCCTTGTACTCGGGGGTGGCTTGCCACGCAGAATCGGTCGGATCCTTCAGGTAATACGCCGTGATCACGCCCACCGCGTTTTCCGGGCCTGCCGGGATGATGGTCGAACCAACCGAGGCTGACACGCCGTTCAGATAGTGCGTCGGCTTCCAGCCGATGTCGGCCGCCTTCTTGATCGCCTGGGCAGCAAATTTCGGGATGGTGATGTTGAAGAACGTATCAGCGCCGGACGACTTGAGGTCGACCATCTGACTGTCGATCGTGGCGTCGGTCGCTTCGTAGCTGACCTTCTTCACGATCATGGTCTTGGCTTTGTCGCCCAGACCATCTTCAAACCCTTTCAGGTAGTCACGACCGTAGTCATCGTTTTGATAGATGATCCCGATCTTGGCATTGGGTTTGGTATCGAGAATATGCTGAGCGTAGATAAACGCTTCGGACTGATAACTCGGCTGCCAGCCGATCGTCCAGGGGTACGCCTTGGGGTCACCCCACTTGGTGGCGCCCGTGGCATTGAAAAGCTGTGGCACCTTTTGCTGGTTCATGTACTTGTGGATGGCCGAATTGGTCGGCGTGCCCAGCACATTGAAGATGAACAGGACTTCGTCTTGTTCGACCAGCTTGCGGGCCATTTCAACCGTACGCGAGGGGTTGTAGCCGTCGTCGTACGAGATGAAGTTCAGCTTGCGGCCATTGACGCCGCCTTCGGCGTTGATCTTGTCGAAGTAGGCTTTGATGCCTTTTCCGATGGTGCCGTAAGACGACGCCGGTCCCGAATAGGGGCTAATGCCGCCGATCTTGATTTCCTTGTCGTCAGCACCCGGGCCGTAGCGCTTTTGCGCCGCGGCGATTCCGGGAACAACAGCAGCGCCCAGGCCGGCAAGGCCAGTTTTTAGAATATCGCGTCTCATGATGAATCTCCCCGAATCAGTAACAGGGTGGAAAAAGGCATGCCAAAAAAGTGGCAGGCCCAGATTGCCCCGAGAGCGTTTAGCCAAACGCCCTCGGGTCAGACTTACACAACCGTTGAGTCAGAAGCCGTTCAGCGACCGAAGACTTTGCCCTGAAGGACCCAAGTCTTGCCGTCCCAGCGAGCCAACTGTCCGCGCTCGATCGGATAAAAATCATCCGGGGTGGTCTTCACGTTCACACCCGGCAACAGCATGGGCAGGTTCATGTCGATGTTTGCTGCTTGCCGCATCACGTTTTCGCGCGTCAGGTTGTCGCCCGCCTGCTTCAGCACCTGCACCACACCTTGAGCCATGGTGTAGCCGAACACATAGTTGAGGTCCTTCAGGTCTGAGCCCGGCATGTGTTTCTGCATGAAGGTCAGCCACTCCTTGAACTCGGGCGTGTTCGCCCACTGGCTGTCGGTCGGGTCCTTCAGATAAAACACCGACAGAATCCCCACGCCGTTCTCGGCACCCGCCGGCACCATCACGGCGCCCACCGAGTTCGAAACGTTGTTGAGGTAGTGCTGGGGCTTCCAGCCAATTTCAGCGGCTTTCTTGATGGCCTGAGCAGCGAACTTGGGCGTGGTGATGTTGAAGAACACATCGGCGCCCGAGGCCTTCAGCTCAACCATTTGGCTGTCGATCGTCGGATCAGTGACCTCATAGGTCAGTTGCTTGACGATCATGCTCTTGGCTTTGTCGCCCAGCCCGTCCAGGAACCCTTTGAGGTAATCCTTGCCGTAGTCGTCGTTCTGATAAAGGATGCCGATCTTCGCGTTGGGCTTAGTCTCGAGCAGATGTTGCGCGTAGATCTTGGACTCGCCCTGGTAGTTCGGCTGCCAACCCATGGTCCAGGGGAAGTTCTTCGGGTCGCCCCACTTGGTCGCTCCCGTTGCCACGAACAGTTGTGGCATCTTCTTCTGGTTCATGTACTTGTGGATGGCCGAGTTGGGCGGGGTACCCAGCACACCGACCGTGGCGAGCACTTCCTCTTCCTCGACCAGCTTGCGCATTTGCTCCACCGTTCGGGACGGGTTGTACCCGTCGTCGAGCGTGATGAACTTGATCTGGCGTCCGTTGATTCCACCCTCAGAGTTGATCTTCTTGAAGTACGCGTCCATCGACTTTCCGATGGCACCGTAGGCGGAAGCAGGCCCGGAATAGGGATTGACGTTACCGAGTTTGATTTCTTTGTCGTTGGCGCCCGAGTCATATCTCTTTTGCGCCAGCGCGCCGCCAGATACGAGCGCTGCGCTCAGACCAGCCAGAACAACTGCCAGGAACTTGCGTTTCACGATTGCCTATCTCCAACGGGTTGAGAAACCACCTGCGCCGCGGATGCGGATGCGGGTGCTGTGGCTGACTTACGGGTCAGCCAATGCCAGATCTTGCTGATGAGACCGGCGGCGCCCGTAGGCATGAGGTACATCAGCAGGATCAGGAACAGTCCATATATGGCCCAAGGTGCCGATTTCGAGATCTGGTCGGCAATATTGGGCACGTATTGAATAAAGATCGCGCCGGCAATCGCACCCGGGATGGACGCCAGCCCACCCACCACGACGCCCACCAGGAAAGTGATGGACAGGAACGAAGTGAGGCTGTCAGGCGACACGAACGCTACGGCCGAAGCCGACAACGCTCCCGCCACGCCGGTGAAGGCAGCCGAAATACCAAAGGTGATCGACTTGAACACCGGCAGATTGATGCCCATGGCCGACGCCGCAATCGGATGGTCGCGAATCGCCACCAGCGCCCGGCCGACCCGGCCGCGCAGCAGTCGCCATGCAATCAGGAACATGATCAGGCTGACGAACAGCAGGTAGAAATACAGCCATCGGTCAGACGACAAGGGCTGGCCCATGAAGCTCCACTCGAACGGCGGCTCGGGCTTGGACAACACGATGCCCTGCACGCCACCCGTCCAGTTCTCGATCCCCTTGAACTTGAGCATCTGGGGCACAGCCAGGGCCAGCGCGAACGTGGCCAGCGCAAGGTAGTGCCCGCCCAATCGCAGCGCGGGAAACCCCATCAGAAAGCCGAACACGAAGCACACCAGAGCGGCAAACGGCAGCGTACCCCAGTAGGGGACACCGGCACGGTCCATCAGGATGGCCGCCGTGTAGGCGCCGATCGCGTAGAAGGCACCGTGCCCCAGCGAGATCTGCCCATTGAAGCCAGTGAGAATGTTCAGGCCCAAGATGGCGATGGCATAGATCATCACCATGTTGAACTGGAACACCCGAAAGTTCTTGACGGTGAAGGGCAGCACACACAGCGCAGCCAGCAGCACAATGCCGCCGATCACCACCCACTTGCGATCGATATTGCCGTTCATACGCGCGTCACCACGGCTTTGCCGAACAGACCATCCGGCTTGAGGGTCAGGGTACCGACGATCAGCAGCAGCGCTACCGTCAGCTTGAGTTCAGTTCCAATCACGTAGGCGCCCAGAAGGTTTTCCAGGACGCCCACGATGAAGCCGCCAATCACGGCGCCCCACGGATTGTCGATGCCACCCAACAGTGCAGCCGCAAACCCGTAGAGCAGGATGCCACCCATCATGTTCGGATCCAGGAACACGATCGGCGCCACCATCATCCCGGCGATCGCCCCGATGGCTGCAGCCAAGCCCCAGCCGACGCCGAGCATCCAGGACACCCGAACGCCGACCAGACGCGCGGACTCGGGGTTCTGCGCAGCCGCCCGCATGGCCAATCCCAGGGGCGTGAACTGGAAAAATGCGTAAAGCGCGGCCAGCACCGCCAGCATGACGAGGATCGAGCCCATCTCGTGTGCCGAGAAGTACTTGGTCTGGAGGAACGCCCCTTTGGGGAAGGGGCTGGGGAAGGACTTGATGGTGTGATCGAAGAACCAGCCGGCCAGCGCGTTGAAAATCACCAGCAGGCCAACGAACACAATCACGTTCGTGAGGACCGGCGCTTTTTCAACGGGCTTGAGAATCGTGCGCTGGATGATCAGGCCCAACGCGAACGAAATCGCCACCGTTGCAAAAAACGCCCCCCAGTAGGGCCAGCCGGAATTGATCAGCGCCCAGGCGATGAAGGTGCTGAACGTAGCCATCTCGCCTTGAGCGAAATTGATATGGTGAGTGGCCCGGTGAATCATCACCAGGGCGAGACCGACCGAGGCGTAAATACCGCCATTCGCCAGGCCGGCAAAAATCTGATGTAGAAAGGCTTCCATCGTTTGTCGGTTTTATTTTCAGTAGCCGAGGTAAATCCGGCGAATGGTTTCGTCGTTCTTGATGGTTTCGCTCGGCCCGGAAATGACAACGCGGCCGGTCTCGAGCAAATAGGCGTGATGGGCGAGATTGAGCGCCAGCGTGGCGTTTTGCTCGACCAGCAGCATGCTCACTTTTTCTTCTTCGTTGATCTTGCGCAGCATGCGAAAGATTTCGGCCACAATCAGCGGGGCCAAGCCGAAGGACGGCTCATCGAGCAAGAGCATGCGAGGACGCAGCATGAGTGCGCGACTGATGGCCAGCATCTGCTGCTCGCCGCCCGAGAGCGTGCCAGCCTGCTGGTTGCGACGCTCTTTCAGTCGAGGAAACCGGGCGTAAGCCTTCTCAAGGTCGAGCGCGACTTCCGACTTGTCGCGGCGCACAAAGGCGCCAAGACGCAGGTTTTCTTCGACCGTCAAAGCAGTGAACGTGCCGCGGCCATCCGGCACTTGAGCCACACCCATGCGCACGACCGACTCGGTGGACTTGCCCACCACCTGCTGGCCGTCGAACAGAATGCTTCCGGAGGTTTTGACCGCCTGGCACACCGCGCGAAGCGTCGTGGTCTTTCCAGCACCGTTGGCGCCGAGAATGGCCGTGATTTGACCTGCCGACAGCGAAAAATCGAGATCGAACAGGACCTGGGTCGGACCGTACGATGCGGTCAACCCCTTGACTTCCAACAGTTCAGGCATCAGCCGGTGCTCCCAGGTACGCGGCAATCACTTCGGGATGTTTCTGAATTTCAGCGGGAGTGCCCTCGGCAATTTTCTTGCCGAAGTTGATCACCACGACTTTCTGCGAAACGGCCATCACGAGGCTCATGTGGTGCTCCACCAACAGCACGGTGATGCCCAGGCGATCGCGCACATCGCTGATTTGCTGTTCGAGACCGGCCATCTCGTCGTGGTTCAGACCTGCCGCAGGTTCGTCGAGCAGCAGCAGCTTGGGCTCCGACGCCAGTGCACGCGCCATTTCCACACGCTTCTGGATGCCAAAGGGCAAATCGCCCACCAGACGCTGCGAGTAGGCCCCCAGCTTCATGTAGTCGATGATCTCGGCGGCACGCTTGCGCATGCGGGACTCTTCCGCCGCCACCGAACCCAGTCCGAGGATGCTGGCAGTGAAGCCCGAAGACGACTGGGCATGCGCGCCGATCATGACGTTGCGCTCGACCGACATGGTCTTGAACATCGCCAGATTCTGGAAGGTGCGGCCCATGCCGAGCTTGGAGATGTCATGGGCCGACATGGGTGTGATCGACTTGCCGTCGAACAGAATGTCGCCCTCCTGGTACTGATACAGGCGGCTCAAGCAATTGAACAAGGTGGTCTTGCCGGCACCATTGGGACCGATCAGACCGCATACGCCGCCTTGGGGCACATCAAAGGAAACCCCATCGAGGGCCACGATGCCCCCGAACCGAACTGTGACGCCCCGCACGCTGAGCAGGGCTTTTGCGCCGTCTGTCATCCGTCTCCATCCACGTCATGATGCTGTCGCATTGATGCCGGTTGGCCTCAGCGACTGCGAAGCTGAGCTTATAAACTGGATTGCCGAGAAAAGGCAAACCGTTCCGGCGATCGTCCTAGGGTCTATGTGCGGCGCACCATGGACAAAAAAAAATTCCGTCCAGCCTAGACGCTGGACAAGGTTGACGGAGGCTCAGTGAAAGGGGCTCTGCGAAGGGCGCGCCGCAGCCTTTGCATCGCGGCAATGTGTTGAGCCCTGATCTCTCGATCCAGGCAGGCGCTGGCTCTGATTTGTCCTACATGGTCACGCTGAAGCATCTGGCGAAACGTCTGACGGGAAAACCTGCGTCGACATCCATGGGCAAGGATGGATCGTTGATACGTGAGCGATCATCGTGACAGGCGGCAGAGCGGTCGCCGCCGGCCGCCTCGAGCGTGCCGTTCATCCGGAGCTTGACCGCGGCATGCGCTATGCGGTCTGGTCCGGCGGCACACTGGAGGGATGCCCCCTCCTTGCGTCCGGCTTTTGCGATGAGCGCCCTGGCTCCCACAGCGGCAAACGGCCCCGCGCTGTCCGGGCTGGCGCGCGCCATGGTCCAGCAACAGCTGTTGCGGCTGGACCAGGCCTTGGCCATTCAGAAAAAGGCTGATGGAGCCAAGCTGAAATTCATCGACGAGATGGTGATCGCTGGCGATTTCCCGGCGGTCAAGCTGGCGCGCTTTGCCTCTGAAACGTTCGGGCTGCCCTTGATGGACCTGTCGTCGCTCGACCCGGCAGCGTTGCCAACCGGTCTGATCGACGACAAGCTGATGAGCGACAGCCGTATCGTGCCGGTCGCCAAGCGCGGCAATCGGCTAAGTGTGCTGTTGTCGGATCCGACCGATCTGCAGGCGATCGATCGGGTGAAATTCCAGGCGCAGGCCGCGGTCGACCCGATCGTGGTCGAGCACGACAAGCTGATGCGCCTGATTGAGCGGCTTAGTCAGTCGGCAGGCCAGCAACTCTCGCAGCTGGTCGACGAATCGTTCGATGTCGAGTTCGCTGCAGAAGAAAGCACCACCACGATCGACGACAGTGCCGAGGTCGACGATGCGCCGATCGTGCGGTACCTGCAAAAAGTGCTGATGGACGCCATCCACATTGGTGCGTCCGACATCCACTTCGAACCTTACGAAAAGTACTACCGCATCCGCTTTCGCGTGGACGGCGAACTGCGCGAAATCAGTCAGCCGCCGCTGGCAATCAAGGACAAGCTCGCCTCGCGCATCAAGGTGATTTCGCGGCTGGACATTTCCGAAAAACGGGTGCCGCAGGATGGGCGCATGAAGCTCGTGGTGTCGGCGCAGCGCACCATCGATTTTCGGGTGTCGACTCTGCCTACGCTGTTTGGCGAAAAGATCGTGATGCGGATTCTTGATCCGTCATCTGCGCGTCTGGGCATCGATGCGCTGGGTTACGACCCGGACCAGAAAGCCTTGTTGCTCGACGCCGTGCAGCGACCCTACGGGATGGTGCTGGTCACGGGCCCGACCGGCTCAGGCAAGACCGTTTCGCTCTACACCTGCCTGAACATTCTGAACAAGGCGGGCGTCAACATCTCCACGGCAGAGGACCCGGCCGAAATCAATTTGCCTGGCGTGAATCAGGTCAATGTCAATGAAAAAGCAGGCCTCACCTTCGCGGCGGCCCTGCGTTCTTTTTTGCGCCAGGATCCGGACGTGATCATGGTCGGTGAAATTCGTGACGTGGAAACCGCAGACATTGCGATCAAGGCGGCGCAGACCGGCCACATGGTGCTCTCGACGCTGCACACCAACGACGCGCCCACGACCCTCACGCGCATGATGAACATGGGCATTCCCACCTTCAACATTGCGTCCTCGGTCATCCTGATCACCGCACAGCGCCTGGCCCGTCGCCTGTGCAGTTGCAAGCAGCCTGCCGAAGTGGACGAGGAAGCCCTGCTGGCGGCTGGCTTCAGAGAAGCCGATCTGGATGGCACATGGGTGCCTTACAAGCCTGTGGGCTGCGATCGCTGTACCAATGGCTACAAGGGTCGGGTGGGCATCTACCAGGTCATGCCGATCAGCGAGGAAATCCAGCGAATTATCCTGGCTGGTGGAAACGCCATGGAAATTGCAGCACAGGCCAAACGCGAAGGCGTGGCTGACCTGCGCGAATCAGGACTGCGCAAGGTCCGCGCCGGGCTGACCTCAATCGAGGAAGTCCTGGGCGTCACCAACGACTGAAACGGAAGATCCCCATGGCCAGCAAGCCCCTCGCAGCACCCGTTCGCAACGTCAAGGAATACACCTTCCAGTGGGAAGGGCGCGATCGATCCGGAAAAACCGTCCGCGGTGAAATGCGTGCGGCCGGGCCCACAGTGGTCGGTTCGGTGTTGCGTCGACAGGGCATCAGCGCGACCAAGGTGCGCAAGCAGTCGTACCGGCGCGGTCGCAAGGTCA
>JBIKKG010000157.1:0-7752 GCA_044360485.1 Burkholderiaceae bacterium | reverse complement strand
CTCGACCACGGTCTGTGCGATCCCAATGCCATGCGGCCCGGAAATCGCAGCCAGACACACGGCAAGCATGTCGACCGAGGGATCATCCACGACCGCACGCATGGCTGCCACGATGCCCTCCTTGCCAGCACCGCCAGTGACATCGATCGGATTGTTCAGACCGGCGAAATCGGGCAGCGTCGCACGCAGTGCGTCCAGTGTGGAGGCCGAGAGCTCCGGCAACTCGAGCCCTGCTGTGGCGCAGTGGTCGGCCATCAGGACGCCCGCCCCACCCGAGGTCGTGACCACGCCCACGCGTGGCCCGCGCGGCCTGCGCGCGCACAAGAGCGCACGCGCCCTGTCGGCAAGGTCATCCACATCGGTCACTTCGATGGCGCCGCATTGCCGGAACGCTGCCTTGTACAGCGCCATGGCGCCGCCCAGATTGGCGGTATGCGAGGCTGCGGCCCGCGCGCCGGCCTCGGAGCTGCCCACTTTCCAGAGCAGCCAGGGTTTGTTGACCGCAAGCGCCTTGCGGCCAATGTCGATCACCCGATGGGCATCCTGAAAGCCTTCCACATAGGACACCACCATGCCGGTGCCGGGATCGTCGAGATACCAGTCCACGAGATCCAGCGAGGTGGTGGCGGCCTCATTGCCCGTCGACTGATAATTGCGAAAGCCCAGACCTGCCGCATTAGCCAGCATCAGCACCGCGTTGCCCCAGGCGCCGCTTTGCGAGGTGACACTAATGGGGCCTGCGTTGTAGGTCAGGCCGTACGGGGCGCCAAACCCCAGGCTGAAACGCTCAGCCGCGTTGATCATGCCCTGACAGTTGGGTCCGATCATGCCGATGCCGTACTGACGCGCCAACTCGATCAGACGCTGCTGCGCAGCCACCCCGCGTTCGCCCATCTCGGCAAAGCCCGAGGTGATGACGATCACAAAGCGAATCCCTTTGCGCCCGCATTCCTCGAGCATTCCGGCCGCGCGCTCGGCGGCCACGGCAATCAACGCGACATCAGGTACCTCGGGCAGCGATGCCACATCGGGGTAACAGCGCCAGGGGCCGATCTGTTCATAGCGTGGATTGACCGGATACACCGCGCCCGCGTAACCCAGATTGCGCAGATGCATCAGCGGTTGGCCGCTGGGCGAGGCCTCGTTCGCCGAGGCCCCGACCACCGCAATGGACCGGGCGCCGAACATGCGCGAAAAGTCGGTGATCGCCGGGCGCACTGCGCCAGCCTGCGACGTGGGGGCGGTCGATGCCATAGCGCGGTCTCCTGTCTGTCAGCCTATTATGACAGGTCGATTTTCAGCGCAGGGCTCAAGAGCCGCGATTACGGTACAACGCGCAGCCTGGCGCTCAGCACTCAGCGCAACAAGCGATAGCCGATCACGCTGGCTGCGACTGACCCGAAAAGGTGCAACGTACTGTGCCAGGCCATCTGAGCATAGGCCCCGCGCTGCAACAACTGCAGCGACTCGGCCGAGAAGGTGGAGAAGGTGGTGAGTGCCCCCAGAAAGCCAGTGACCAGCAGCGGGCGCAGTGCGGCCCATTCGGGGCGCCGGTCTGCAAGAGCCAGGAACATACCCATCAGCAGCCCGCCGATCAGATTTGCCGTGAGGGTGCCTCCGGGCACCGCAGCATCAGGCCGATTGAGCCACAGGCCCAGACCCCAGCGCGCCCAGGCGCCCAGCACGGCTCCGATCGCGATGGCGGCCATCGTGCCCGGCCATGAGCCCACTGCATTCATGCGCACCCTCCCGACGCTCTGCTCGTTCCCGATGGTCCGCTCATGCCAATCGACTCCATCGGCGCCTTCGACACAGCGGATCAGTCAACGCGAGCGGCTGGCGGGTCACCCCAGCGTGCCGCCGCCGCCTCGTCGGCCTCGCGGGCGTCCACCCAACGCGCGCCGTCGGGGGTGATTTCCTTTTTCCAGAAAGGCGCCTGGGTCTTGAGCCAGTCGATCACGAATTCGCAGGCTGCCAGCGCCTCACCGCGATGCGCTGAGGTGACCGCGACCAACACGATCTGATCGAGCGGCGCGAGTTCACCCACCCGATGCACCACCAGCACATCGTCCAGCGTCCACCGCGCGCGCGCCTGCGCCACGATGGTCTCGAGCGCTCTTTCGGTCATGCCCGGATAGTGCTCCAGGGTCATGCTGGACACGCCTGTGCCCTGATTGAGATCGCGCACGGTCCCCACAAAACAGGCGACCGCCCCGACCTGGGGCCGCCCCGCGCGCAGCGCGGCCACTTCTGCGCTGAGATCGAAATCCTGGGTCTGCACACGTACCGGCATGCGCGCGGCCCTCAACCACCAGTGACCGGCGGAAAGAACGCCACTTCGGCGCCCTCATGCAGCCGCGTCTCAGCTGCAGCCATCGCCTGATCCACCGCCACGCGCACGGTGCGACCGGTTGAGAGGGCATCTGCCCATGCGCCTCCGCGTTCACGCAAATGGGCTTGCAGGTCCTGAGCGGTCAGCACATGTGCGGGCAGTTCCAGCGATTCACGCGCGCAGCCCAGCGCCTCGCGCAGGCCCGCGAAAAAAAGCAACGTGACCTTCACTGCCATTCCCCGTACGGTATGAAGTCCACCAGGTCACCCGACCGGATGACCTGCTGCGCCGGATTGTCGATCAGGCCCTCAGCCCATACCGTGGAGGTCAGCACCCCTGAACCCTGGTTGGGAAAGAGCTCGAGCCCACCCTGGGCGTTGATGCGCACCCGCAGAAACTCCCGACGCCGGTCGGGACGCAGCCAGTCGAAATCGGCGCGCAGACGTAACCGACGCGGTGGTGTGGCGTGGGCACCTTGCAGTCTCAGGATGAAGGGATGCACAAACAACAGGAAGGTGACGAAACTGGACACCGGATTGCCGGGCAGCCCGATGAAGTGTGCACGGCCACCCGAGGCGCGGGGCACCTCGCCCCAGGCCAGTGGCTTGCCGGGTTTGATGGCGACCTGCCAGGTGCGCAAGCTGCCCTCGGCCTGCAATGCCGGCTTGACATGGTCTTCCTCACCGACCGACATGCCACCGCTGGTGACGATCAGATCGCAACTGTGTGCGGCAGTGCGAAGCGCTTCGCGTGTGGCCTGCAGAGAATCAGGCACGATACCCAGATCGGTCACTTCGCAGCCGAGTCGGCGCAACTGCGCGGTCAACACAAAACGGTTGGAGTTGTAGATGGCGCCGGGCGGCAGGGGCTCACCCGGCATCACGAGCTCGTTGCCCGTGAAAAAGCAGGCGACCTTCAGGCGTGGGCGCACCGGCAGCATTGCCAGGCCGACCGAGGCTGCCAGACCCAGCGCCTGAGGTGACAACCGCGTGCCAGCCGCCAACACGCGCGCGCCGTCGCGGATGTCCTCTCCTGCCCGGCGAATCCACTCGCCTTCCGGTGGCACCGTGTCAAAGCTCACCTGATCGGATTCAAGACGTGCCTGCTCCTGCATCACGATCGCATCAGCGCCCTGCGGCACACTAGCACCAGTAAAGATGCGCGCCACGGTGCCCGGTTGAAGCGCTTGCGGCACAGCACCCGCCGGGATACGTGCCGACACGGGCAGCGGCTTGCCCGCACGCAGGTCTTTCACCCGCACCGCCCAACCGTCCATCTGCGCGTTATCAAGCGGCGGCACATCCAGGGTCGCATGCTGGTCAGTGGCCAAGACACGGTCGAGGGCATCGATCGTGGGCACCTGATCGATGCCCTCCAGCGGCTGCGCAAGCGCCAGCAACTGACTCAGCGCTTCATCGAATTCAAGCAAAGCGGGACGGTTCATGGTGAGGGGCGATGACCAGTCAGTCCGACATGTTGCACGATGAACGCTGCCACCGCGTCATAGTCGTTGAGATCAAGTACTGGTAGCGAGGTCTGTACCGGACCATCAGCCGCCACGGCCACGATATCGGCATCGTCAGGGTGAATCAGACTGCGCCCGGTGGCGGGCCGATGCACTTCGATTTTCGGGATCGCCGCACGCTTGTAGCCTTCGACCAGGATCAGGTCACAGGGCGAGAACCGCTCCAACTGGGAGGCCAAGTCAGGCTCGGGCTCTGCGCGCAGTTCGTGCATCAACACCCAGCGCTGCCCGGAGGTGATCATGACTTCACTCGCCCCGGCTTCCCGGTGGCGCCAGGAGTCTTTGCCCGGGCGATCGATATCAAACGCGTGGTGAGCATGCTTCATGAGCGAGACCCGCAAGCCCCGATGGGTCATGCGCGGGATCAACTGCTCGATCAGGGTGGTCTTACCCGAGCCGGAATAGCCTGCGAAACCGAACACCCGCATCAGAATCCACTCGCATCGGCTAACCGGCCAGACATCGCAAGCCCTCAGCCTGCAGGGGCGTGCGCGGCGATATAGCGCTTGAGCATGGGCACATCAGCCGGCATGCGGCTATAGCGCTGGGCCAGGTGTTCGATGCCCCGATAGGCGGCGGGCCGTTCCGGGTCGCGGCCGAGGGCCTCTCGGATGGTGTCCTCGAACTTAGCCGGCAAGGCTGTTTCCAGGCACACCATGGGGACGCCGTCTTCGCGCCATGGCGCAGCGACTGCCACACCGTCGGCGGTATGAGGGTCGATCACGACCCCATAGCGCTGCGCAGTGGCGCGGATGGTGCTGACACGCAGCGCATGATTGCTGGCACCCGACACAACCCCAAATTCAGCGGTCCGGTCAAACTGAGGTGTACCGGACAGATCGAACGCACCGCGCTGGTCCACATCGCGCCACAGCTCAGCCGTGCGCGCCGTATCCTGGCCAACCAGATCCCACACGAAGCGCTCAAAATTCGAGGCCTTGGAAATATCCATGGACGGACTGCTGGTCTGGAAGGTGTCGGCTGTGCGCCGTGGCCGATAGATGCCTGTGCGAAAAAACTCGTCGAGCACGTCGTTTTCGTTGGTGGCCACCACCAGCCTGCGGATCGGCAGCCCCATGCGCCGGGCGATATGTCCGGCCAGTACATTGCCGAAGTTGCCACTGGGGACACTGAACGACACTTCACGCGGCCCCTGCGTCGTGACTGCAAACCAGGCCTTGAAGTAGTACACCACCTGCGCCACGACCCGCGCCCAATTGATGGAGTTGACTGTGCCGATGGCATAGCGGGCCTTGAAGGCCAGATCACCCGAGACCGCCTTGACCATGTCCTGGCAATCGTCGAACACGCCATCCACTGCGATGTTGAAGATATTGTCATCACGCAGCGAAAACATCTGGGCCGTCTGAAACGGGCTCATGCGCCCGGCCGGCGAGAGCATGAACACCCGGATGCCGCGACGACCGCGCATGGCGTATTCCGCTGCACTGCCGGTGTCGCCGGAGGTGGCGCCCAGAATGTTGAGCGACTGGCCGGTTTGCCTGAGCACATGCTCGAAGAGCCTGCCCAGCAACTGCATGGCGACATCCTTGAAGGCCAGCGTCGGTCCGTTGGACAAGCCCAGCAGATGCAAATCGGGCTCCAGCGTGCGCAACGGGACGATGTCTGACGAACCGAACACCTGCTCGGTGTAGGTGTCACGCAGCAAGGCCTGCAGCACCGCGGGCTCGATATCGTCGCAGTAGCGGCGCAAAACTTCGAAGGCCAGGTCGGCATAGGGCAGCGTGCGCCAGCTCTCCAGGGTGGCTGCGTCGATGACCGGGAATTGCTGAGGCATGACCAGACCACCGTCCGGTGCCAGACCGCCGAGCAAAATGTCGGTGAACCCTTGAGGCGGCATGCCGCCGCGCGTGGAGAGATAACGCATGGGCGATCAGTTCATGTCTTCAAGGCGGATCCGCGTGACGCGGGACAGCACAGTCTGCAGGGACTCAATGCGGGCAATGGCCGCATCACAGCGTTTTTCAATCGTCACATGGGTGAGCAGGATGATGTCGGTCTGCTGCTCACCTTCCGCTGGCTCACGCTGCAGCACCGCGTCAATGGAGATGTCGGCATCGGCCAGGATGCGCGTGATATCGGCCAGCACACCTGGCTCATCCGCCACTCTCAGGCGCAGGTAGTACGCGCTCTGGATTTCGCTGATCGGCAGGATCGGGAGATCAGCCATCGCATCGGGCTGGAAGGCCAGATAGGGCACCCGCTGACCAGGGTCAACCGTCAGCGCGCGCGCCACATCCACCAGATCGGCCACTACCGCGCTGGCGGTGGGCTCAGCGCCCGCGCCCTTGCCGTAGTACATGGTGTGCCCTACGGCATCGCCTTTGACCCAGACCGCGTTCATGGCACCCTCGACGTTGGCAATCAGCCGCCTTGCCGGGATCAGCGTGGGATGCACTCGCAGCTCGATCCCGTGCTCGCGCCGGCGCGTGATGCCCAGCAGCTTGATGCGATAGCCGAGTTGCTCGGCATAGCGGATATCCGCGGCCTGCAACGAGGAAATGCCTTCAACATGGGCCCGCTCGAACTGCACCGGGATCCCGAAGGCGATGGCCGACATGATCGTCGCCTTGTGGGCGGCATCGACGCCCTCGATGTCGAAGGTGGGATCGGCCTCGGCGTAGCCCAGCCGCTGCGCCTCCTTGAGCACGTCATCGAAGGACGCGCCTTTGTCACGCATCTCGGAGAGGATGAAATTGGTGGTGCCATTGATGATGCCGGCGATCCACTCGATGCGGTTGGCGGTCAGGCCCTCACGCAGCGCCTTGATGATCGGGATGCCGCCCGCCACGGCCGCCTCGAAGGCCACGACCACGCCGCGCTCGCGTGCCGCGGCAAAGATCTCGTTGCCATGCACGGCCAGCAAGGCCTTGTTCGCAGTGACCACATGCTTGCCGTGGGCGATGGCCTGCATCACCAATTCGCGCGCCACGCCGTAGCCGCCGATCAACTCGATCACCACGTCGATGGACGGATCGCGCACCAGCGCAAAGGCATCGTTGCCCACGCGCGCGCGGTCCCCGACCACTTCACGGGCGCGCGCCACATCGAGGTCGGCCACCGCGGCAATCTCGATCCCACGACCGGCTCTGCGGGTGATTTCGTGCTGATTGCGTGTGAGGACGGAAAAGGTGCCTGCACCCACCGTGCCGATGCCAAGCAATCCGACCCGCACAGGGGACAGACGGGCAGCGGTGGCAGATGCGTTTCGGGTGTGCTCAGTCATGGGAGAGGCCTTCAGGCAGCGGCGCGTGTGACCAGACCGTCCTTGCGGAACATGTCCTTGATGCCACGGACGGCCTGCCGGATACGTTGTTCATTTTCGATGAGCGCAAACCGCACATGCCCGTCGCCATAGTCGCCAAAGCCAATACCGGGCGAGACGGCCACTTTCGCGTCAGCCAGCAGGCGCTTGGCAAAATCCAGTGAGCCGGCAGCTCGATAAGGCTCGGGAATTTCGGCCCAGATGTACATCGACGCCTTGGGCACCTCGACCATCCAGCCTGCCTCGTGCAGGCCGCGGGCCAGCACGTCACGGCGCCGCTGGTAGGTGTTGCGAATCTCGATCACTTCGTCTTGGGGACCATCGAGTGCGGCGATGGACGCCACCTGAATGGGTGTGAAGGTGCCGTAGTCGTGGTAGCTCTTGATACGTGCGAGCGCATTGACCAAATCACGGTTGCCAACCATGAAGCCCACACGCCAGCCGGCCATGTTGTAGCTTTTGCTCATGGTGAAGAACTCAACCGCCACATCGCGCGCACCGGGGACCTGCATGATCGAAGGCGCCACATAACCGTCGAAGGTGATGTCGGCATACGCCAAGTCGTGCACCACCAGAATGTCATGCTGGCGCGCCAGCGCCACGACCCGC
>JBIKKG010000156.1:0-7757 GCA_044360485.1 Burkholderiaceae bacterium | reverse complement strand
CGATCGCACGCAGCGACCTCGACCCCTTCCTCGGTCGGGCTGAAACCATTCTCGAATTGCCGCCCGCGCAGCCTGACACGGCCTTCGGTGAACAGGTGCGCCACACCCCGATGCGGTATTCGCCACCGGTCCATTTCGCAGTGAAGTATCGGCCGCTGCTGCAACGCTCATCGCGCACGCTGGTGGCGTTGGACGCCTGTGTGGTCGGGCTGCAGGAGCGCGGGGGGCACATCCATGCACTGCAGGTCTGCGGGCCGGACGGGGTGCAGCATGCCGTACGGGCACGCCAGGTGGTGCTGTGTGCGGGCGGGATCGAGAACAGCCGGTTGCTGCTGTGGGCCAATGCCTGCAACGGCGGGCGGGTCGTGCCGGAACCGTACGCACTGGGCCGCTACTGGTTCGAGCATCCTCACTTCACCTTGGGCGAGGCCTGGCTCGAGGATGACTCGGCCTTCGAGTTTGATCGCTGGTCGATCGCATGGGCTGCGCCGATGCAGCATGTCCTGCGCGATCAGGGCATGCTCAATGTGGGTCTGCGGCTCACGCGCCAGCATCGCGAGTCCGCTCGGGCGCTCGCGGTGCGGCTGGGGTGCGTGGCGCCTGCGCTGGGTCGCGCAGCGATGTCGCAGCTGGGGCGTCGCCTGACCTGCGGGGTGCTGCTGCGAGCCTCCTGGGAGCAAGCACCGCAGCCCTGGAACCGCGTGGTGCTCAGCGCTGATCGCGACCGGCTCGGAGTGCCCCGCGCCGAGCTGCACTGGCGGCTGGGCGATCTGGAGCGCACCAGTGCGCGCAATGCGGCCCTGATGCTCGCTACGGAATGCGCGCGCCGTGGCGTAGGTCGTGTGCGGCTGGATGACTGGGTCCTTGCGCGCGGCGCGTTTCCTGCCGATGACGAGATCAAGGGCAATCACCACATGGGCGGCACACGCATGTCACGCAATGCGCGACGCGGCGTGGTCGATGCGAACTGCCGCGTGCACGGATGCGCCAATCTCTTTGTGGCCGGCTCCTCGGTCTTTCCAAGCGGCGGGGCGTCCAACCCCACGCTCACGATTGTGCAGCTGGCCCTGCGCCTGGCCGATCACCTCACCCGCCCGTCACGGGCACAGGCGATCGCATGATTCGCGCGCGCCTGACCGCACGCATGCGCCGCGCCCTGCAGGTCGTGATCGCTCTGGTGTTGCTGCTGAGCGCCGGATTGGCAGCCCACGAACTGCGCGTGCGACGCGCCGTGGCAGGTTGGACCGAACGCGCGCAGCCGGTTGAGCCTCAGGCGATGCCCTTGTCGCGCGTGCGTGCAGGCTTCGAACGGCCGCGCCCACCGGACGCTGCCGACTATGACGCGCTTGCCCTGCATCTGCTGGAAGGCTGGACGGCGTATCGCACACCCGATGCCGAGCGCGCGCACTATCCCGGCGAGCCCAGCGATGCCGGTCGCCCTCAGGACGGCCTGGAGGGCTTTGCGCGGATCCTGCCGCTGGCGGCCGTGCGCTGGGCGGGCGGTGCACCACCGGTCATTGCCACCCTGAACGACACGCGGTCAGCAGATCTGGTCGCCCTGTTTGCCCAGGGTCTGAAGGTCGGCACCAATCCTGCACATCCGAATTACTGGGGCACGATCCGCGACTACAGTCCGCAACTGGTGGAGGCTGCCGACATTGCGCTGGGTCTGTGGATCGGGCGTGCGCAATTGTGGGACGGCCTGGATGCCGCCACACGGCAGCAGGTGTCGGATTGGCTCATCGGAGCACTGACGAGTCAGCCGCACGAGGGCAACTGGCAACTGTTCCCGCTGATCGTGCATCGGGCACTGCAGGGGCTGGAGGTGGATGTGCGCCGCTTCGATGCGCGCATGACCTCGAACTGGGAACACTTCCGGTCCTTGCATCGCGGCAACGGGTGGTTCGATGACCCACCGAACGGATTCGATTATTACAACGCCTGGGGTGTGCATTACGGCTTGTATTGGCTGCGGCGCATGGATCCGCACTTCGAACCGGCGTTCATCGGGCAGGTGCAAGGCGCGTTCGCGGATTTTCAGCGGCACCTCTTTTCACAGCGCGGTCATCCCCTGATGGGGCGCAGCGTGTGTTACCGCATGGCCGCACCCACCCCGCTGCTGGCCGCGCAGTTCACGGCACCGGGCGCTGTGGCTTCCGGCGAAGCGCTGCGCGCCCTGGACCTCACCTGGTCCTGGTTCCTGAGCCAGGGGGCGATCAAGGCCGGGGCACCCACCTCGGGCTTCTGCGGCGACGACCCGGCGCTGCAGGCACGCTACTCCGGGCCGGCGAGCTGCCTGTGGTCGCTGCGCGCATTGGTGCTGGCGCTGGATCTGCAGGCCCATCATGGTCTGCTGGATCAGCCGCGTGCGCCGCTGCCGGTGGAGCGCGGCAACTTCACCGTGCATCAGCCGGTGTCGGGTTGGACCATCCTGGGCGAGCAGGCCACCCAACGCATTGAACTGGTGCTGCCAGCGCAGACCGATACACCCGACACGCGCTGGCGCGACTACGGGTGGGCAGCCCGCATGACTGAGGCCTGGCTGCACAGCCCCCGACGGCCTGACAACCATCCCGCGCTCTATCTGCGCCACCGGTATCCCAACGGCGAAGCCCGCACCCTCTGCGAGCGCTGAGCCCACCCGCATCGGTCTGAGGTGACACACCCCGCGTGGCGCCACCGCCACGCTCACTGCCATGCGCGCTGCGCAGGTCAGCCAAGCTCAGCCGTTCATCGGTCCGCGCGTCTGAAAGCTTGACGCTGGGCGCCCATGGTGCCGCCGATCTGCCATGCCAGTCCGTCGGTCCGTCCGACCGCTTAGTCGCCACGGCCACGCCCGTACGGTGCGTCCTCGAAAGCCTTCGACCGATGGTCTTTCGATGGTCCGCACGCACCTGGCGCCAATCCGGCATCGGGCGCTCCGCGGTCGACTCATGCCAGGCGCCCACCAGCGCTGCGCACGCACCTTTGGATATCCGACATGCGAACTCATCGCCTCATGCAGGTCGCACCGACCTCGCTCCGTTCTTCCTTCGACGGCACTTCACTGCGCGACCACACCCCGCAGGGTGATGCGATCCGTGCCGCCACCATTGACCGCGCCCACCTGGGCCGGTCGGTGATCGCGCTGGCATTGACCGCCGCCCTGGCAGGCTGCGGCGGCGCCGACACGACCGCCTCGCTGCAAACCGTTGCCAATGCGCTCAACAGTGCCGCGACGGCCCTCACCTCCGGCAATACCAGCACCACCGTGGCGGGTGCCATGACCGCTGCCTCCGCGGCGCTGGTTCCGGCCACCGCACCGACCCCCGCGCCCACCGGCAGCACGACAGGTACGACAGGCACCACAACGGGCAGCGCCACAGGGACCACAGGCTCGACCGGCACCGCCACTGGCGGCACCTCCGGTACAACGACTGGCACCAGCGGGACGGGCACCACCACAACCGCCCCGGTCAAGGTCAACTCGGTCGAGACCATCATCGACGACATGTCGCTGCCGCATGAGGGCACGCCGATCGCCTTTGCAGGATGGGGCACGCTGACCGGGCCCGGCCTGGATTACGGCAACAACCCGCCCACCGACTGGGGCTACGCGTTGCCCTGGGGTGTGATCTTCGTAGCCAAGGAGGGCAGCCAGGCGACCAACACCCGCGTCGAGATGCGCAACATGCGGATCTATGTGCTGAGCAAGCGCACCAACACGTGGCGCCAGATGGGCAGCTCGACCACGGTCGATGGCTCGTTCTACAACGAGGACTTCCGGCAGGGGAACGACATCAAGCCCGCCACGATGCGCACCGAGCCGGGTGGGGGCGTTTCCACCACGCCCGTGTGGCCGTATGCCTATCACTTCTGGTGCTGCGGCCGTCAGCCCTTCGATCGGGCCGACCTGGGCGGCGTGTATGCCACGTACCAGGCTCGCCTGGTGGTGAACGACACGAGCAAACCCGATGACCGTGCCAAAGCCCGTTTCCTGGCCTATACCGGCCTGGACTACTGGCGTGACCTCACTTCAGGATGGGAGCCAGGACAGCCGCACAACGGCGAGGCCGGCCATGGCCGCATGAAATATGTGACCAACAACTGGCGTGCGATCAACATGACCACGGTACCGGCCGCGACATTGCGGGCCAATCCGCCGCCGATGGAATAAGGCCTCGCCATTCATCAGGCCTGAGGGCCGGTCTCAAGACCGGTCATTGGCCCATCGGGGCGCCGCGCACGGTGGCGCCGCCCGCCCGGGCATACCGATTGCCTGATGGATGGGGTCATGCTGACGCCACCCACTCCGAGCGGACCGCGCAGTTCACCCTGCGACGGTCCGCTGTCGCGTCCAACGCCGCCGCACCGTATGGCGGCCCACGATCGACGCCATCTGCTGTCCCATCTGCCGTCCCGACTCGCTGGCATGAGCGTCCTGCTGTGGTCGCTCGCGCTGATCGCCTGCGACGGCGCTGGCGCGCGCAACGCTGCCGCAGCCGATGCGGGGTCGGGCGTGAGCGTGGCGGCGCCGTTGAACACCGTCGAGACGATCATCGCCGACATGCGAGAACTGAACGATCTGCCGCTGGCCGGCGTATCCAGCTCCGCCGGCTGGGCACGCGGACCGGGCCACGTGGTCATGGGCAACGACCCGCGCGGCAGCCGCACACCGGCTGCGTGGCGTCCGCGCGATCCGCGCCTGAAGTCCGATGCCTGGTGGAATGCGCTACTGCCCTGGCTGGTGGTGTTCGATGGCGTGGGTCACACCGCCACCCACACGCGCGTACAAGTGCGGCAGATGCGCACCTATGTGCTCAGTCGCCGCACTGGGCAGTGGCAGCGCGTTGGAGCCGATGCCGCGATTGATGGCGAGCTGTACCCGAAGACCCTGACCGGCGCGCCGGTGTCCAGAGCAGACCTGCGTCAGGAACCGGACGGTTCGACCTCGATCGGCGTGCCCGGCGGTGAGGGCGTCTTTCATGGATGGAGCGGGACGCGACAGCAGATCGATCCTGCCGACGTGATGGCGGTGCATGTCACCCTGCAGGCACGGCTGATGGCCCATCGTTTTGACGACCGGGAGCAGGCCAGACTGCTGATTCAGGTGGGCGCCGACTACTACCCCGACCGCAACACCAGCCCATCGGCCTTCGCGCCAGAGACCTATAACCCCGGCGTGGGGCTGTCGCGCGCCAAACGGGTCTCCAATGCCTGGCAGGCCTTCAACTTCACCACGATCGATGTCGCGGTGCAGGACCCGGGTGGTGCAGTCATCAGCGTGGCCGCGCTGCGTGCCCTGCCCCCGCCGCTTCAGTGACCGCAGCACGCGGCAACCACTGTCGCAACATCTGCTCATAGCTCCCCAGCACGACGCTCCAGCTCAACCCCGCTTCAAACCGTTGCACACTCGCTTGGCGCATGGCGGCCAGTGCCTCGGGCTGCTGCGCCAGGCTGATCAGCACCCGATCGATGTCGTCGGCATCGTGAAAGTAGCGGGCGCCCTCACCAGCGACCCATCGGTTGAACCGGTTGTCGTGCGCGATGACCGCGTTGCCTGCGCCCAGTGCCTCCACGAGCGAGGGATTGGTCCCGCCGACCTGGTGGCCATGCACATAGGCCGCACCGTGCACACGCAATGCGCAGACCACGTCGCGGTCATAGATCGCACCGGCAAACACCACTTCCTGGCTGGCCGCGGCTTTCACGGCACGGTGATAGGGCTGGGCATCCTCATAGTGGCCCAGCACCAGCAGCTTCAGGCCACGCGGGCGCCGCGAAAATCCCTGCACCACTTCCAGAAGGGAGTTTTCGGGCTCGGGTCGCGCCACGACCGTGAAATAGCGGCCTGGCTCCAGACCCAGGGCACGCACCGGTGCCTGCGAGGCATCGGTCACCCGATCGGCGCCGTAGGCAATGGTGCTGAGCTTGCTGGCGCAGCCATGGCGACTGTTCAGATGCGCAGCAATCTCGGGATGGTCTGCAATCAGATGATGGCCAAGCCTGCATCCGGCCGCCTCGTTCAGGCGAAACCAGATACGCGCCATCGGCCCCCATTTGGCGCGCGCCCATTCGATGCCATCCATGTTGATCACGTTCGGCACACGCGCGGCCCTGAGCAGCGCGCAAAACACCGCCGTGTTGTAGCCGAGCGTGAGGCACAGGTCGGACGCACGCGCCGCGTGCATCGTGGCCTGCCAGTCGAAGACGATAGTCGCAGCCGGCCCCTGGGCAGCGACCGGGATGGTGACGCGCTCCACGCCCTGCCAAGTGTCCACGCGCATCGGGCCCGCACCCACTTCCTGGCCATAGACCACCACCCGCCAGCCGCGCGCCACCAAATAGAGCGCCAGTCGCTCGGCAAAGGTCTCAAAACCCCCATGGGCTGCCGGCACGCCACGGGTTCCCAAAATACGCAGGCAGGGTTTCATGTCAGCGATTCACTCCAAGTTCGGCATACAGGTCGAGCATCGCGCGCAGATAGCCCGCCCGATGAAAATGCTGCACCACATGTGCGCGAGCGGCGCGACCCATGTCGGCCAGACGCGCATCGGGCAGTGCGCTGACACGCGTCAGCGCCGCAGCCAATGCGTCGGCGTCACCACTGGGAAAGACCCAGCCGTTGTGATCCGGTTGGATCAGCTCCGGAATGCCGCCGATGTCGGCGCCGATCACCGGCTTACCCAGCGCAAAGCTCTCGAGCACGCTCATGGGTGCGTTCTCGTACCACTCCGACGGCAGCACCACCGCCCGGGCGCCACGGATGAGCGCATGCAGCGCGTCGCCCGACTGAAAGCCCATGAATTGCGCGCGCTGACCCAGCTGCGCATCCAGCTCGCGCAAGCGCGCCTCGTGGGGGCCGCTGCCGGCAATGCGCAGCGGCACACCGGCTTGCGCTGCCGCCTGCAGCAGCGTGCCCACCCCCTTTTCGGGCGCAAGGCGCCCGAAATACAGGAAATAGTCACCCGGTTCGAATCGCGGCACGAAGCGCTTGGCCTCCACACAGTTCGGGATGTATCGGAACTGTTCGCGTGGCCAACCCCATTCAACGAATTTTTCGAGAAAGAACCGGCTGGGTGCGACGATGCAATTGACCTGCCGCCGATAGGTGCCCAGCAGTCCATGCAAACCACTTTCGGCTGCCACCACCGCGCTGGCCGACAGCGACTCGCGCACACAGCGATAGCGGATGACATTGAGCACCGAGCCATCGCGGCAACGCTCGCACACACCGGTCTCGTTGAGCATCTTGTAGGCCGGACAGGCGATCTTCAGGTCGTGTGCCGTCAGCACCACTGGAATGCCGCGCTCACGCAACACCGGCAGCACAGCCGGCGACAAGTGGTGATACAGGCAATGCACATGCGCCACATCGGGGCGATACACATCGAGCAGCGCGCGCAGCTTGCGTCGCGCTTCGAATGAATAGATCACCTTGCCGGCCATCAGCAGCTTTTTCCACGCGCTGTAGTCGTGGCCGAACTCCAGTTCATCCACAAAGTAATCGGACCACTCGCTGGCCAGATTGCGCGGGTGATGCATGGAAAAAAAGGCGTTGTCCCAACCCTGGTCGCTCATCAGCGCAGCATGCTGGAAATACACCTGATCGGACCCACCGCGCGGATAGTGGTAATTGTTGATGCTAAGCAATCGGGGCGCGCCCGCGGGGCGTGGACGCCCTGTCGGATTCGATGCCGGGCTCGATGACTGGCTCAAGGGACGGTGCTGCGTCAAGACGGTTGCTCCTCGGGATCGGGCTGAAGTCGGATGAGCAG
>JBIKKG010000025.1:0-24663 GCA_044360485.1 Burkholderiaceae bacterium | reverse complement strand
GCACCCAAACCATGCTTCGGCCTGTGATCTGACTGACGGCGTCTGGCGATCTCGGTAAACTCGCGTCTCTTTTTCATCCACGGCCAATCGACCGATGAACACGGAATCTGCCATCCGCGATCCCGCTGACGCCATTTTTTCCCGCGCCGCCGAGCGCGCTCGCGCCAAATCGCTGCCCTACTTCGGCGAAGTCACCCCCGCTGAGGCCTGGGCGCTGATGCGCGCCGGTGCTGCCCGCATCGTGGATGTGCGCACGCACGCGGAATGGACCTACGTCGGGCGCATCGATGGCACGCCACTGGTGGAGTGGCGGGCACTGGGGGCCCAACAGACCAATCCTGATTTCCTCGCGCAGCTGGCCGAGCAGGTCACGCCAGACGTGCCGGTCATGTTCCTGTGCCGCAGCGGCGTGCGTTCGCATGGCGCAGCGCAGCTGGCCACACAGGCCGGCTACACGCGAGCGATGAATATTCTTGAAGGCTTTGAGGGCGACCTGGACGCCAACGGCCATCGCGGCACGGTTGGCGGATGGCGCAAGGCCAGCCTGCCCTGGGTGCAGTCCTGAGCGCACCGCCCATGCGGCTGGCTGACCGCACTCGGGCCATCGCGCCCTTTCACGTCATGGAATTGGCCAAGCGGGCCGTGGCGATGGAGCAGCGCGGTCATCCCGTGATTCATCTGTCCATCGGCGAGCCCGACTTCACCGCCCCGCCTGGGGTCATCGCGGCCCTGGAGCAGGCAGCGCGCGACGGTCGCACGCAATACAGCCCGGCGGTCGGCACCAGCGCGCTGCGCGAGGCCATTGCTGCAGACTACCTGCGCCGCCACGGCCTGGTGGTCGATCCGGCCCGCATCATCGTCACCGCTGGCGCCTCGGCGGCACTGACACTCGCCTGCTGCGCGCTGGTCAACCCGGGCGACGAGGTACTGCTGACCGACCCGAGCTATCCCTGCAACCGGCATTTCGTGGCGGCGTTCGATGGTCGTCCGAACGCCATCCCAGTGTTCGAAGATACCCGCTTTCAACTCACCCCCGAGGTGGTCGATCAGCACTGGAGTGCCCAGACACGCGGCGTCCTGCTTGCCTCACCGGCCAATCCAACCGGCACATCCATCCCGTTTGATGCACTCAGCCAGATCGTGAGCACCGTGCGCGCGCGCGGCGGATTCACGATCGTCGACGAAATCTACCTGGGGCTCACATACGAGGGACCGGCGCGCAGCGCCCTGGAACTGGGCGACGACGTGATCGTCTGCAACAGCTTTTCCAAATCGTTTGCCATGACCGGCTGGCGGCTGGGGTGGCTGGTGGTGCCGCTGCAGAGCGTGCCGGTGTTTGAAAAACTCGCCCAGAACCTGTTTATCTGCCCCTCGACGCTGGCGCAGCATGCCGCCCTGGCCTGCTTTGAGCCGCAGGCACTCGCCCTGTGCGAGACACGCCGAGTACTGCTCAAAGACCGGCGCGATGCAGTGATTCCGGCACTCGAGCAAGCCGGTTTCAAGATTCCGGTGCGACCGGACGGTGCGTTTTATGTCTGGATGGACTGCAGCCGATTCGGCGACAGCGGGCTGCTCGCCGACCGGTTGCTGGATGAAGCAGCGGTCTCGTTGGTGCCGGGACACGACTTCGGCGCCAATGATCCCGGACGCTGGATGCGGCTGTCGTATGCCAGCCCGATTGAGCGGCTGCAGGAAGCCGTGCGACGCATGGCTGTTTGCCTGGGCACAGGCGGGGCCTGATCCGCCCGCCGCTGCCAAGCCCGCGGGTCAGGCAGCGCAGACCAGACGACCCCTGGGTCGACTCCCAGGAATGCTCCCAAAGCGGGTCAGATGTCGGCTTGCCCTGCCGACCCGGCAGGCTGAGCCGGCTGTCCATTCACGCCATCGGGCGTCGATCCGACCGCAGCAGGTGGTGCGCTGCGGGCCGGCTCGTAAGCCGGGCTCACGATTGCCGGGGCGACCGCTGGCTCAGAGGTGACCGATGCCTCGGCCATGGCCGCGGTGCGCACCATGACTACCCGCTCGGTGCGGGGCGCCACCATGGCCAGCTCGGCAGGAATGGGCTTTCCAGCCGCTGCGGCGGCAATGCGGTCGCGCGCATTAAGCACCTTGGCGCCATAGCCGCCATCGTTGTCCATCAGCGCGGCACCCACATACGACTTGAGGGCACTCTCGACCGAGCCATCACGCTGGATGTACTCGCGCAGGATGGCACTGCCGACGCGGATGTTGGCCACCGGGTCGAACGCCGCCCGAATGCCGCCGAAGGGCATGAACTTTTCGACGTGCACACGGGTGAGGACCTGCATCAGACCCTGAGCACCGGCAGAGCTCTGTGCCCGCGGATCGAAACTGGACTCAACCGACATCACTGCCAGGACCAGCATGGGGTCGATCCGCGCATCGCGGGCCGCCAGGTAGGCGTGATGCACGAATTCGGTGGTGGCATCCAGGGTGACGCGATAGCGCGCCGCGATGAAACGCGCGATATTGGCCTGTTCACGCTCGAGCTGGCGGGGCTTGCGCGCCGAATCGTCTGCCTCAACCCGCATGTTCAGCCAGGGTTCGAAGCGGGCGGATTCGCCCGTGAATGCGGACGACGCAGCCATCGACAGGGCTGCATCAATCGGCACCGTGGGCAACGGCTGACCGATGAGTTCGTCACCCATGGGGAGCATGGCCACGGTACTCGCGGCGGCGGCAGGCAGATTGGACAAGGCCGCCGACATCGCAGCATGCACACGTGTGCGTTGCGCCAGCGCATCCGCGCCACCGAGGGTGCCGTGCACAGCCACCACAGCCAACAGCGCCACCGGCGCCACATGCCGCACGATGCGCCCCAACGCAGTGGTCGGGCGCACACGTTCCTGGGGCGCCGTGCGCCCCGCCTGCTCGGGCAGCGCCCGTGATTCGGACGCGCTGCCTGCTGCGATTGGTGATCGATCGATCATCCACACTCCTGTGCGGCAGACGACACCGCTGTATCCCGTCCGATCGAACGGGAACACGACGCGACAGCGCTCAGGCTGTCAGGACTGCATCCGCCTTGCAGGTGCACGAACCGTGCGCAGGCCGGATACCCATGTGGCGACCAGGTCGCCGGGACACTCAGACGGGCCCCCGCTCAGGTAACCCGTCTGGGGTGGTCGCCCTCTGGGTGGCGCAAGACTCAGCGCGAGAGGTGGGGCGATCCGTTGGGACGAGGCTCAATCCGATGCCTTCGCCGCCTGTCCCAGACGAACCGATATGACCGTTCAGGGGGCAGGTTTCAACCGTTGATGGGGCGCAGTTTACCAGCCGAACCGAGAGGGTCAAATGCGGGGGGCGGCAGGCGAAGAGCTCGGCGTACCGCAGGAGCCGGCCTTGTAGGTCGCCCGGGCGAGCCCGAAAGGGGGCGCAAACGACCTGACACCCAGGTGAGCACCACGGCTTGGCGGGTCAATGCTCGACGGGCCAGGCCGTGTGAGAGGATGCGGCCCACCGACCTTGAACCCGCCGACACCGATGCGCTATGCCGATCTGCGCGACTTCATCGCGCAACTTGAATCCCAGGGCGAATTGCGCCGGATCGCCGCTCCGGTGTCACCGCGCTTCGAGATGACCGAGATTGCCGACCGGGTGTTGCGCGCCCAGGGGCCTGCCCTGCTCTTCGAGAAACCGAGCGACGCCGGCCGCAGCTGGGCACATCCCGTGCTCGCCAACCTGTTCGGCACGCCGCGCCGGGTGGCACTGGGGATGGGGGAGGACTCGGTGGATGCCCTGCGCGAAGTGGGGGCACTGCTTGCGTACCTGAAAGAACCCGAACCACCGAAAGGCCTGAAAGACGCCTGGGACAAGCTGCCGGTGTTGCGGCAGGTCCTGAACATGGCACCCAGGGAAGTCTCGCGGGCGCCCTGCCAGCAGCAAGTGCGCGAAGGCGGTGAAGTGGATCTGGGCAAGCTGCCGGTGCAGACTTGCTGGCCGGGAGATGTGGCGCCACTCATCACCTGGGGCCTGGTCATCACGCGGGGCCCCAACCGCACCCGCCAGAACCTGGGCATTTATCGGCAGCAGGTGATCGGCCCCAACCGCACCATCATGCGCTGGCTGGCCCATCGGGGTGGCGCACTGGATTTTCGGGACCATGCCGCCGCCCACCCCGGCACACCGTTTCCCATCTCGGTGGCGCTGGGCGCCGACCCGGCCACGATCCTGGGGGCGGTCACACCGGTTCCGGACAGCCTGTCCGAATATCAGTTCGCCGGGCTGTTGCGCGGCGCCAAGACCGAACTCGTGAAGTGTCTGGGCAACGATCTGCGGGTGCCTGCCAGCGCCGAAATCGTCCTGGAGGGCGCCATCCGGCCTGATCCGGATGGCACGCTCACCCTTGACCATGCACGGCGCCTCGGTTGGCAGGGTGAGTTGCCCGCAGCGGCGCGCACCGGTTGGGAAATGGCGCTGGAAGGGCCGTATGGCGATCACACCGGGTACTACAACGAGCAGGACTGGTTTCCGGTGTTCGCCATCGATCGCATGACTTTGCGCGACAACGCCATCTACCACTCCACCTATACCGGCAAACCGCCGGACGAACCTGCCATCCTGGGCGTGGCCCTGAACGAAGTCTTCGTGCCGATTCTGCGCAAGCAGTTTCCCGAGATCGTCGACTTCTACCTGCCCCCGGAAGGGTGTTCGTACCGCATGGCGGTCGTGTCCATGAAGAAGCAGTACCCGGGACACGCCAAGCGGGTGATGTTCGGCATCTGGAGTTTCCTGCGCCAGTTCATGTACACGAAGTTCATCATCGTGGTGGACGACGACGTCGATGTGCGCGACTGGAAGGAAGTGATCTGGGCGGTCACCACACGGGTGGATCCCTTGCGCGACACCACGCTGGTCGACCGTACGCCGATCGATTACCTGGACTTCGCGTCGCCGATTTCCGGCCTGGGCTCGAAGATGGGCATTGATGCGACCAACAAATGGCCGGGCGAAAGCGATCGGGAGTGGGGGCGGACGATCAGCATGTCGCCCGAGGTGAAAAAGCGGGTCGACGACATGTGGGCAGGCCTGGGGCTGTAGCCGCCGCGTACGGTAGGAGCCTCAGTTCGTCGAGTACACCCAGCGCAACAGGGCGTCTTGTGCGGCACTGCTGCTTTCGGCGCGCGGCCCGTTGATCAGCATGACGACCGCATAGCGCCGCCCCGAGGCCGCGTCCACGTAGCCTGCGATGCTGCGCACGTCGTTCAGACTGCCGGTCTTGATCCAGGCATTGCCAGCCACCGGATCGGACTTCAGGCGGCTTTTCATCGTGCCATCCACACCCACCACCGGCAGGGACTCTATATAGATAGGGGCGTGCGGACTGCGCGAGGCATCGATCAGCAGGCGCGCCAGACTCGCCGGCGAAATGCGCTCACGTCGCGACAGCCCGGAGCCGTTATCAATCACGATTTCGGGGCTGCGCAGGCCGCGCTTTTCCAGCCAGGCGTTGAGCGTGGCGCGCGCCCGCTCCAGCGTGGCAGGGCGGCGACGCTGCGGGTCAGCGGAGGTATGCAGCAGCACCTGACGCGCCATCACGTTGTTGCTGTACTTATTGATGTCGTTGACCACATCGGCCAGGGTGCGCGGCGAATCCCAGCGCAGCAGCACCGGCAGGTTCGGCTCGATGCGCCGCTCCAGGACCGTGCGCCCCTCCCAGACGCCACCGGCTGCACGCCAGGCTGAAGCGAAAAATCCGTGGATGAACTGGCGGTGATTGAGCACGGCCACCATCGTCGACTGCTCGCCGCAGGCCGGTGAATACTGACCCGCAACCCGAATGGTGGGCGCGTCCTCAGGGCCGACTTCGCGGATCGACAATCCCGCAATGCCAAAGCGACACCCGCCGCGCGCGAGCTTCACCTCATCGACAATCGGTACTGCGAGCGGGGGGTCCAGGTCGACGGCCAGCCCGCCGGTGTGCGGGCGCACCGAGACACGGGTCGCCTTGAAGTTCATCAGCGCTGCGCTGGGCCGCACGTTATAGGGCTGCGAACGGTCGCCATCGAAGGCCTCCACGGCAGCATCGCCCACGTCGTAGAGCGAATCGTCGACCACCAGGTTGCCGCGGATCTCGCGCAGGCCATTGGCCCGCAGCCGCATGATCAGCTCGGTCAGGTCTTCAATGACGAATTTCGGATCGCCACCACCCTGCAGCACCAGGTCGCCCTGCAACACATCACCGACCAGCTGACCGCGCATCATGATCTGTGTGCGCCAGCGGAAATTCGGCCCCATCAGCGACAGCGCCGCGTGGGTGGTGACCAGCTTCATGGTCGAGGCCGGGTTGAAAGCGGCCTCGGCGTTATGCCATACCAGGGGGGGGCCGCCGTCCAGCGGCACCACCGCCACCCCGTACTCATGCGGGGCCATGGCAGCCGCGCGCATCGCTTCAGAGACGACCGCAGGCACCGCTGCACCCGTCAGAACACTCGCCACCGCGAGCGGCTGGCGGCCGGGCGCATCGAACTGCACGCCGGGCTGGGCGGGCTCGGCCGCCATGTTGGACGTAGTGCCGTAGGCCGGCAGGGGTGTCTGCGCAGACGCAGCCGACATTCCGCCAAGCACGGCACATCCCATCATCGCCCGAACGAGCAGGCAGGCAACATATCGAAGAGGCACCATAATCAACGATGATCTCATGCAGGGCGGGAACCGCCGTTCGGAACCGACGAGGAGCGTATTCAGATGAAACTTCAAGCAAAGGTCGCGCTGGTTACCGGTGGCGCACAAGGCATCGGTCTGGCTTGCGCCACACGCTTTGCCGATGACGGGGCGCGCGTCGCCATCGTCGATCTGGACGCCCGCCGAGGGGCTGAAGCTGTCCAGGCGATCGGCGCCGATCGTGCGCTCTTCGTCGAGGGCGACGTCACCCAGACCGCAACGGCCCTGAAGGCCATTGACGCCACCCAAGCGCGATTCGGCCCGATCGACATCCTGCTGAACAACGCCGGCATCACGCATGCCGCCGACTTTCTCGATCTGGAAGAAGCCGACTTCGACCGCGTGCTGAGCATCAATCTGCGTTCCTATTTCGTGTTCGGTCAGGCGGTCGCGCGGCGCATGGTGGCGCAGGAGCGCGGCGGCGTGATCATCAACATGTCCAGCGTCAACGCGATCCTGGCCATTCCCAATCAGATTCCGTATGTGGTCTCCAAAGGGGGCGTCAACCAGCTGACGCGTGTGATGGCCATGGCGCTGGCACCGCACGGCATTCGCGTCAACGCGATCGGGCCGGGCACCATCGCCACCGACCTGGCGCGCCAGGCGGTGCTTGGCTCGCCTCAGGCCGAACGCACGATCATGTCGCGCACACCGCTGGGTCGTCTGGGGGAGCCCTCTGAAGTGGCCAGCGTCGCCGCATTCCTGGCGAGCGACGAAGGGTCCTACTTCACTGGACAGACGCTGTACCCGGACGGCGGCCGACTGGCGCTCAATTACCTGATGGCGACCGAGTAACCCATCGGCGACCGCGTCATGCGGCGCCCGTCCGTGACGCGGTCAATCGACCCGCTGCACCTCGCAGCTGCGCGTTCACGCCCCAACGCGGTGCAACAACGCCCGCTTGGCGTGCACGATGCGCACAGCCTGTGCGCAAACTGGTATCCAGAACGTATCTGTCCGGGATATCCCGCCCCCGCACGACCACCCGTCGGGAACGATCTCCTGCCCAAAGATCGCGGTCCGACGCGAATCCGCACAAGAGACGTGCATTTTCGATACGCACGCGCCCCCTTCCGGAACGATTTGTGCTTTTTCGGTGCATCGCACTGAGCCCAAAGCCGCTCCCGGAGAAAGCAGATGGATGCCATGAAGACTGGTACCGACACCTTGTTCATTTTGCTGGGAGCCATCATGGTCCTGGCCATGCATGCCGGATTCGCCTTCCTGGAGCTCGGCACGGTGCGCTACAAGAACCAGGTCAACGCGCTGGTCAAGATCGTGGTCGACTTCGCGGTTTCCACCCTGTCGTACTTTCTGCTGGGTTATCTGGTGGCGTATGGCACCTCGTTTCTGGTGGGCGCCGACACGCTGATACAGAAAAACGGCTACGAACTCGTCAAGTTCTTTTTCCTGCTGACGTTCGCCGCCGCGATTCCCGCGATCGTCTCCGGGGGCATTGCGGAGCGTGCCCGCTTCGGGCCGCAACTGATCGCCACGGCACTCCTCGTAGGCCTGGTCTACCCACTCTTCGAAGGCATGACGTGGAGCGAGCGCTTCGGGTTCCAGGCCTGGATCAAGGGCACCTTCGGCGAAAACTTTCACGACTTCGCGGGCTCGGTGGTCGTGCATGCCGTGGGCGGCTGGGTCGGCCTGATGGCGGTTCTGGCACTGGGTGCGCGCAGTGGTCGCTACGGACGGGATGGTCGGATCGCGGCCCATCCGCCCTCCAGCATTCCCTTTCTGGCGCTGGGCAGCTGGGTACTGATCGTCGGCTGGTTCGGCTTTAACGTGATGAGCGCGCAGGAAATCGGCAAGATCAGCGGGCTGGTGGCGGTCAACTCGCTCATGGCGATGGTCGGCGGCACATTGGCCGCGACCCTGCTTGGGCGCAACGATCCGGGCTTCGTGCACAACGGTCCGCTGGCCGGGTTGGTGGCCGTTTGCGCGGGCTCGGACATCATGCATCCGCTGGGTGCACTGGTGGTGGGTGGGGTCGCCGGAGCGCTCTTTGTGAGCATGTTCACCCTGACGCAAAACCGTCTGAAGATCGACGACGTGCTCGGCGTCTGGCCACTGCACGGATTGTGTGGTGCATGGGGCGGCGTGGCAGCAGGGGTGTTCGGACAGCAGGCGCTGGGTGGTCTGGGCGGAGTCAGTCTGGGTGCCCAGGTGGTCGGCACGCTGGCGGGCATCGCGGTGGCGGTGGTCGGCGGAGGCATGATCTACTTCGGCCTGAAGGCGGTCACCAGCCTGCGACTCGATCAGGAAGCGGAGTTCGAAGGTGCCGACCTCTCCATCCATCGTATCTCGGCTACCCCGGAACGCCAGACCTCGGTCTAAGCGCGCAAGCCGCCTGCTCCCTGGCCCCAGCGCCGGGATCAGGTGGCCTCGATCCGCTGGCCTCGATCCGCTGGCCTCGATCCGCTGGCCTCGATCCGCTGGCCTCGATCCGCTGGCCAGCAAGATGCGGCTGGGTCGACCGGCGGCCGCCAGTGCCCCGCCGATGTACAGCCCCGCTCTTGAAAAGGTAAAACTTTCCATTTAAACTGGGCTCATGTCATCCTCCGAGCCCTCCCCTTCCGTTCCGATCGGCACCCCGGCGGGTGCCGTCGCAAGCGGCGCCGTCACACCCGTCGCACTGGAAGCGCTGCAGGCCATCCTTGCCCCCCTGGCAAGAGTCGCGGTCGACCAGGGTGTGCAATTCGGGCAGATGGAAGAGCTGCTCAAGCAGGCCATGGTCCAAGCGGCCGTGCAGGCCACCCGCCAAGGCCAGGGCGAGCCAGCTCCGGTCAGCCGGCTGAGTGTCATCACCGGCATTCACCGCAAGGAAGTCAAGCGCCTGCTCGAGCCAACCGAACCTGCTCAGTTAGCGGCCAGCGTCACTCCGGCAGCCGAACTCTTCACGCGCTGGCTCACCTCCCGAGATTGGCAAGGCGCGGACGGCAAACCCTTCGCACTGCCGCGCCGCCCCCCGCCTGACGATGCACCCAGTTTCGAGCTGCTGGCCCGCAGCATCACCACCGATGTGCATCCGCGCACCTTGCTCGACGAACTGATCCGCCTGGAGCTGGTCGCCCACGACCTGGAGACCGATCGGGTGGTGCTGCGCGCCGACAGCTTTGTGCCCGCCGTGCAACTGCAGACCATGCTGGAATTTCTGGGCGCAAACGTGGGCGACCACCTGGCCGCTGCCCGCGCGAACGTGGCCGCCAGCCTGCGCTCCGCCCAGCAGCCCGACATTGCGCCGATTCGCCCGCCCTTCGTCGAACAGGCGCTCTTTGCAGATGGATTGAGCGCGCAATCCGTCACAGCCGCCATCGAGCAGACACGCCTATTCTGGGGCACTTTGCTGCGCTCCCTGGCCCCCGAGCTCGAGCAACTCGAAGCCCAGGATAAAGCCGACGGGCGTCCCGCTGATCAGCGGATCCGGATCGGCCTGTATTGCTACGCTGAACCCGCATCCCCCCTCTCCCCCGAGAAGCCTTCAGGCCAACATGACTAAACGCTTGGTGACCCCGCCTTTCCACATCGCGTCCGCGTACGTCGCCCCCAGCCCGATGCGTCGACGTGCGCTCACCTCCCTGGGCGGATTAGCGGTCATGGCCAGCGGCTGCGGCGGCTCGGGCGGCACCGGCGATCTGGCTGGCGTGGGCAGTGGCGGTACCGGTGCAGCCTTCGGGTTTGGCATGATCTCGGGCTTCGGCTCGATCATCGTCAACGGGATCAAGTACGACGACAGCCAAGCCAGCGTTACCGACGATCTGGGCAACCCGCGCGCGCTCGGCGAACTCGCACTGGGCATGATCGTGGAGATTCGCGGGTCGGCCGACGACTCTACCAGTCTAGGCACGGCCAATTCCGTGCGCATCCTGAGTGAACTGAAAGGTCCGGTCTCCCGCATCACACTGAGCCAAACCACACCTGGAACAGGCGAACTGGTGGTGCTGGGCACGACCGTTCGGGCGGTGTCCACGACGTTCTGGCAAGACGCCAGCGGTATTGCCGGCGTCGTCGAAGACCGGGTTGTGGAGGTTTGGGGCTTCGCCGATCGCACCAGCAACACCATCACCGCCACGCGCATTGAGCTCAAGCAGCCCTCGGACAACACCGCGACGCGCCTGCGCGGCATGGTCACCGAACTCGTGCCAGGCATCCGGATTCGGGTTGGCGACCAGGACTTTGCCCTGGCCGGTGCAACGGTGGCGGCCGGTGTCAGCGTGGGTGCGCTCGTCAAGGTGCAGTTCAACACCTCGGGTGGCACCCAGATCGCCACCAAGGTTGAAGTCGACACTTCTGCCGCACCCTCCGACAAAACGCGCGTGCGCTCCGAGGGTCGCATCAGTCAACTCACGTCAAAAGCGAGCTTCAAACTTGAGGGCTTGGGTGTGGATGCCAGCAGCGCGAGTTTCAGCGACGGGCTGGAATCGCAACTGGCCAATGGCGTGCGGGTCCGGGTTGAAGGGCTGATGTCAGGCAGCACGCTCAAGGCAAGCGTGGTGCGCTTTCGCGACGATGCGCAGAACAACTCCGGCTCCGGTTCATCCGGTTCGGGATCGTCGGGCTCTGGCTCCGGGTCTTCCAATTCCGGCTCCTCCGGCGGCAGCAGTTCAAGCGACTCTGACGATTACGGCGACGAGGTCAAGGGTGTCATTGTCAGGTTTGCCGGCAAAGAGCGTTTCACAGTCAAAGACCGAGCCAATCGCGAGTTCAACTTCGACGGCAGCAGCGCGACCGGCAAAGACGGCGGCCCCCTGCCAACGCTGGGAATCGGCTCGCCAGTCCAGGTCAAATTCACGGTGCAGGCCTTCGGTCCGCTCAAAGCCACGCAGATCCGACTGGACACCTGAGCATGCCCCTGAGAGCGCAGCTCGGCACCCCGCCGAGCGATCGCGCCCTCTGACCACACAGCGCCCGGAGCGTTCAGCCCGCAGCCAGGCGCCAGCCTCTCCATCGACCCGCCAGGCGCGACAGTCGCATCCGACAGGCAGATCGACCGAGCGGCACAACCCGGCGGGCCAAACGACCCACGCCATCCGCCTGCCGGCCACCGGTCCGATGCCTGCCTTGAATCCGTCATCATCCTCGGGTAGAATTAGCACTCGCAAACGGTGAGTGCTAGCAACACTGGTGCTCATCGCCCCTCAAGTGGGCACCGTTTCGTGACATTCGCCTTTGGCGGATACGTCAATCCCCCATCACTCATGTTTCAACCCGTCATAGGAGCCCTGTCCCATGAAGCTTCGTCCTTTGCATGATCGCGTGATCATCAAGCGCCTCGACAACGAGCGCAAAACCGCCTCGGGCATCGTTATCCCCGAAACCGCGGCCGAAAAGCCCGACCAGGGCGAGATCCTCGCAGTCGGCAACGGCAAAGTCGGCGACGACGGCAAGGTCCGTGCGCTCGGCGTCAAAGTCGGCGACAAAGTGCTGTTCGGCAAGTACTCGGGCCAGACCGTCAAGGTCGATGGCGACGAACTCCTCGTCATGCGCGAGGAAGACATCATGGCCGTGGTCGAGTAAGCCACGCCCCCAGACTGAACCCGAATTAAAGGAATCATCACATGGCAGCTAAGCAAGTTTTCTTCGGCGACGATGCGCGCCACAAAATGGTTGAGGGCGTCAACATCCTCGCCAATGCAGTCAAGGTCACCCTCGGCCCGAAAGGCCGCAACGTCGTGCTCGAGCGCAGCTTCGGCGCCCCGACCGTCACCAAGGACGGTGTCTCGGTGGCCAAAGAGATCGAGCTCAAGGACAAGTTCCAGAACATGGGCGCCCAGATGGTCAAGGAAGTCGCTTCCAAGACCTCGGACAACGCCGGTGATGGCACCACCACCGCCACCGTGCTGGCTCAGGCCATCGTGCGCGAAGGCATGAAGTACGTGGCTGCCGGCATGAACCCCATGGACCTCAAGCGCGGCATCGACAAAGCCGTGATCGCATTGAGCGAAGAGCTGAGGTCCATCAGCAAGCCCTGCACCACCACCAAGGAAATCGCCCAGGTTGGCTCCATTTCGGCCAACTCGGACACCGAGATCGGCAACATCATCTCCGAGGCGATGGAAAAGGTCGGCAAAGAAGGCGTCATCACTGTCGAAGACGGCAAGTCGCTCAACAATGAACTCGACGTGGTCGAGGGCATGCAGTTCGATCGTGGCTATCTGTCGCCCTACTTCATCAACAACCCCGACAAGCAGATCGCTGTGCTGGACGACCCCTTCGTGCTGCTGCACGACAAGAAGGTCTCCAACATCCGTGACCTGCTGCCGGTGCTCGAGCAAGTCGCCAAGGCTGGCCGTCCGCTGCTGATCGTGGCCGAGGAAGTCGAAGGCGAAGCGCTGGCCACGCTGGTGGTCAACAACATCCGCGGCATCCTGAAGACCGTGGCCGTCAAGGCGCCGGGTTTCGGTGACCGTCGCAAGGCAATGCTCGAAGACATGGCCATCCTCACCGGCGGTACTGTGATCGCCGAAGAGACTGGCATGAGCCTCGAGAAAGCCACCCTGCAGGATCTGGGTCGCGCCAAGCGCATCGAGATCGGCAAGGAAAACACCACCATCATCGATGGTGCCGGCGAAGCCAAGAACATTGAAGCCCGCGTCAAGGCGATCCGTGCCCAGATCGAAGAAGCCACCAGCGACTACGACCGCGAGAAGCTCCAGGAGCGCGTCGCCAAGCTGGCAGGCGGCGTAGCCGTTATCCGCGTCGGTGCTGCTACCGAAGTGGAAATGAAAGAGAAGAAGGCCCGTGTCGAAGACGCGCTGCACGCCACCCGTGCCGCCGTTGAAGAAGGCATCGTGGCAGGTGGCGGCGTGGCACTACTGCGTGCCCGTTCCAACCTGAAGGTCAAGGGCGACAACGCCGACCAGGACGCCGGCATCAAGATCGTGCTGCGCGCGATCGAAGAGCCGCTGCGCCAGATCGTGGCCAACTGCGGCGACGAGCCGAGCGTGGTGGTCAACAAGGTCCTCGAAGGCAAAGGCAACTACGGCTGGAACGGTGCCGACGGCACCTATGGCGACCTGGTCGCTCTGGGCGTGGTCGATCCCACCAAAGTCACTCGCATGGCGCTTCAAAACGCCGCGTCGGTGTCCAGCCTGATGCTGACCACGGATTGCATGATCGCTGAGCAGCCCGAAGACAAGCCAGCCGGCGGCGGTATGCCCGGCGGCATGGGTGGCATGGGTGGCATGGACGGCATGGGCATGTAAGCCCACGTCGCACAGGCTTGGCCAGTGCACACGAAAAAGCCCGCTTCGGCGGGCTTTTTCTATTTCAAAACGGCGTAGCCAGTGGATGACGCGCTGTATCCCTTCGCCTTCTACCGCAACCTTTTGTTGGTCTGGAGGAGCGACCGCCTTATCTCGGACGACTTAGTCCATACGTCCTAAGTCCTTCGCTCAATTGAGCGAAGAGACCACTCTGAGTGAGCATGGTCCACGCCCTGTCGCAACCGGGCGAAAGGACCTCGCATGCCGCGTCAACAAACGTCTGCCCTCGCCATATCGGCCATCGCCACATGCTTCATCCTTGGCACAGCGCGCGCGCAAGGCACCTGCGGCGCCGCAGGCGGCGCACCACCGGGGCCGGCATACTCAGTCTGCGACTTTGCGAAAGAAGCCGCCGGGCTGCCCGCCTACGGCCCGGCGCTCGGCGTCGGCAACCCCATCGATCTGGCCACTGGCAATAAATATCGACATGAACTCGACCTGCGCCTGGACGGCCACGTCCCGCTCGTCTTCGCACGTCACTACAACAGCCGCAACCGCCATACCGGAGCCTTGGGCGTCGGCTGGAGTCACTCCTTCGAAACCCGCCTTGCGCGCGTACGCATGGGCCAGCGCACCGACATTCAGATCATTCAGGGCGACGGTCGTCGCATCGTCTTCTCACCGCATGCAACGCGCGCCCATCAATGGCACGCCCCACAGCCCACCCAGGGCGTCATCGTGCGTCAGCCCCAGTCGCCAGGCGCGCCTGCGCATTGGCTATGGAAATGGCCGGGCGGCCGTGCAGTGCGCTTTGATGCGCAGGGGCGCATTCAGGCCATCCTGCGAGACGATCAACCCGTACTGCACGCCCACCATGACCGAGCGGGGCAACTCATCGTATTAAGCGGGCCGCATGGTTCCACGCTGCACTTCGAATACCAACCCACAGCCCATGGCCAGAGGCTGCAACAGGTCAGCAACGAACAAGGCCTGGTCATCGCCCGCTATGAGCACGACCCCACCGGGCAACTGGCCTCGGTCCAATGGCCCGATGGACGCATGCATCGCTATGAATACAACGCCCTTCACGACCCGCTACTCCTCACACGCGTCGTCTCTGTCCGCCCGACATCCTCCGGCGAGCCTCAACCCAGCCCACAGGAACTGGCCCGCTATGAATACGACGCACAAGGGCGCGCGGTGCGCAGCATGCATCCCGAGACCGGCGAAACTGTGCACGTCAATTACATCAACCGGCCGTCCGGCAACCGCCCGGGTCAAACCGCGGTCACCGATGCACACGGTCAGCGCGCCCTCTACACCTGGACCTACGATCGGCATCGCCATGTCTCTCGCATGCTGCGAGCACAAGGCCATGCCTGCTCAATGTGCCCACCCACCGCACGCACCTATCAGTGGGGCAAGACCGGTTTGCTGCAACGCATCGACTCCAGCCATGATGGTCAGCCCACATCCATTTCACTTGAGCACGACCACATCGGGCGCCCCACTGCCGCCTGGCGACACACCGCGCGCGCATCAAACGCCAAGACGCTGCTGTGGCGTGTCCACTACCCCAACAACGATCCACTGGCGTGGCCTAGCCGGATCGACCAACCCTCGGTCGCGCCCGGCCGCCTGCATCGCATCGACATCGAGTTCGATCGACTGGGCAGACCGATCGCTGTCGCAGAGCGAGGCTATCGCCCATCGCCAAGCACCGCACGCTTCGACACGCTGGCACGTCGCTTTGCGCTGGGCCATCGCGCCATCACACACACTGAAAACCCAGCGCGCTGGCTGACCGCGTTGGCCTGGGTGGATGGTCCATTGCCCGGTACTGGCAATCGCATCTCCATTGAGCAAGTCGCCGAGCATCTCAGGCTGACGCACCCAGGCGGATTGATCGAATCACTCACATTCCAGGGCGGCGTATTGCACCAACACATGCCAGTGCAAGGTGGGCTGACACAGATGCAGCGCAATGTGCCGCATGCACACTGGCTGGGCGGTCCCACGCTGATCGGGGCCTTCTCGGGCGACGCGCAGATCGATCTGGATTACGACGCATCCGGTGTCTTGCGAGGCATATCCAAAGAGCATTTCTCGCAGCGAACCCTCACACGAGTCGACCACCCGCCCACAGCGCCCGACCGCGCCGAAGTGCTCGCATCGCATCGGGTGCTGGCCTTCTGGCGCGGTCGTCCAACCGCAATCCAATTAGCCGATGGCAGCGTATTTCGACGCGGATTTGATGACTTCGGACGGGTCGCCTTCATTGCAGAGCCCGGCCAGGCCGTGCAATGGGCCCACTACGACGAAGCCGATCGACTGATCACGCATGTCACGGCCGACGGCGCAGTGCTACGCCATGAGCGCGATGCACTGGGGCGATTGACGTCCTCCACCCGCACTCACCGCGGCTCCACCACGGTTCTGGGTCGTTTCCGATGGCACGATCGCCACCTGGCACACGCCGCCAACGACACCGTCAGCATTCAATACACCTGGGATGCACTGGGCCGACTCACTGCAGCCGAGCACCGCTTTACTGCGCAGCCTGACCAGCCGCTGCGCTACGCATGGCATTACGACCTCGCCAGTCGGGTCGCCGAGGAAACACTGCCCGACGGCGTCACCGTGCAATACCGTTATCACGGGCGCAACGTCGCTGCAGTGCAAATCAGCGGACCAGGCCTTTCCCCTTCGACCCTCACAGCCTCGGCCCTGGCAAGACCGCTGGCGCTGGAAGCCTTCACCGTACAGGCGCCTGATCCCGGCCGCATCGTCCACGAGGGCAACCGACTCATCGAGGCCGCGGGCGTTCTGCATCTCGTCGACCCCCACGGACGACGCGCCGCCAAGCGCAGCACCGTGCACAGCACCGGGCTAAGCCTGACGCCCCCGCAGCGCGGCAAAGAACACGCCTTTGTGCATCAGGACTGGCGCTTGCGCTCAGAGCGCCTGCCCGAGGGATCGCTCAAACACTGGATCTGGGCCGGCGCACGCCCGATTGCGCTGGTTGCTGGAGGCAAGGTCTATGCCCTCGGCACCGATGCACGCGCCGCACCGGTACAGGCCTATGACGCCTCCGGCCAAGTGATCTGGGCCGCCACCTACAATCCCTCAGGTGCTGCGCGTATCGAGCAAAAGGGTCAGCTCGAGATTCCACTGCGACTGCCTGGCCAGTACGCCGATGCGGAAACGGGTTGGCACTACAACCACTGGCGTACCTACTCGCCCCTCATCGGCCGCTACCTCGAACCCGATCCGCTGGGCCTGCAACCGGACTATGTCGGGCGCCTCAGTCTCACGGACTATGCAGGCGGTGATCCGATCGGCAGCATCGATCCCTGGGGACTGGCCCGTCTGACCTGGTACGCCCTGACTACCGACGTGCAGGGCAAACCGATCGGACGCACACAGGGCTTCGACCGGGCACGCTGGTCATTCATGATCGAAGACATTCTGCCCGCGCCGCTGACCGGCAGCGGCGCGTATCCGCCGGCCACAGCGGGTCTTCAAGGCGTGTTATTCGATCCGTGGGGTGACTTTGTGCGCGGCACCGATGCACCTGCCACAGGCAACGGCAACGCGCTCGACTCTATCGCCTGGAGCGGGGCCACCGGGCGTCAGGTCTTCGCTTCGTTTGCGGCGCACTATGGCGGGGCGCTGGTTTCACCACAACGATTCGTCGTCGATGGTTTCGACGATCGCCGCGCAGGTGCGCTAGCCCTGATCGTCTCGGCTAGCCCCTCGCAGCGTCAGGCCTGCATCGCGCGGGCCCTGTCCGACCTGCCCGCGCTCGCGCTGGGCCCGGCAGAGCCGCTGCTCACGCCTGCAAGCATCGATCCAAAAGGTCCAGCACGAGTCATCGAATGCCAGGCCCCCACCACGCTTGCCGTGCCATACCGCGATGATCTTGAGCGCAGTCGCGTCGAGCGCTATCAGGCAGCGGCCGAACTGCAGGAAAGCCCCTCCGCATCCATCAACGAAAATTGCGGGTTGAGCGTGGGCTGCAGAACACGCGCACGCATCGAAGTGAACGGACGCAGTTACTGGGCCTCTTACGGTCGCACTCAGTTCACCGTCACCACCTTTCTGGGCGAACTGTCACGTCTCACGCATTCCTCAGGCGGGGCAGACGCGGCCAGTCTGCGTAGCGCGCTCAAACTCGACACCGCAGTGAACCTGGACGGTCGGCCTGCCCTCCTGGGCGATGCACTCGAGCTCGCCAGACGCCGGGTCGAGTCGGCTTACCGTGCGTTCGCAACGCTGCGTACTGAGTTCGGGCGAGGACTGAGCGCCACCCAGGCGCTTCAAGTCTGGGAGGGTCTCAACCCCCAGCGCCGCGATGCCTTCAGCATCGCCACGGGGCTTGGGCGCGAGGGGTTCATCGACATGCTGGGTTTCGTCGCCACCGGCATTGGCGGGCGCACTGAAGAGGAAGGGCGACACGCGCTGGCTGCCTCCGCGGCGGCTACCGTCCGCTACACCAGCAGCCGCACTCCGGCCACCGCTTCGGGTGCCAGCACCAGCGCCACCGAGACCTTCGAGCAATGGCTGATTGCACTCTATTCCTCGAAAGATCCCTATGACCATGTGTCGCGGGTCTTTCTGCGCGATAACCTCAGGCGCGTGATGCAAGCCCCCACGATGGCGGGTCGATTCATCAATACCGAAGTCCCAGACTCCCTGGCCTGGTACACGCGGCAATCCACCATCGAGCTGGAACTCGCCAAACGTGTGGCCGTCCTGCACAACTCAGGTCGGTTTGACCTTGCCACGCGGCCACAACTCGACGTCTGGTTGCAGGCCAATCGCTCCAACTGGATCGCGGGCTACGTGGAGCAGTTCACTGCCATTGATACCCGAGGCAACTTTGAAGCACTGCGCTGTGCGAACGGACTCGCAGGCAAGTCGGGGTTGCAGTTCAGCACGCTCAGCGCCATGTCTGATCGTCTGATCACTGCGCCGGGCGCAGCACGCACATCGCTGCTGCGATGACTGAACGTCAACAAGAGCCCATGACACACGCCATAAACGCGCACCGCCTAAGCACTAAGGTTTCGCTGCAGATCGTGCGGGCAACAGCACCGTGGCCATCGCAAAGAGCACAAACACCAGGGCTGCGTAATCGGCCCAGGTCGGCCGCTCGCCAAGCATGATCATCCCCGAGAACAACCCCACCACCGGGATCATCATCACAGACAAACTGCTCGCCACAGGCGGCAGGATGCTCGCCAGCCGGAACCACAGCAACTGACACACACCGAACACCAGCACAATGTTGTACGCAATCGCCCAACCTTCCTGGGCATTGGGCCACCGCACCCACTGATCCCGCTCAAGCACCCAGCACAACACGCTGCACATCAACAGGGCCTGCACCATCATCCAGAACGCCAGCACCGCCACCCCTGCCTGCACCTTTCGGCGGCGCATCCACTGCGTTCCAACAGCCCACACCATCGCAGCGGCCAGCATCAGCACGGTGCCCAAAGGGCGCCCCGTCAGCGTGCCAATTTCCTCGAGCAGCAATAGGGCAATACCCACGCAGGCCGCAAGCACGCCCAGAAGTGTGCGTCCATCCAGCCGGTCCCGGTAGAGCAGCCAACCGAAGATCGCCACCCACACGGGCATCGTATAACCCAGGATCGCCGCACGGCCCGACGACAGCAGCTTCACCGCATAGATCGACAACACATACCAGATCGTCATGTTGGTCAGCCCCAGCATGAACACCTCTCGCCAGTGTTCACGCGCAATCCGCAGCGACTGACCTTGCGCGCGAACAATTGCCGCAAACAACAGCACGCCGCCCACCATGCACAGCGTACGAAAGCTCAAGGGCGGAAACTGGCGCACGCCCACTTTCATGACCGGCCAGTTGATGCCCCACAGCACCGTCAGCAGCACGAGCAGCCACAGATCCTTACGAGACAGCGCAATGGGCATGAAGGCCGAATGAATACACAGGGCACAACTCAGAGAAGGGCGCGGCAACCGCAACAGGGGCGCGGGTAGAATTCAAGGACCATGCTCAAGACTACCCATCACCCCATGCCGTTTTCATTGTCGCTCAGTCGCGCCTGGGCGCGTTCCGATTCGCTGCTGTGTGTGGGGCTGGATCCAGACCCCGGCAAGATGCCTGCGCATCTTGCGCACACGCCAGACGCCATTTATCAGTTCTGTACTGCCATTGCAGATGCAACCGCCGATCTCGTGTGCGCGTTCAAACCGCAGATCGCCTATTTCGCCGCGCAACGCGCTGAGGACCAACTCGAAGCGCTGATCGAGCACATTCACACAGTCCATCCGCATGTTCCAGTCATTCTCGACGTGAAACGGGGCGATATCGGATCCACCGCCGAGCAATATGCGCGCGAAGCCTTCGAACGCTACAAGGCCGACGCAGTCACCGTGAATCCTTACATGGGCTTCGACTCGATCGAGCCATGGTTGGCCTATTCAGATCGCGGCGTGTTTTTGCTTTGCCGCACCTCCAACCCTGGCGGCGCAGACCTGCAAATGCTCGATGTGGGCGGCGAGAAGCTCTATGAACGCGTCGCGCGTCTTGCGGCAGGCCCCTGGAATGGCGGAGGCGAACTGGGCCTCGTGGTGGGCGCCACCGTCCCGGCCGAACTCGCACGCGTGCGCGCCCTGGCCCCCAATCTGCCGCTTCTGGTTCCAGGCATTGGCGCTCAGGGCGGGGATGTGCAAGCCACCGTGTCGGCGGGGCGCACGACAGAAGGCTTAGGCATGGTCATCAATTCATCGCGCGCCATTCTGTATGCGGGGCGTGGCGAGGATTTCGCGCAAGCCGCCCGGCAAGCTGCCAGTGAGGCACGCCAAATGATCAACCGGTTTCGCAACGCCTGAGCGGCTGCTACTTCGGGGCGTTGACCCACATCGGGCGGACAATCTGAGCGGGCAAGCCTGGGAGTTTGAGTCCGGTCGCGTGTGAGGCAGCGACCCAGGCAGCACGCTACCCCGCCCGTCTTGATCCACCCCGTAAGTTCACCCTCAAGCATCGAGCCGTCCCCAGCGTGTGTCGGCCCCTGTACTTTGACGATTCCAGTGCCGGTCGCTACAATCCCGCCTCTTGGCGAATTAGCTCAGTTGGTTAGAGCGTCGGAATCATAATCCGCAGGTCCGGGGTTCGAGTCCCTGATTCGCCACCAAATAAATCAAAGGCTTAGCAAAGCCTGCTGCGTAAATTTTCGGCAAGATGGCCGTCCCATCCCAACGAAATCCCAACGCAGAGTAGGGCCCGCCATCACGTCGTGCGCAACTCAACTCTTGAGGAGTTCGCACCTATGGCATCCATCCGCAAAAAGGGTTCTCACTACGAGGCCCGCGTCAGCGTTGGCCGCAAGACCACCAGCAAGTCATTTAAGACCCACGCGCAGGCCCGCCAATGGGCTACCAGCGTCGAGGCATCCAACCCCTGCCAGTGGCAACGCCGACGCCCCTGAGCCCCGCTAAAGGCCCGCAGGTGGTGTTCATCCCGAGCCTTGAGCAGGCCTCTCGGCGCTACGGCCTTGAGGTGTCCACCAAACACAAAGGGGCTCGGCAGGAATTGCAGCGCCTGCGCGAGATCCAAAGGCTGGCCATCGCCAACAAGTCGTTGACCGACATCAACGTTAACGACATCAAGGCGCTGCGCGACACCGAACTCGCAAAGGGGCGTTCCGGCAGCACGATCAGACTAAAGCTGTCACTGATTAGCGCGATCTACCGACACGCAAGTGCCGAGTGGCAACTGGACGTCCCCAATCCCGTTACCGCAGTACGCAAGCCGGCCGCAGGGAAGGCCCGCCAAAGGCGTCTGAGCGCCGAGGAGCTATCCCAACTCACCCAGAGCATTCAGAGCTGCCACAACCCGCATATGAAGGCTCTGGTGCTGTTTGCGATCGAGTCTGGCATGCGGCGCTCGGAAATGCTGGGCATGAGCTGGAGCGAGGTGCACTTTGAACGCGGCGTGGTCGCATTGGCAGACACGAAAAACGGGCAGCCTCGTTGGATTCCATTGACGCCGGCGGCGCGCGAAATTTTGATTCGCCAACAGGCCGCCAACGCGATGCGACCGTTCCCCATCACCGAGTCGGCGGCCGCCCAGGCGTGGCCACATATTTTGAAGCGAGCTGTGATTGCCGGACTGCGGTTCCACGACCTTAGACACGAGGCACTAAGTCGATGGGCACACAGGCTGGGTGGCGATGTATTTAAGCTATCACTTGTCTCTGGACACCGAACACTGGCGATGGCTCAGCGCTACGTGCACCCAGTGCTATCCGAACTGATGGCTGCTAGCGTGGTGTCGTAGATCGCGGCATCGGGGGCTTTGATGGCTCCCGACGCCCAGCGTTGAGCAGGTTTGCGGGTTGATGCAGACCGCAGCAACGGCTCTCAGAGGGCAGCAGAGGCGCTACAGCGGGCCGCAGACAGGCGCACATACCGGACATCCATCGAGTGGGCCCAGCGCCTCTACCGGCCTCTACATTGGAGGTCTTGCATTGGCTTTCGTCATCTAACCCTGAATAGCCCGCGGCCATCAAGCGGACCGTCACGCGCATTTTCTGCTTTCGCCCCGCCGTCTACCCATCTCAAGCAGCGCTGCGAATGACATGCGGCTCCAAAAATACCTTTGGGAGCCGCGTACGGCCCTTCAGAGACACCCGCAGGATTAGCAATGGGATTGCATCGAATCGGTATCGGGAAGCGCTGCAGTGGGCACACGACCAACGTTCAGTGCGAAGGTCACGCGGTACTGATCGCCGCCTTCAATTTCCACGGCCTTGCGCTTCGGGGCCACGTACTGGGCCAGCTCGGCAAACATGCGCCCGCGTAGTTCCGGTGAGTTGGTGGAATCCATCGCCAACTGGGCCATCCCCTCGATCGGATCGCAGCCAATCGCCTCCAAGCGCTCGGTGATGGCTGCGGTTCGTTTGTTGGGAGTCCCTGCTTGGCGGCCGCCAGTTTTTTTGCCTATTGCCAATCGTATTTCTCCTGTCATTAGCAAAGACCATACACGCAATTTTTTGTCGAGCAAGCGCACTTTCGTCAGGTCGCTGCCGCCCCTGACGGGCGGAATTTGAACAGCTATAGCCAGCTTTTAAGTCTACGACGGGCACGTCTCCTACCGGTCTACCCAGACATGGTCAATAAAATTTGATGACCGAAATGCTTAGGCTCACCAATGACCGATGCGGCAATTTGGCCCACGACATTACTTCAACCCGTAGACGATGATCATTGTCAGTTTGTCGATCGGGTCCTGAACGAAATCGATCGCTCGCGGCGTAACACTCAAGGATTGACACCACGGATTCTCGACAGTGAAAGGGCTACGACCGTCTGGTTGCTTGAGGCGCTCTTTCAAGCGGCCACATCTTTGCCGCCCGTGAGTCTTGCCCTTCCCCGTTCGCAAATGCATTACGGGACATCGCCAGACAAGTTAGTCAAGCGCTCCTACCGGGTCGCGACCCGGGTGCTGGATGCGCTTAGTCAGCTGGGATGGTTAGGCCGTAAGCTGGGTTTCCAAACAGCCGACGGCGGGCAGGTCTCGCGCTTCTGGGCCGAGGGCGAATTTCTTGCCTACTGCAATAGCAGAGGGCACGTCTGGCGGGAATTGGCTGCGCCGCCACCAGAGGCCTTGATCCTGATCTCAGACAAACCGAACAAAAAGCAACGTACGGCAGTTAATGACAGCGCAGGAGTTGAGATTGCAGTTTGGCGGCGGAATCTCGAGCGGATTAACGAGTTGCTACTTTCAAAGTGCATTTCGCTCGATGCGACAGATGAGCTCATAGCCGAGGTTGGGACCACAGCAATCAATAAGCAAATTACTTCGACCTCCAAAGTTAAGCGCTACGTAGTCCCTTTGCAGTTCGGAAACGTGACCCTGCGCAGAATTTTTGCGCGAGGACGACTCGACTATGGGGGTCGTTTCTACGGCGGGTGGTGGATGAATATCCCAAGTCGTTATCGTAGGAACATCACCATCGATGACAGGGTCACCGTTGAATGCGACTACTCAGGGATGGCATTACGTTGTCTGTACGCCAAAGAAGGTCTCGACATCGGAAATGCCGACCCTTACGACATAGGGCTGCCAAACTACGGTGGCCGCGCTGATCCACGCAGGGCCATCGTCAAGGATTATGTAAATGCTGCGCTGAATGATGTCGACAACAAATACCGCCTCAATAGCGACAAATTGAAGTGCCTCGGCGTGACTTCTTCGCAGCTTCGCAAGTTGGTCAACCACCGCCACCATCAAGTTGCTGGCTATTTCCACTCTGGTATCGGTCTTCACCTGCAGTTTATCGACTCACAGATCGCTGAAGCGGTGATGCTGCGGTTTGCTGACCAGAACGAAGCCGTCTTGCCAATCCACGACTCCTTCATCGTTCAGGCGCGCTGGGAAAGTCAACTTGCCGCAGTGATGGAAGAAGAGTTCACCCGGATTACGGGCCAGCCGTCGGTCATCACTACCGAAAGCTCGCCGGGAGACGATCGAAGGCTAAGTAACCCGCCAAGGAACATTGCGAAGACCGGGTCCATGGCCGACCTCATTGTTGAGACTCTTTCGAGGCACTTCAGGGACTGTTCGATCGCACAGGGTTACTCAGCCTCGTGGATGGAAGCCACTTGGGATGAGGCCCGTCATAGATCGGAAGACGAGAAGTTGCAACTCTGGATGGACCAGCGGAACTGGTACAAACCTGCTTGAGCCAACCTGTCTTATTGCCCCGCTCCTGTCGCG
>JBIKKG010000154.1:0-7793 GCA_044360485.1 Burkholderiaceae bacterium | reverse complement strand
GAAGCCAGGCAGATCGACTGCGAATACCCGGTGCGTCGCCAGCATTGCCTCAAACGCCGGGCGCATCTCGAAAGCCGACGCCGCGGCATTGACACTGTGAAGCATCAGGATCGGCGCGCCATGGCCCGCTTCGTACAGCGCCACCGAACCAGCCCGACCACGCAGGAGGCGGCTCTGGGCCGGGAGCGGGGCAGGCAATTTCACGTGGCAGATCCGCATTCAATGCAATCTGCAGATCATAGCCGACCCCACCGTAGCCCTCGAATCCCCCGCGGATTGCCCCAAAGGTTGAGCTGATTGGTGGGGTTGATGGGTTTTCAGCGGGTCGTCGCGCAGTACGATGGCGGGTTCTCCTCCACATTGACCGTCCGAATATCCGCCATGACAGACCGCATCGACCGCTTCGGCCTCCAAGTTGCCCGTCCCCTGCTCGACATGATCGAGCGCGAAGCCCTGCCCGGCACTGGCGTGGCGCCCGATACGTTCTGGAAGGGCCTCTCCGAGCTCGTCCACACGTTCGGGCCGCGCAATCGCGCGCTGCTCGACAAGCGCGATGCGCTGCAGACCCAGATCGATGGCTGGCACCGGGCCCGCAGCGGTCAGCCTCACGACGCCAACGCCTACGCCGCGTTTTTGCGCGACATCGGCTATCTGGTGCCCGAGGGTCCGGATTTTCAGGTCGATACTGCTGGGGTCGATCCCGAAATTGCCGACATTCCTGGCCCGCAGCTGGTGGTGCCGGTCATGAATGCGCGTTATGCACTGAACGCGGCCAACGCACGCTGGGGCAGCCTCTATGACGCCCTCTATGGCACCGACGCCATGGGCGAGGCACCGCAACCCGGCGGCTACGACCCAGTGCGAGGCGCCAAGGTCATTACCTGGGCCAAGGGCTTTCTGGACCAGGCCGCACCGCTGTCCGGTGCAAGCCACGCGAGCGTGATCGGCTACGCCATCGTGGGCGGCGCGCTGCAGGCGCGCACCGCCAGCGGCACGGTGGCACTGACCGATGCCGGGCGACTGGCCGGCTTCAGCGGTCCGGCTGATGCGCCCACGGCGGTTCTGCTCAAGCACAACCACCTGCACATCGAGATCGTCATCAATCGCGCCCATGCGATTGGCGCCACCGATCCGGCCGGCGTAGCCGACGTGATGCTGGAAGCCGCCATCACCACGATCATGGATTGCGAGGATTCGGTCGCTGCCGTGGACGCCGAAGACAAGGCACTGGCCTATCGCAACTGGCTGGGCCTCATGAATGGCACGCTGGTCGAAACCGTCGCCAAGGGCGGTGGCTCATTCGAGCGCAAATTGTCGGCAGATCGCAGCTTCACAGCGCCCAACGGTGCAGCGCTCACGCTCAAGGGCCGCTCGCTCATGCTGGTGCGCAACGTGGGCCATCTCATGACCAACCCCGCGGTGCTCGATCGCAACGGCCAGGAAGTTTTCGAAGGCCTCCTCGATGCCATGTGCACGGTCACCATCGCCCTGCACGACCTGCGCAAGCAGTCGGGCGCGCGCAATTCGGTGAAGGGCTCGGTCTATGTGGTCAAGCCCAAGATGCATGGCCCAGAAGAAGTCGCGTTTGCCGATGCGGTCTTCACGCACGTCGAGCAGGCAGTGGGCCTGCCCGCGAACACCGTGAAGATTGGCATCATGGACGAAGAGCGACGCACCACCATCAATCTGAAGGAATGCATTCGCGCCGCCCGCCACCGCGTCGCCTTCATCAATACCGGCTTCCTGGATCGCACCGGCGACGAGATCCACACCTCCATGGAAGCCGGTCCGATGGTGCGCAAGGCCGAGATGCGTGCCCAGGCCTGGATCGGGGCCTACGAGAACTGGAACGTGGACATCGGACTGCTGTGTGGCTTGGCCGGCCGCGCGCAAATCGGCAAAGGCATGTGGGCCATGCCCGATCTGATGCACGCCATGCTGCAGCAGAAAATCGGCCATCCGCAGGCTGGCGCGAATTGCGCCTGGGTGCCCAGCCCCACGGCCGCCACCCTGCACGCCACCCACTACCATCAGGTGGATGTGCTGGCCCGGCAGGGCGAGATTGCCCGGGGCGGTCGCCGCGCCAAGCTCGACGACATCCTGACGATTCCGCTGGCCGCCTCGCGCAACTGGAGTGAGGCCGACATCAATGCCGAACTCGAAAACAACGCGCAGGGCATTCTGGGCTACGTGGTGCGCTGGGTTGACCAGGGCGTGGGCTGCTCCAAGGTGCCCGACATCAACAACGTGGGCCTGATGGAAGACCGCGCCACCTGCCGGATCTCTTCGCAGCACATCGCCAATTGGCTGCGCCATGGCGTGGTCACCGAGGCGCGCGTCATGGAAGTGATGAAGCGCATGGCCGCGGTGGTCGATCAACAGAATGCGGGCGATGCCGCATATCGCAACATGGCGCCGACCTTTGATGGCACGGCCTTCAAGGCGGCGTGCGACCTGGTCATCCAGGGCACCGAGCAACCTTCCGGCTACACCGAGCCGGTGCTGCATCGCCGTCGACTGGAACTGAAGGCCGCTTCACGCTGAGGCTGATCATGCAGCGCCTTGGCGGGCGCTGCGTCATGTTGTTCACGAAACGCTGATCGGGCACGGGCATGCGACCATCCGCATTTGTCCGATGTCCGAGGCCAGCATGACTCTGCGTTTCATCACTTATCGCGTTGACGACGGCATTGCCGAAATCGTCATGAATCACCCGCCAGTCAACGCCATGTCGGTGCCGTTGCTGGACGAGATCATCGCGTGCTTTGAGCGCGCCGCTGCCGACGATGCCGTGCATGCCGTGATCCTGGGCAGTGCCGTGCCGGGTCGGTTTTGTGCCGGACTGGACCTCAAGGCCTTCTCAGAGGGCGACAGTGAAAACGTCCGCGCACTGCTCGAGCGGCTCTACACAGGGTTCACCAACCTGCAGTTCCGGCTGGGCAAGCCCTCAATCGCAGCAGTCAATGGCACGGCCCGTGGCGGCGGGATGACCCTGGCGATCTCCTGCGACATGATCGTGGCAGAGCGCAGCGCCGACCTCGGCTACCCCGAGATCGACGTGGGCGTGATCCCGGCGATTCACTTCACCCACCTGCCTCGCATCATCGGCAAGCATCGGGCCTTTGATCTGCTGTTTACCGGACGCGCATTCGATGCCCAGGAAGCCCACACCCTGGGGCTCGTGAGCCGGGTGGTGGAAGATGGGCAGGCGATGACCGAGGCGCGTGCCCTGGCTCGGGTGCTGACCGGCAAGCCCCGTCGCGTGCTCAAGATGGCCCGGGAGATGTTCCTGCGCGAGATCGATTCCGACTATCGCAAGGGCGTGGCCGCGGCCGTCGAAAATTTCTGCAACGTGGCGGCCACTGCCGAATCCAAGGCGGGCATCCGCGCGTTCGTCCAACGGCCGCGTACCCGGCGCACATGAAACCCGCGCCGGTGCGTGCCGGGCCGCATGCCGAGCCGCGACCCTCACGCAGGCGGCTGCTGCGAAGCGCATGGGGCTCATCGGCAGCGTCGCTGGCATCCGTCGCCACCACCGGCCCGATCGCCTGGCTGTCGGGCTGCACGAGCGCACCGGCATCGCACGAGCATGGTTCAACCTTGGCGACCGGGCAGCCAGCCGCCGCAGACCGTCGAGACGCATCCGTCGGCACGGCCCCGCAAGCGACCGACGCCTTTCGCTTTGAGGCGGGCGTGGGTCTGCGCGCCGGCGGGCCGGAGCTCGCGCGGTATGCCGACGCGCGCGGTGTGTTTCCTGAGGCCACCCGCACCAACTGGTGGCCGCAGCGCTACAGCGTGGACGGATTCTCCAGGCTCGGTGAACTCTTGCCGTCGGCCGTGTCGCGCGCTGGCGCGCAGGTCAGCCCCTTGCGCCGCGCCGAGCGCGAGCCTGCCATCGACTATCTCGGTGCGGGCCAGTCACTGCGAGCGCCACTGCAGACCTATTTCGATCGCAACCCGGTCACCGGCCTGATGGTCCTGCGTGACGGCGAAGTCCTGATCGAACGCTACCAGTACGCCCGCACACCGGCCCACCGCTTCACCTCATTTTCCATGGCCAAGACGCTTGTCGCCGCCATGGTCGGTCTGGCGCTTGAGGACGGGGCGATCGCTTCGATCGACGATCCGGCCGAGCGTTATGCGCCAGGCCTTGCAGGCACCGAATACGGCCGCACGCCCTTGCGTCACCTGCTGACCATGAGCTCCGGCGTGCGTTTCCGCGAGGATTACGACGGTCAGGACGATTCAGCCCGACTGTCACGGGCGGTCACAGGCGGCCAGAGCCCAGGTGGTGCCGATGTGGTGCGTCCGTTCAACGAACGCATCGCCGCACCCGGTGAGCGCTGGTACTACGCCTCGGCCGAAACCTTTGTGCTGGCACTGGCGTTGCGTGGCGCCCTGCGCCGCTCCCTGGCCGACTATTTCAGCGAGCGGGTCTGGCGGCCCCTGGGTGCACAAACCGATGCCTTATGGCTCACCGACCGATCCGGCCTCGAAGCCGGCTACATGGGCTTTCATGCCACCCTCCCCGACTACGGTCGGCTGGCGGCCATGCTCGCTGCGGGTGGGCGTGTCGGGACCGGCGCGCAGGCCAGGCAAATCCTGCCGTCGGCCTGGCTGTCTGACATGACGCGTGCGCAGGTGAGCGCATCGCGCACCGGCCGGTGGTTTGGCTACGGCTATCAGACCTGGGTCTTCCCGACCAACGACCGATCCTTTGCGCTGCTCGGTGTACGGGGTCAGGCGATCTATGTCGATCCCGTACGGCGTCTGGCCATGGTGCACACCGCGGTCAGACCGGCAGCACGCGATCCGGGCGGCGCCGATGCCACCGCCCTGTGGCGAGGGCTGCTCGGCGCCATGCGCGGGTGATCAATCAGGCTTGATGTTGGCCTGCTTGGCCACGGCACCCCATTTGTCGATTTCGGCGCGCACGAAGCTGCTGAACTGAGCCGACGACATGGGCATGGTCACGCCGCCCATGTCGGCGATTCTTTGCTTCACGTGCGGCTGCGCGAGCAGTTTTGAGATCTCGCGATGCAAGGTGTCCACCACCGCAGGCGGGGTCTTGCCAGGTGCCATGAACCCCACCCACACCGTGACATCAAAGCCCGGATAACCGGACTCTGCGATCGTGGGCAAGTCAGGAAACTCAGGCACGCGCTGAGGGCTGGTCACTGCCAGAGCACGCACTCGACCCGCCTTGATCTGGGGTGCAGCGGTCACAAGATTGTCGACCATCACCTGCACCTGCCCGCCGATGAGATCAGTCAGTGCAGGTGTTGAGCCCTTGTAGGGCACGTGGGTGAGGTCGATCCCGGCACGCGACTTCAACAGTTCGGCGCCCAGATGGCCGGAGGTGGCTGTGCCAGACGAGCCCAGCACCAGCGCGCCGGGTTTGGCCTTGGCCAGCGCGACCAACTCACCGACGTTCTGTGCAGGCACGCCCGGGTTGACCAGCAGGACATTGGGCATCGAGATCACATGCACCACCGGGGCGAAATCGTTGGGCGTATAGGGCAGCTTGGGATAGATCCCGTAATGCGCAGCGTTCGGCCCGATGCTGCCCATCAACAAGGTGTAGCCGTCCGGCTCTGCGCGTGCCACGGCCTGGGCGCCGATAATCTGACTCGCCCCTGCCTTGTTCTCGACCACCACAGGCTGGTTCACGACCTTCGTCAGTTCACTGGCCACCAGGCGCGCCGCCTGATCCAGAATGCCGCCCGGCGCAGCCGGCACGACAAAGGTGATCGCCTTGTTTGGGTAGCTTTGGGCGAAGGCCAGGGTCGGCACAGCGGCCGCCAGGCAAGAGGTGACGAACGCCGCGATCAAACGCGGCCGGCTACGCAGAAGATTGGAGGGGAGCGAAGGTTTCATCATCATCATCATCATCATGGATTAGGGCTTGATCGCAGCCGGCTGACCGCGCTGTGCGGCGCGCGACTCGCGCCGTTCGGTCCGCAGCGCCTCGAGCCGCTTGTCGAATGCCAGGGCCTCGTCGAGCGAAATCCGATCGTTGCGGTCAGTATCGGCCTCGTCAAAGGACCGCATGCGCACCTCGACCACTTCGCGAAAGGACAGCCGACCATCGCCGTCCTGGTCGGCGCGGCGAATCATGCGCTCCATGCGGCGCACGGTCTCCCGATCCGGCAGTGAGCCCAGTTCGCCCGCCGTGATGTAACCGTCACGGTCGAAATCGAGCGCATGAAAACTGCGCACGATGTCCTTGTGAAATTCATCGAGACTGACTCCACCGTCGCGGTTCAGATCGGCATCTGAAAAGACTTCACGCGACAGGGTCGGAATGCCCTGCGCCTGGGCCGCGGCGCCACCCAGCGCACAGACCAGACCCATCGCTGTGGTGATTCGGCGCAACGTCTTCATGCAAGACTCCTCTTTATACAGGGGGGCAAACCGCTGGAATGATTGCACCCGCATCACCAGAACCACCGTTGACCCTGAACACCGGGATTGCAGGGATAGGCCGCCACCGCCGTACCCCGTCGCGCCTGCCCATTGAGCGCATCCAGGCACATCCCGCTTTGCATGTTGCGCACCTGCGCGCCATAGAAGGACCAGCGCTGAATCGGGCTGCCATTGCAGGGCGCGGCCAACAGTCGGTCACCGGGCTGCATGGCACCTGCCTGTTGCACGCACATGCCTTGCACGACCAGTTCGCCAGCAGGTGTTCGGAAAAAGACCTGGTTGGCCCGACCGTGGCAATCATAGATATTGATCGGCGAGCCGGGACGTGCGGAATCTTTCGCATCCATGCAGGCGCCACTGGCGTGACGCATCAGCGACTGCCGGCTACCCGGCGGTGGCGCCCAGCCACCCTGAGGATAGCCGCCGGGATAGGCACCCGGGGGCGGCGGTGGTGGTGGATAGCCCTGGGGTGGATAGTTTGGCGGCGGATAGTAGCCGCTGTTGTTGTTCTGATGCTTGTTGCCTTGACTGGCCAGGATGGCCACACCGGCAATCGCAGCCATTGCAGCCAGACCGGCTGCCGCATTGGACGCATCAGAAGGAGCACTGGCGGTCGCAGGCACCGCATCATCGCGTACGTGCACCTTGAAAACGCCCGAGCACCCGCCATTGACCCAGAGCTGACGCGCGCTCAGGTCGTAGCCCCAGGTCCGACCGAAGCGGCAATTGCCTGCCCGCTGTGATTCCAGTTCGACTTCCTGAGTGCCCGGCGGAAGCGGGACGCTGACTTCGTTACCGGTCGAGGTGACTTCCACCGAATGCATGGCTGCCTGGGCAATGCCTTGAAACAGCATGAGGGGCAAGGCGCACCGTGCGGTGAAGCGAATTGCGCGAGGAGTCATGTTCAATCATTTTCCGAAGTAACACCGGCTCGGGCGACCATCAGCCGCCCGACCGGAAGTGGCATGAGAACGTCTGGCGGGTGCGCTCAGCGCCCGCTGAATACCGGGTCACGTTTCTCAACGAACGCCTTGGCCGCACCCTTGTGGTCTTCAGTTTCAAAAGACCGAATCATGTGGATCGCTTCGCTGTCCAGCACATCGGACAGCGTGCCGCGCAGTCCGGTATTCAGATTGCGCTTCATGTACCCCACGGCGATGGTGGGCAGTGCCAGCAATTCCTTGACATAGGCCGCAGCCGCCTGGGGAAGCTGATCGCGCGGGGCCACGCGATTGACCATGCCGATCCGCTGCGCCTCATCAGCTCGCAGCACTTTGGCAGTGAAATACAACTCGCGGGCCATGGCCGAGCCCACCAGATGATTCAGAAAGTAGCTGCCGCCAAAGTCTCCTGACAGGCCCACCTTC
>JBIKKG010000153.1:0-7826 GCA_044360485.1 Burkholderiaceae bacterium | reverse complement strand
GTTTGCAGAATCTTTTCCCGATCCTGCGATCCAGCTTTCAGAAATTCGAAAAACTTACCCTGCGGCAGGATGATCACCTGTCGGAACTGGGCGCTCTCAAACCCCAGCAAGCGGCTGACCGCCTCGGTCACGCGGCTCCAGCCTGCCGCCATCGGCTTAAGACCGTCGATCGATCCGTTGGTCTGCAGCAGATGCAGTTCAGCCTGTTGCGGCTCATGGGTCTCGCCCCCACCCCGCTTGGCCTTGCGCGGCTGCTCGGGCCTTCTGCGAACCCGATAGAGTCGCTCTCCCAGGGCAAACTCGAAGATCACTTCGGTTAGCGTCTGCGGCGGCGCATGGTGGCTGCGCATCTGGACCGCTTTGCGCTCACCGCCCGAACTGTCACCAAAGAGCGCAAAGCACATCGCATCCAAAATCGATGTCTTGCCCGCGCCGGTCGGTCCATGAATGAGAAAGAAGGGGCGATCACCCAACACGCGAAAGTCGATCAGCTGCCGGTCTGCAAAAGGCCCGAACGCACACATCTCAAGCCGGATCGGTTTCATGGCGGGGCATCCGATCCACTGCTGCGCAGGCCGCGCAGCGCCTCGTTGAAAATGTCCTGCTCGGCATCGCCGAGCGCTTCGCCCATGACATCCCGATAAAACGCCTTGAAGAGCTCCTCGGGTTGTCTGACGCGATGATCGATCTGCGCACCCATCTTTGCGTCACCGCCTTGCCCGATCGCAACCATCTGCAAGGTCATCATGTTCGGGTAAACCGCCCTGAGCCGCGCCAGCGGATCGAGCAGCGGCGCCGTGTCGGTGAGCTCGGCCATCAGGTAGTCATCGCACGAGGCATCGCGGTCAGGTGCAGCGATCAATTCGGCCAGGGTGCCGCGCACGATGCGCACATCGCGGCGTGCTCCCAGCGCGACACGCTTGACGTGCACACGTCCGTCGGCGGCCATCTCCACGATCGACACGCTCTTGGGCTGATCCACCTCATTGAATGAGTACTTCAGCAGCGAACCGGCGTACTGGATGCGGTCACTGCCGACGGCCTGGGGCCGATGAAGATGCCCCAGCGCCACGTAATCGAAGCCGTCGAAGGTGGCTGTGCTGATCATCCCCGAGCCACCCACGGACAGTGGACGCTCCGAGTCGCTCACAGCGCCTCCGGCCACGAAGGCGTGTCCGACCAGGATGTTGCGCTGGCGGGGCACGCGCTGCGCCCGGACCATCGTCATTAAGCTGTTCATGGCGGCCTGATGATCGAAGGCCCCTGACTGCGCGCCTGGTGCGTCGACATCCTGCGCATCAGTGGCGATTGCTCGCACGTAGGCTGGCTCCGTATAGGGGACCGGGTGCACTGCCACCACGCCATGCGCATCGTTGAACGGGATCGGTGCCAGCCGGTGCAGTGTGCCGCGAATCATCAGACCGGCAGACTCGGCCATGCGGCTGCCAAACCCCAGACGGTCGGCACTGTCATGGTTGCCTGCGATCAGCACCACCGGAATGCGGGCGCCAAGCACCAGTCGAGACAGGACCTCGTCAAGCAGCGCGACAGCGTCGGTGGGCGGCACCGCGCGATCGTAAACATCCCCTGCAATCAGCACCGCATCGACCCGTTCGTCGATGGCCAGCTTGACCAGGCGATCAAGCACCCAGGCCTGATCGTCGATCAGGGAGAGGTTGTAGAAAACACGTCCCAGGTGCCAGTCGGAAGTGTGCAGGAACCGCATGCTGCGTCAGACCGCCCAGTGCTTGGGAAACTTCACAGCCAGCCAGCGTGCCAGCCCAGCGTTGACCAGATCGGGGCGTTCCTGCGCCATCCAGTGGCCGGTAGGGACGGTGAGCTCGGTCAGATCACGGCAGGCCGCGCGCATGGGTTCAGGCAAGGCGGTCTGTACGGTGTCGCAGGTGTAGTCATACGCCGCATGAAAAAACAGCACGGGCATCGTCAGGTGCCGGGGGCTGGCTGCGCGCGCCGCAAACGCCATGTTCGCCTGGGCATTCATGTACCAGGCGTCAGGTCCGAAAAACCCGTTGGTCTGCAAGGCACTCACATAGCGATGCAGATCTTCCCGCGTGAGCAGATCGCGATCCATCGGCAGATCAGGCGCCACCGACGCCCCGCCGAACCATCCGCCTTCACGTCGCACGAAGGCCAGTCTTGCGGGCTTTCCGCGCCCCGCAGGATCACCTTTGCGAAACAGTACCTTCACCGTACGCAACACATCGGCTTCGAACGTGGCGACTGCCTTGTCAAAGTGCTCGCGATAAAACAGCTGGTAATCCCATTGGCCCGCCGGATGCACATCGGCGGGATACAGCGTGCGATCAATCAGCGGTATCAGATGCTCTGGGCTGAACCCATCGGGCAGATACGGCACACACAGGCTCGCCACACCCGCGACCCGCTGCGCATGATGCTGCGCAAGGCTCCAGACCACGGGCGAGCCCCAGTCGTGCCCGACCCAGATCGCCGACTGCACCCCCAGCCCATCCAGCAGTTCGATCATGTCGGCCGTGATCTGTTCCATCCCGTAATCAGCGATCTGCGGATGGACTGTTGAGCGGCCATAGCCGCGCATGTCAGGGGCGATAGCGCGAAAACCCAGCGATGCGAAGCACTGCAGCTGGTGACGCCAACTGATCGACAGCTCCGGCCAACCATGCACAAACACAATGAGGGGCGCCTGCTCGGCACCGCAGGCCAAATAAAAGCTGGTGTGTCGCGCCGTTTTGACGACATGCTCGGTGACGGGAAATCGCATGGCACACCCTGCAGATGGATCAGCATTGCAGGATATCGGAACCCCGGGTGGTCGAGTCACGGTCCTGCCGCCACAATCCATGGATCAGCGAGGAGTGCACACCATGCAAGAACGCATCGTAGACATCCCGACCCGCGACGGGCAGATGAACAGCTGGATCTTTCATCCGGACAAGCCCGGCCCACACCCTGTGGTGATCCTGTACATGGACTCCGTGGGTATCCGCGAGGAACTCTGCGACATGGCCCGCAGGCTTTCAACCGTGGGCTACTACGTGCTGATGCCGAATCTGTACTACCGCATGGCGCGCTCGGTGGACATCGATGCCGATCGCCTGAGCGACCCAGGGTATGCGCAGACCCGCGAACACATGTGGACCCTAAACCGTAGCCTGTCCAATACGATGATCGAGCAGGACACCGAAGCCATGCTCGCCTTTCTGGATGCCGAGCCGCAAGCACGCAGTGCGCAGATCGGGGTGGTCGGCTACTGCCTGAGCGGGCGCTTCGTGTTTCGCGTGGCAGGGCGGTTTGCGGACCGCATTGCGGCCTCGGCGTCCATCTATGGTGCGCGGCTCGTGACCGATCTGCCCGACTCGGCCCACCTGCTGGCAGAGCACATCACAGGAGAAATGTATTTCGCCTGCGCCCAGTTCGATGACTACATCAGCCAGGACGCACTGAACAGCATTCAGGCGCAAATCGACCGGCATAAGCTCAATGCCCGCATCGAGATGTACCCCGAAGCCCATCACGGCTTCGCCTTTCCGCAGCGCAAGGTCTATCACAAGCCCTCAGCCGAGCGGCACTGGGAACGCTTGTTTGATTTGTTCGGTCGCACTTTGTAAACCGCAGGTTCGATACGCCTCATGAGCAGCATGGCGGCCCTGGCGCCGTTCAAGTCGCGCAGCTTTCGCTTCCAGTGGCCGGCAGACCTGTGCACGGCCTGGGCGCTCGAGATGGAAACGCTCATCCTGGGCTGGTATGTGCTGGTCGAGACCGGCTCAGTCGTCATGCTCACCATTTTTGGTGCACTGCAGTTTGTGGGCACGCTGCTGTCGCCCATGCTCGGGATGCTCGGAGACCGGCTGGGCCTGCGCAATGTGCTGGCCGGAATGCGCTTTTGCTACGCGCTCTTTTCCTGCGTGATCCTGCTGTTGGCCTTGAGCGGTCACCTCAACCCGATGGCGGTGCTGGCCATGGCCACACTTTCCGGTCTGGTGCGGCCCACAGACATCGGCCTGCGCAGCGCACTGGTCAGCGCCACGGTGCCACCGGCGCACCTCACGGCGGCCATGGGCATTTCCCGAACGACCATGGATTCCGCCAAAGTAGGCGGTGCGCTGGCAGGCACGGGTTTCATGGCGATATTCGGCATGGCACCCGCCTACATGGTCATCACGGCCATCTACCTGAGTGGCGCCTTGCTGACCCTTCTCACCGATGGCGCGCCGCGCCCAAAGAGCAGCCCCTCCCCAGCAGGGCCATCGCCCCAGCGCCCCTCGGCATGGAGCGAGCTCAAGGAAGGGGTGGTTTACATCTGGCGCACACCGCGCCTGCTGGCGGCCATGAGCCTGGCGGCGCTGGTGAACCTCACTGCCTTTCCCTTCACCGGCGGGCTCATGCCCTACATCGCACGCGATGTCTTTCATCTGGACCAGCGCGGTCTGGGCATGATGGTGGCCAGTTTCGCGTTCGGTGCATTGATCGGCTCTGTGGCCATCAGTATGTTCGGGGCGCGCCTCAAGCCGGCACGCACCATGATCACCATGACGGTGGTCTGGTTTGTGTGTCTGATCGGCTTTGCGCTGTCGAGCCATGCGTGGGTGGCCATGGGCATGCTGGTGTGCGCAGGCATTGCGCAGAGCTTATGCATGCTGTCATTGGCGATCCTGCTGTTGCGCACCTCGGATGAACGGTTTCGCGGCCGCATCATGGGCGTGCGCATGTTGGCCATTTATCCGCTGCCGCTGGGTCTGCTGATTGCGGGCAATCTGATCCCCCGCTTCGGTTACCAGGCCACCGCTTTGGGGCTGATCACTCTGGGGCTGGTGCTGACGCTGGCGATTGCCCTGGCGTGGCGACGCGATCTCCTGCAGCGCGATGCGCCCGCCAATGCTGTCTGAAGCAGACTCCTCTGGCCTGCTTGACCGGATCTGGCAGGTGCTGCATCAGGCCACCGTCGAGCGTCAACATGCCTGGCGAACACCCGTGCTCGCCACCGTCGACAGCGAGGGGGCGCCGCACGCACGCACGGTGGTCCTGAGGCACGCAGAGCCATCCAGCGGCACCCTTCATGTCTACACCGACCGGCGCAGCCCGAAAGTCGCCCAGCTCACCGCCCGCCCCGCAGGCGTGCTGGTGTTCTGGTGCCCGGCCCTGAGCTGGCAGCTGCGCGTGCGCGCCACATTCATTGCGGACGACCACAGTGCCAGCATGCAAGCCGTCTGGGACCAGGTCCGTCACACCCGAGCCGCCAAGGATTATCTGTCGGCCGCGGCGCCAGGTGAGCCACTGCCCGCAACGGAGTGGCTCACGTCACCAGAACCGCAGCTGGCCGTACTGATCGGTCAGGTCGAATCAATCGATTGGCTGGAGATCGGTCGCGACACCCATCGACGTGCGCTGTTCGATCACCAGGGCACGAGATGGCTCACGCCCTAGCGAGTGCCAACCGGCCCAGGGGGCACGCCGCGCGCTCCCGTATGATAAGACGCTGAGTCCCTTATGATCTGGCGTGGCTCTGAACTCCGCGGGCATCTTTCACATCCAACCGTCCCGGGCGTGTGCACGCCTCGCAGCACGATGATCCAGCCGCTCTTTCGTGCGATGGCATCAGCTTTGCTGGTGTTCCTGCTGCTCGCATGGCCCTCTGTGCATGCCTGGGAGGCCACCACACGCCTGACCAATGTTCCGATCGCCGATGAAGACGTGGCCAGCATCATTTCGCGGGCATTGGAACCCACGTTCGATGCCACCTTTCCGCCTGCGCGCTACAGCATCCTGGTGCACGTCGACGCCATCGAGATGCGCAACGGTCAGCAGGTCGTTTATCTGAGCGTCGGGCTCGCACGCCGTCTCTCGGGCGGCCAGCATCTCCAGCAGCACGCCAATATCTCGGCAGCCCTTCTGCGCCCAACGAGCGAGCCGCGCGAGGCTCGGCGCGAAGCGGTGATTCAGGCGCTCTCCGAGCTGATCGCAACGTTTTCAAAGGTCATGGAGGACAACGCCGACCGGGTGCGCTGATGCATGCGCCCACGGGTCGATCCCGCATAGCCCTGCCATACTCCTTGGTCGGATCACAGCGCATGGCCTGCATCAAGGTGATGCCCGGCCTCCCCCTCATTCCAACCTGAACATCCCTATCCATGTCCTACGAACTGATGCCCTCACGCACGTTGACGCTTGCCAAGGCGCTCGGCGCCCTCCTGATCGCCCTGTTTGCACAGACGGCCCAGACACAGGACTTTCCCGTGAAAAAAGGGGTCACGCTGCTGGTGGGGTTCGCGGCCGGCGGCGCGGCCGACACCGCAGCACGCATCATCGCCAAGAAGCTGAGCGAGAACATCGGCCAGTCCGTGACGGTGGAAAACCGACCGGGTGCCGGGGGCAACATCGCGCATCAGATGGCTGCCACTGGCCCCGGCGATGGCAGTCTGATTCTGCTGGGATCTGTCGGACCGCTCGCCATCGCACCGCATCTGATGAAGGTGCCCTACGATCCCATCAAGGATCTCGCCCCGATCACCATGGCGGTGAATTTTCCCAACGTGCTGGTGGTGCATACCGGGACGGGCATCAAGACCTTCGCCGAATTCATTGCCTATGCAAAGAAGTACCCCGGCAAGCTGGATTTCGCGTCGACCGGCCCCGGCTCGGCTTCGCATCTGGCCGGCGAGCTCCTCAACGACATGGCCAGGATCGATACCGTGCATGTTCCGTACAAGGGCGGGGCGCCGGCGCTGGTGGACATCCTGGGCGGACGGGTTGCATCGTGGTACGCCACCATGTCGACCGCACAGCCGCACATCGAGAGCGGCAAGCTCGTTGCGCTGGCATCCACCGGCACCGAGCGCATCCGTGGGCTGCCGCAAGTGCCCACGATCGCCGAATCGGGCTACCCGGATTTCAACGCCACGAACTGGTACGCATTCGTCACCTCTTCCAAAGTGCCGGCACCCATTCTGGAGCGCTGGAATGCCGAGCTCATCAGAGTGCTGAAATCGCCCGACGTGGTCGAGGGTCTGGCCAAGCATGGTTTACCGGCCACCCCGGGTTCGCGCGAAGAGCTCATGCGCACCATCGCCCGCGAATCCGCCATGTGGGGGCGGGTGATCCGTGAGCGGAAAATCACTGGTGAATGAGTCCACCTGTCAGTCGAGCGGGCACCTCTTGAGTCCTGCTGCTCCCGCCTGAAACTGCTCCCGATATGTCCGAACTGCTGGAATACCTGAAACAAGTGTACGTCGTCCGCACGCCGCAGATGCGGGACATCGGACTCGAGATTACCGCTGTCGAACCGGCACGCGGCACCATGCGGTTGCCGCCGCGCGACGATTGGCTGGGCGACCCCGAACGCGGGCTGATGCATGTGGGCCCGCTGATCGTCCTGGCGGATTCGGCCTGCGGGATCGCGGTGGGGGCGGCGGTACAGGCCCGAGATGTCACCTATGCGACGCTCGATCTACGTCTGGACTGGCTGCGCCCTGCGCTGCCCGGCAAAGACGTGTATTCCGAGGCGCACTGCTACCGCCTCTCGCGCAGTGTGGCCTTCATCCGTGCCGAGGTGTGGCAGGACGATCGGGCGCAACCGGTTGCCACGGCACAATCGGCCTTCATGTTGGGCACGCCGTCCAGTGCCAGATCCGCTGCAGCAGCGCCCATTGACGCCGCGAGCGCCTCCCGCACCGACACTTCCAGCGCAGCGCCAACCCACTGGACCGCACCACAGGCCAGCGAGCCGCCCTTACCCGGGCAACACATTCCCTACGTCGAATACCTCGGTATTCGGGTCGCCCCGGACCCCCTACAGCCTACGTTCCGATTGCCGTTTCAACACAAGCTGA
>JBIKKG010000152.1:0-7888 GCA_044360485.1 Burkholderiaceae bacterium | reverse complement strand
GACTTTCAAGAAGAACCGATTGCGACCGTGTGGCTGGCCTGGCATGACAGACTGAGCTTGCCCGACACCCTCTTGTTGCACGACGACATGCAGGCCGGTGCGCCCGGCCAGTGGCTGTTCAACCGACCTGATGCCACGGCTTGTGCGTGGCAGACGGTGGCCGGTGTGGTGGTCAGCGCGGCCGGGCACACGCTGCCCGACCCGCAGACCCTCGCTGATCAGGTCAACGCTCAAGTGAGTACACAACTGGCCGTACCGCCCGCACCGTTTGCGCGCACGATCGTCGAGCGGCAGGCCACACAGCGCTGCACACCGAATCGACCGCGCATCGACCGCGAGCCACTGCGCAGGCTGTGCCCCGGACTGGAACTGGCCGGCGACTGGATGTGGCCGGACTATCCCTCGACGATTGAGTCTGCAGTGCGCAGCGGCGATGCGGCCGCGCAGGCACTGCTTGGACAACCATCACCCCGCCCCGCGGGCTGAAGGTCAGCCTGGCGCTCAGGCAGTCGAGGGCTTGACAGCCAGTGCCGTGAGGCGCGGCAGCGCGGTCTGGGACCCGCGCCTTCGCGCATCCCGGTCCTTCGTCAGCGGGTTACCAGGCCGCGTCCAGGGCCGCATCAATCCGCTCGACTGCCACGACCTCCAGGCCCTCGATCGGCTTCTTCGGCACATTGGCACGCGGTGCAATCACCTTGGAAAATCCGAGCTTGGCTGCCTCGCGCAGCCGCTCCAAGCCCCGTGGCGACGGGCGGATCTCACCCGCCAGCCCCACCTCACCAAACACGGCCAGTCCGCGTGGCAACGGTCGGTTCTTGAGCGACGAGACGATCGCCAGCAGCACGGCCAGGTCAGCGGCCGGCTCGCCTATTTTCACGCCGCCTACCGCATTGACGAAGACATCCTGATCGAAGCAGGCAATGCCGGCGTGCCGGTGCAGCACCGCCAGCAGCATCGCCAGCCTGGCAGGCTCCAGCCCGACCGAGAGCCGTCTGGGATTGGGCACATGGGCCGTGTCGACCAGCGCCTGCACCTCCACCAGCAGCGGGCGCGTACCTTCCTGCGTGGCCAGTACACAGGAGCCTGACACCTGCCGATCGTGTTGCGACAGGAACAGCGCCGAGGGGTTGGAAACCCCGCGCAAGCCGCGATCGGTCATGGCAAACACGCCCAACTCGTTGACGGCACCGAAGCGGTTTTTGAAGGCCCGCACCAGTCGAAACGATGAATGCGTGTCGCCCTCGAAGTAGAGCACGGTGTCGACCATGTGCTCGAGTACGCGCGGCCCTGCCAGCGTGCCCTCCTTCGTCACATGACCGATCATCACGATCGTGACGCCGGTCTGCTTGGCCAGCCGCGTCAGTTGCGCAGCGCAGTCGCGCACCTGCGCCACCGAACCCGGGGCCGAGCTCAACTGCTCGGTATAGAGCGTCTGGATCGAATCGACCACCACGACCTTGGGCGATGCCGACTCGATCCCGGCAACAATGCGTTCGAGCCCGATTTCGGGCAGCAGCGGCACTTTGCTGCCGTCCAGCCCCAGTCGACGTGCACGCAAGGCCACCTGGGCCGCCGACTCTTCGCCACTCACGTACAGCACGGGCAGCGATTGCGACAGATGCGCCAAGGCCTGCAGCAGCAGGGTGGACTTGCCAATACCGGGATCGCCACCAATGAGTACCACTGAGCCTGGCACCAGACCGCCCCCCAGGACTCGGTCGAATTCCTCAGCGCCAGTAGGAAAGCGTGGCACTTCGGCCGCCACCACTGCGTCGAGCCATTGCACGCCCTGCGTGGCGGCCAGCGGCGCAAAGCGATGCGCGGCCGGGCTGCCGCGGGCGGCCTCAATCGCTTGCTCCTGCAGCGTATTCCAGGCCGAGCAATGCGGACACTGACCCGACCACTTGGGGGCGGTACCTCCGCATTCACTGCACACATAATGGGTCTTGGCGCGCACCATGTCGGTCAGCCCCGCACGATATGCACCGGGACGCGCGGCGCCAGCCCGCACATCAATTCGTAGCCGATCGTGCCGGCATGCGCCGCGACCAGATCGATCGGGACGCGATCACCCCACAACTCCACCGCTGCACCCACCTGAGCCTGAGGGACCGGCTCGAGGTCGACCGCGATCATGTCCATCGAGACTCGGCCCACGGTACGTGTGCGCACACCGCTGACCTCGATGGGTGTGCCGGTTGGAGCACGACGCGGATAGCCATCGGCATACCCACAGGCCACGATGCCCAGGCGCATCGATCGGTCCGCCACAAAGGTCGACCCATAGCCCACGCCCTCGCCGGCCTGCACCTGTCGCACCGCGATCAGTTCGCTGCGCAGGCTCATCGTGGCGCGCAGCCCAAGATCGGCCGCCGACTGATGCTCCATCGGTGTGGCGCCATAGAGCATGATCCCGGGCCGTACCCAGTCCCGGTGGGTCTGCGGCGCACACAGGACAGCGCCGGAGTTGGCCAGCGAGTGCCACCCCTGCAGTCCCGCTGCAGCCTGATCAAAGCGCGCGCAGGGCAGATCGGTGCCGCCCTCGCGTTCAGCGTCGGCGAAATGGGTCATCACGCTCACACGGCTGACTGTGCTCAGCGCCTTGAGCGTGGCATGCACCTCGGCAAGCTCACTGGGCGCAAACCCCAGCCGGTTCATACCGGTATCGACCTTGATCCACAGATCAAGAGCTTGTCCGCGATACGCCGTGATCCACTGCAGCTGATGAGGCGAATGAACGACCAGGGCCGCCCCAAGGTGCGCAGCGCTCTTGACATCCTCAGCATCGAATGCACCCTCCAGCATGAGCATCGCACCGCTCCAGCCCAGCGCACGCAGCCGGGCGGCATGGTCGAATTCGATGAGGGCCAGCCCATCGGCGCCCGCAAAGCCCTCACAGGCCGACGCCAGACCATGTCCATAGGCATTGGCCTTGACAACCGCCCACACGCGCGAGGTCGGCGCACGAGCTCGCACTTGCTGAAGATTGGCGGCCATGGCCGCCACGGAGATAAAGGCTGCAATCGGTCGTGACATCCGGCCACTATAGCGCCATGGGGTTCATGCTATAACGCAGCGCTCAGGCAGCCGGTACCCGAATGAGACGCGGTTTCTACACCATCATGGCGGCGCAGTTCTTCTCGTCGCTCGCCGACAACGCGCTGCTGATCGCCGCCATCGCGCTGCTGGTCGAGATGCATGCGCCCGAGTGGATGAAGCCGCTTCTCAAGCTCTTCTTCACCGTCTCCTACGTATTGCTTGCGCCGTTCGTAGGTCCATTTGCCGACGCCATGCCCAAGGGCCGTGTGATGCTGATCACCAACACGATCAAGGTGGTCGGCTGCGCGCTGATGTTCTTTACGGTGCATCCCCTGCTGGCCTATGCAATCGTCGGCCTGGGTGCGGCGGCCTACTCGCCCGCCAAGTACGGCATCCTCACCGAGCTGCTGCCGCCCAGCAAGCTGGTGGCGGCCAACGGCTGGATCGAAGGCACCACCGTGGGCTCGATCATCCTGGGCACCGTCCTGGGCGGCGTGCTGATCAGCCCGAAAGTGGCCACAGCCTTGCTCTCTTTGGATTTCCCGGCGATCGAAACCGGTATCGATACCCCAGCCGAATCGGCCATTCTGGTCATTGCCTGTCTGTACGGTGTCGCAGCGCTCTTCAATTTGCGCATCCCCGACACCGGGGCACGCTACGCGCGCCAGTCACGCAACCCGGTCGCACTGCTCAAGGACTTCGCCCATTGTCTGTCCACGCTGTGGCGAGACAAGCTCGGCCAGATCTCGCTCGCCGTCACGACCCTGTTTTGGGGCGCCGGCGCCACACTGCAGTTCATCGTGCTCAAGTGGGCCGAGGTGCAGCTGGGCATGCCGCTGTCGCGGGCTGCCGTGCTACAGGGCGTGGTGGCGGTGGGCATTGCCCTGGGCGCCGTGCTGGCAGCCCGCGTCATTCCCCTGAGGGGATCGCTGCGTGTGCTGCCTTGCGGAGTCGCCATGGGGGTCATCGTGCCAATGATGACCCTGGTGCACGACACGTCCGTGGCCTATCCGCTGCTGGTGATCATCGGCGCGCTCGCCGGCTTTTTCGTCGTGCCCATGAATGCCTTGCTGCAGCATCGCGGGCATGTGCTGATGAGCGCAGGCCATTCGATCGCCGTCCAGAATTTCAATGAGAACCTGATGGTGCTGATCATGCTCGCGCTGTATGCCGTGCTGATTCGTGCTGACTGGCACATCAACACCATCATCGTGACCTTCGGAGCCATGGTGGCCGTCACGATGCTTGCGGTGATCGCCCTGCATCGGGCCAATCAGCGCCGCTTCGATTCAATCGGTCTCATCGAGGTCGAGGCCGACTCCCCACGCGGCCACTGAGTCAGCCCGGCTCAGCGCGCGCCAGGGTCAGTGTCGAAGGTGCGGCGCGCCAAACGCAGGTCTGCCCAGCTGCGTGCCTTTTCAGGCAAATGGCGCAGCAAATACGCCGGATGGTAAGTCACCACCAGCGGGATGGGGCCGGCAGCCGACGCGTAGCGGTGTACCACCCCGCGCAAGCTGGCCAGGTTTGCGTCGGTGCCCAGGAGGCTGTGGGCTGCAAACTGGCCCAGCGCAAGGATGAGCCTGGGCTGGACCAGGTCGACCTGACGTTTCAGATAGGGCTGGCAGCGCGACACTTCTTCGGGCGAGGGATCGCGGTTCGCAGGCGGTCTGCACTTGAGCGCGTTGGTGACAAACACGTCCGTGCTGCGATTCACACTGATGGCTGCAAGCATCTGGTCCAGCAACTGACCTGCTGGCCCCGCGAACGGTTCTGCACTGGCCTCTTCGTGTTGGTCGGGCGCATCGCCAACAAGCATCCAGGCAGCAGGCTGCGGTCCGACGCCAAAGACGGTCTGCTGACGATTGTGCGCCAGTGCACACGCTGTGCAACCGGACACCGTCTGCTCCAACTGCGTCCAGGTCAGCGGCTCGGACGGGTCTGCCGGTGGCGGTCGCAGCCGCCACAAGGGCCCGATCTCCAGCGCCTCCCATGCGCGCCTGCGGTGTGCATCCATCTCGATCAATTCGCCTGCAAGGTCAACGCGACGTTACTGCGCCGTGAGGATCAAAGCGACGACGCATCACGATGGCGTCTTCGCGCACCCCGTTTTGCAACGGGTAATAGCCCTTGCGCAACCCGATACGCTGAAAGCCCTTGCGCTCATACAAGCGCAGCCCCGGCATGTTCGACGGGCGCACCTCCAGCAGCATGGCGGGTGCGCCGCGATGCATCACATCGGTCATCAGCCACTCGAGCATCTGCGCACCCAAGCCACGCCCCTGTATCGGCGCGTCCACACTCAAATTGAGCAGATGGACTTCATCGGGCAGCCACATGAGGATCGCGTACCCGAGCATCGGTTCCAAGGGCTGCGGCGCATGAAATACCCAGCCGTCGTAACCGGCGTCCAGGCTGTCGGAAAAATTGCCCTGGGTCCAGGGGGCCGCAAAGATCCTGGACTCGATTTGCGCCACGACCGGCAGATCGCCCGCACGCATCGGCCTGACCTGCCAGCGCAACTCGGGCTGTGCGTCAGATTGCGGGGACGCGCTCATCCTGGTGTGCTGCGTGATGAGGCTGCAGCGGCGGCTGCAGGGGCGGCTGCTGATGTGGCTGCCCGAGCGGCACGCAACGCGGCCTGCTCGGTGACGTCGAGCGCCACTTTGTCGCGAAGGTAAAAGGGCGCGGCATCGGCAGCATCCAGCCCGCGACCAAGCATCAGTCCGCGCGCAGCCAGGTGTGCCACCGCACGGGCATCGGGTTGCACGGCCTGCATCGGGCGCCGTGCGGCCTGCACCAGCGCAGCACTCCAGGCGCGCAAGGCCTCGCCCACATCGAAGCCATCACCGGCCAGCCACAGCCCAGGTGAGCCGGCAAGCGCCAGAGCGTCACTGCCCATGCGCTGCCCCCCTGGCGCCCCCTGCCCGCCAGGCGCATGAGACGCAAACAGCGCCACAGCCTGGGCTTGCGGACCGAGTTGCAACCCACCGATCGGCTGCGGCCACGCTTGGGCATCCAGGATCGCGTCGGCCCGAAAGACCGCGCAACAGAATTCCTGCATGCGCAGGTCCAAGGCCACCGCGATCAGATCGTCAGGACGCGTGCGGTCAGGGTCGCGTGCGAGCGCTGCCTGCACGGCCAGCGCACAGGGCGTATCGACGGCCACTACCGGACAATCCCAGCCAAGGGCAAGGCCTTGCGCCACACCGCAGGCGACCCGTAGCCCGGTGAATGACCCCGGGCCGCTCCCATAGCCCACGGCGGCGATATGCGTGGCGTCGCAACCGAGTTCAACCATGACCGCATCGATCATGCCCAGCAGCACGCGCGAATGGCCCTGAATCATCGGTGCAACCCGGTAGGCTTCGCGCGGCCCCCAGCGCAAGGCGACCGAACACTGCCCCGCCGAAGTGTCGAGCGCCAGCACGGCCCGCGCGGCGTCGAAGGTGGGTGGTGGCGAAGCAGAAGCAGTCATGACCCCGATTCTAAGTCAGGGGGTCACGGGCTCCGCAGGAAACCGCTGTGCCTCCCGAATCGCGCGCCGCAGCGCGCGCCGTTCTTCAACCGTGAGACGTTCCGTTCGCAGGTCATCGCGCGGGTCATTGCGACTCTCGACTTGAAACTCATTGCGCATCTCGGGGCGCTTATCGATGCGCATCTCCTGGCGCATCGCTTCGCGTGGTCCGCCCTGCGATTCGGGGCGCCAGCGCTCACGTTCCTGCATCAGATGCTGGCGCAGTTCCATGCGCCGCTGCTGACGCTCCGGGTCTTCCATGCCGGGCGGGTGGGCTCTGACAGCCGATCCAAGGGTCACCAGGGTGAGCCCGACCAGGACAAGCCCGACGCGCATGAGCGCTTGAGCACACGACCCGGCGCAGCTTTCCCAACCCGATCGATCCCCAACGCTCACACCCATTCTCCTTGCGACCCGCCATTCTATCGGCGCCCCGCAAGGCCTCCGGTCGCAGGGGCTGCCGCGCCTGGTAAGGAGAGTAACAGTGCGTAACAACCGCCTCGCTCCTCGCCTCCAGTCAGCATCCGAGCTCCATGGCAGATGTCGCCCGGCAGTATCATCGCGCGATGAGCCCATCGGCCAAGCGACTGATCGTCGTGGATGACGATCCCAAACTGCGTGACCTGCTCTCGCGCTATCTGAGCGGCAACGGCTTCGAGGTATCGCTCGCCGCCGATGGGGCCGCTCTGAACCGCATGCTGCAGCGCGCCACGCCAGACCTCCTCGTGCTCGACCTCATGCTCCCCGGGGAAGACGGCCTGTCGATCGTGCGCCGCTTGCGTGCGGCCAATGACCGCACCCCGGTCATCATGCTGACGGCCAAGGGCGACGAAGTCGACCGCATCGTCGGTCTTGAAATGGGCGCTGACGATTACCTGCCCAAGCCCTTCAATCCGCGTGAGCTGCTGGCCCGCATCCATGCTGTGCTGCGCCGACAACCCGCTGCCGAGGCCCCGGGGGCTCCGGCGACCGATATCGGCCCAGTGAGCTTCGGGCCGTTCATTTTTGACCCGGCGCAACGCACGCTCACCCGCGATGGCGAGCCGCTCACGCTCACCAGCGGTGAGTTCTCCGTGATGAAGGTATTCGCGCGCCACCCGCGACAACCCTTGTCGCGCGACAAACTGATGGTGCTGGCACGCGGACGCGAATACGGCGCCTTCGATCGCAGCCTGGATGTGCAGATCTCCCGATTGCGCAAGCTGATCGAACCCGACCCTGCCAGTCCGCGCTACATCCAGACCGTCTGGGGCGTGGGCTACGTGTTCGTGCCCGACTGAGTACCGCCGTGCGCTTATCGCTGTTCTGGCGCACCTTTGCCCTGATCGCCTTGCT
>JBIKKG010000151.1:0-7956 GCA_044360485.1 Burkholderiaceae bacterium | reverse complement strand
ATCGCGGCCACTACGGCTGGCGTTGAGTCCCGGTCAGGCTGATGGAATGAAGTCCGGGTCGCCCTGGTGCTTGCGCTCGAACTTCAGAAAATCGAAGTAGCCGCACTTGGGGCCATCCGGATAAGCCCGGCACACGCCGGGCCGCGCCTTGTAGATGGTGCATCGACGCTCGGTGCGATCAAAGAAGCGGCAAATCGATCCATAAACCGTGTCCTTGTGATGCTTCAGGATCCGCTCATTGCCTTCGTCGCTCTTGTAGATCCGTGTGAAGCGTCGCTCTGCCTCCGAGACGCCGATGCCGAAATGCTTGGCCAAGCGGGCGACGTCTTTCGCTTTGACTTCGATGCGCGGATAGCTGCAGCAGTAGCCTGGGCACTGCGAGCAGTCGTAGCGAACGATCGGGATAGTGCGGGTGCTCATGTTCGATGGGCGTCCAAGTCGGGTTCGATGCGCAGGGTACAGCTTGAGTCGTTTGAGACAAAGCGGTCGAGGGTGAATCCCGCTTCGATACTTCGATACAGTGTTGCAGCCCCTGAGAGCCAATCATTGAGCAGTGAGATCCAGCAGCCAGATCACGGCCGACACACTGACCACGGCAAGCGCCGTGCCGAGCGCCAAGGCAGCGCCAACCGGTCGGGTATCGGCACCATAGCGTTGCGCCAAAATGAACGTATTGCTTGCTGTGGGTAAGGCGGCAGCCAGAATGCCCACCGCCGCCAGGCGCGGGTCGGCCCCGAAGGTCCACATCATGAGAGCCACCAGCGCCGGATGGATCAGTAGCTTGAGTGCGACCATCATCGGGACGCCCTGATCCAGCGTCACACGTCGCTCGCCCAGCGAGGCGCCAATGGCAAAGAGCGCAGACGGCCCTGCCGCTGCAGCGAGCAATTCCACAAAGGTGTGCATGGGCGCAGGCAGCGTCCATTGCCCCATGGCAAAAACCAGCCCGACGGCAATGCCCAGAATGAGCGGCGTCTTGAGCAGACCGCCGATGGCCGCACGCAGCCTGAGCACGCGGTCCGAGGCATGGCCACCGCGGTTTTGTGCGAACTCGAACATCACGATCGACAGCACGATCACCAGCAGAATATCGACCAGCAAAGCCATCACCATGGCGGGCAGGCGGCTCGCGTCGCCCAGCTGAGCCATCAGGGGCAGGCCGAGATACCCCAGATTGCCGTGCGTGGCGCTGAATGCGAAGGCGATGCGTTGAGGCGCGTTTTGCGGGGCATGGCGACGTGCGAGTAGCCGCCCGGCGATCAACAGGGCTAACGCACTGAGCGCATAGGCGCCGACAAATCGCAGATCAGCAATCTGTTCGAGCGACTGGGTGGACACGGCCCGAAACAGCATCGCCGGCAGGGCGAACATGAACACGAAGACGTTGATGCCGCGAGTGGCTTCGGCGGAAAGCAGCCGCCGGTAAGCGGCGATCCAGCCGCATCCGATCAGCGCAAACACCGGCAGCGTGACTTCCAGGACCGTGAGCATGCAACGCGCCGTGTTGTAAACCCGCGATGCTACGGAGCGCAGGCGTGCGGGGTCAACTCAGCGATGCCGAGGACTGACGCAGGCTGCGGCGCAGGAAGCGTGCCGGATCGACTGCGGCGACCAGATCCTGGGCGATCGGCAGGGGTTCGTGCTCCAGGCGAGCGGCCAGCAACTCCGCTGCCAGCACGGCCCACAGCAGCCCCCGTCCGCCAAAGCCAGTGGCCATCCACAGGCCGGCGAGACAGGGCATGGGTAGCCGGTCGTTGCGCGCCATGGCGATGCGCTGGGCGTGGATGGCCTGCAGGTCGGGGACCGCCCCGATCAGGGGCAGATGATCGCGGCTGGACAGGCGCTCACCAGGACGGGCTGATCGCAGTGCGAGCGGCGGCGTATCGTCATGCACTTGCGTGGCGTGCCGGGTCCATGCCGACAGGGCATCGTGCTCAGCCGATGGCGCAGCCAGCGTCGGCTCGTCCCGCGCCGGTCCCAACAGCAGGTGGTGCGCGTCCAGCGGCACCGCATGGCCTGATCCACCGATGATGCACGCGGGCAGGCTGGACGTGGCGATGCGTGCAAGGGTGGAGCGGGCGCGGCGTACTTGCCAGCCGACGGGACCCAAGGCGTCGCCGAGGCGGCCAGCCGTCGTGGGATCAACGGATCCGGAGGCTCCCTGGGGCTGTACCCGGATGTCGAGCGAGCCCGCGCCGGCTGCGATCACCACGACAGGTGCTTCGGCGATGACTTGCCCGTTCGCATCCCCTACCTGCCACTGATCGCGTACACGCTGGACGCTGGCTGCGCTCAGGCCGGAGCGTCGACACACCCGGTGGTGGGCCCAGGATTCGCGCAGCACGCGGGGGTCGGCGCAGCCCACTTGCGGCCACCACAGGCCTGGCCCGATGCCGGCCAGACCGCTGAGCGCTGCAGCTTCAGGTGCGCTAACCGCCCGCATCAGTGCCTCTGGCCAGCCTTGCGCCAAGGCCATCGCCTGTGTGGCATCACAGCACTGAAGGCGTCCGATGCGCCGCATCGCATCGCTTTCATACGCGCCCAGCGACAGGGCGAGCGCTGCCCGCGTCAGACGCGAGAGCAGGGCGTCATCCAGTGTGGCGGATGGGTGCTGCGCGAGCATCGGTTGTGCCGAACCGCTGTGGGCGAACGGGCCACCTTCCAGCATCTCGACCGACCAGCCGCGTCGTGCCAGGGCGAAGGCCGACGCACTGCCTGCAAGCCCGGCGCCAATGACCACCGCGCGGGGGGTCTCGGTTGCAGGAGCTTGCTGCACAGCGGGCGCGGTGTGGCTGGCGATCGGACGCAACACGACGAGCCCATCCGGTTGCGTGAGGCTGACCGCTAGCCCCGCAGCACGCAGCGTGCTGACCCACAGAGTGTTCTGAGTATCGATCACGGCGCGTCCGGCACGCGTGAGCAGGGTGCCCGCTCGACGCAGCACCGCTGGTGTGAAGCCCGCAAGATCTTGACCGTCTGGCCTGGGGGCAGCGTTGACCGAGGTCCTGCATGAACCCACGGGTGTATCCGGCGCTGCGAGGAGGCGATCGATCTGAGGCAGCAGCCCAGGCAGCATGCGCGCCGGGTCGCCGAATACCAGGGTCAGCTGGAGGTGCCCGTCTTCGAGCTCGATGCGGTGTACCCCTTCGATCGGCAACGGCCAACGCGCCCGCAATACGGCCTCGAGTGCCGGATCAATGCCTTCCTGTTGCAGGATCTTGGGATCGGGCAACGCATGCTCAGCCGTCCAGTGCGCCCAACGCTTCGCCTGACGCATGTCCGACTCAACAGGCTTGAACATGCCCCGCGGCAGCATCGCCACGTAGCGCACGCGCCGGGGCCGATCAGGCTGGCGCCGCCAGGCCTGCCAGGTGTGCAAAAAAAGCAGGCCGCTTGACCAACCGAGTTCCAGCAGCGTGGAGCGATCTGCGCTGCGCCATGCGGCGGGCAGGTCGCAGGCATGCACCAGGCGCGCGATGCGGGTGGGCTCGCCAGGCAGGAAAGCACCGATGGTCATGCCGCGTGGAGGTCCGTCATATGCAGGTCCGTCATGTGCGCTCAGGCCCAGGGGCGGCCGACGGGGCAACACGCGTACAGCCGCATTGAACGGGGTGTGATCATCGACGGATTATCCTGCGACCTGACCTGACACGCTGACCCTGCGTCTGGAGGCCCCATGTTGCAAGCCCGTACCCCTCATACGAATCATGCTCCCGAAGCCTCGGACGCGCGCCGTGCCGCGATTGCAGCGGCCACACGATGGTTCGACGAGGGCAGCCTCTTCCGTGTGCTGTCCGATCGCGTGGCCTGCCGCTCCGAAAGTCAGCTGGCCGAGTCGGCTGCGGAACTTCCGCGCTACCTGACCGAGCACATCGTTCCCGCTCTGCAGCGCATGGGCTTCCATTGCACCCTCCTGAACAACCCCGCTGCACAGGGCGGCCCCATGCTGATGGCGCATCGGATCGAGTCGCCCGATCGCCCTACGGTGCTGTGCTACGGCCACGGTGATGTGATTCGCGGACAGGACGCCAGTTGGTCGGCTGGGCTGAGTCCCTGGACGCTTACGGCCCAAGGCGATCGCTGGTATGGGCGAGGTACGGCAGACAACAAGGGTCAGCACACGATCAATCTGGCGGCGTTCGAGCAGGTCCTGCATGCCCGAGCGCGGGAGCAGGGGCTGGAGCCGGAGCAGGCCCACCGCGCGCAGGTGGGCTTCAACGCCAAACTGCTCCTGGAGACCGGCGAGGAAGTGGGCTCGCCAGGCCTGCATGCGTTGTGTGCGCAACAGCGCGAAGCCCTGTCAGCCGATGTGCTGATTGCTTCGGATGGGCCGCGCTTGAGGCCCGAGCAACCGACGCTGTTTCTGGGTTCCCGTGGCGCACTCAATTTTGATCTGGTGGTGAATCTGCGTGAGGGCGGCCATCACTCCGGGAACTGGGGCGGGCTGATCGCCAACCCCGGCCTGATCCTGGCCCATGCGCTGGCCAGCATCAGTGATGCGCGTGGGGCGATTCAAGTGCCGGCGTGGCGCCCCGCGTCGCTCACCCCAGCCGTGCGTGCTGCGCTGGCGGGGCTGGAGGTCGATGGTGGCAGCGAAGGACCTGCGGTGGAGCCGCAGTGGGGCGAGCCCGGTCTGACGCCGGCTGAGCGCGTGTTTGGCTGGTGCAGCTTCGAGGTGCTGGCGTTTGAGACCGGTAACCCGGCCCACCCGGTCAATGCCATTCCACCGAATGCGCATGCCCATTGCCAGTTGCGCTATGTGGTGGGCATCGATCCGCAGGACATCCTGCCTGCCTTGCGCCGTCATCTGGATGCGCAGGGTTTTGAGGCCGTGCAGATCGTGCCGGCACGATCCGGTGCCTCACCGGCCACACGGTTGGCGCCGGATCATCCATGGGTGCGCTGGGCAGCCGGCTCGATCGCCTTGAGTACGGGAAAAACCGTGGCCGTGTTGCCCAATCTGGGTGGCACGCTGCCCAACGACGCCTTTAGTGATGTGTTGAATCTGCCGACCGTCTGGGTGCCGCATTCATACCCGGCCTGTGCACAACACGCGCCGAACGAACACCTGCTGGCACCGGTGGCACGCGAAGCCTTGCAGCTTATGACGGGGCTCTACTGGGATCTGGGCGAACTCGGATTTCAAGGGCAGATTGAGTGATCCGTGTGCTGACGCGCAATCGCATCAACGCACTAGGCGGAAATGACACGGTTTGGGGCGACGGCAGCCACGACACGCTCAACGGTGGCGTCGGCGACGATCTGCTCAACGGCGGCGCCGGCACCTACGACCCGACAGGCGGCTTTGGCGCCGACCGGTTTGTGTTCTCAAGCGTGACCGATTCGGTTGCCACAGCGGGGCTGCGGGATATCATCGCTGACTTCACCGCCGCGGCTGACAGGATCGACCTCTCGGCGATCGACGCGAACACGGTCACTCTGAACAAGCAGGGCTTCACATGGCTCGGAACGGGCGCCATCACCGGAGCGGGCCAACTGAACACGGCCTTCGATGCAGCTACAGGCCACACGCTGATTCGCGGCAATGTAAATGCCGATGTGGCGCCGGACTTCGTGATCATGCTGGCGGGCGACGACGCGGCATCGCTGACCGCCACCGACTTCCTGCTGGGCTGACCACTGCGATGCGTGCACTCAACCCTGATCTGCTGAAGCATTCCCCGCTCAGGGGGGCGGTGCTTGCCTGGCACGCTCTGTGGCTGGGGGTGTTGCTGTCCGGTGCGCCTCTTGCGTCGCAGGCGCAGGTCCAGAGCGCGCCCGGGCCGTCGATGGGCCAGGCAGCAGCGCCACGCGAGGCGATCGCGCCTGCTCGCGCGGGTCTGCCCTTGCGGGCTTCGGCCATCGGCGATCGCATGAACGCCTCGCTGCTGGCGCAGGTGCGTACGGGCGATGCAGGTTCGGATGTGGCGCTGCAGCGCATGGCGGCACTGATCCTTGAGTCGCTCGATGTACATCCGGATGTGCAGGCGGTGACGCAGCAAGTGGGCGCATCACAGTCAGCCATCACTGAAGCGCGGTCCGGTTGGCTGCCCCAGGTGAGTGCGTCGGCAGATGCCGGTGAGCGGCGGGCCACCAACAGTACGGTCGCCAATGCCACCGTCACCACGCAAAGCGGCCTGGGCTATGGCGCCTCAGTGCGCCAGCTTCTGTATGACTTCGGCACCACCAGCGCCACGATCGACTCAGCCCGCGCTCGTGAAGAGGCGGCGCAGATCCGGCTGCAGAGCCGTCGATCGGATGTGGCCCTGCGTGGGGCCAGCGCGTGGCTCGAACTCGAGCGGTCTCGACAGCTGCGCGCCCTGGCGGAAGACAACTTGCGATCGCGCAATGACATCGTGGAGCTGGTGCAGGAGCGCTTCGAAGTGGGGGGCAGCTCGCGGGCTGACGTGATCCGGGCACAGGCCCGCAGCGCCGATGCGCGGGCAGCGCTGGTGACGGCCGACACCGCGCTGCGCAGCGCTTTGCCGGCCTATCGCGAAGCGTTCGGGCGTGAGCCTCAGGCCACTGATTTGCCTGCCAACGTGGTCCTGCCCACCCGTGGCAGCGCAGACGCCGCACCGCAGACTCTCACCCAGATGGCCGAGCGCTTTGGAGGGGTGCGTGAATCGCTGGCGCTGTTGAACAGCGGTCGTGCCGATGCGCGTGCGGCAGATGGTCGCACTAAGCCGGTCTTCAACGTGGAGTTGAACGGCAATCGGCGCGAACACGGCATTGGTGGTGCGCCCACCACCGACACGGCAGCACTCGTTGTGATGCGCTACAACCTGTTCACCGGATACGCCGAGCGAGCTCGCCGCGAGCAGGCCTGGTATCGAGTCGGTCAAACCGAGCAGGAGTTGGCTTCGCTCATCCGACAGGTGGAGCGAAACATCGAACAGGCGCAGGCCCAGGTCGACAATGCCGATGCGATACTGAACAGTCGCCAATCTGCGGTGCAAACCGCGTCCGAATCGCTCATGGCCGTCAAAGAATTGTTCGCATTCAATCGGGGTTCGCTGCTTGATTTGCTGCGGGTTCAGGAAGACCTTTACAACGCAGGACGAGACCTGATCAATGCCTCGATCGACCGGCGCATTGCGCAGTATCGATTGCTGCATCTGGTCTCCGATCTGGAGCCGCGCCTGACGCAGGCCGCTGGCGTTTCGCCCAGGCCCTGACATGAGCGCCGCCGCTTCCATGCCACCGCAAGACCCGACTGCGGGGACCGCATCTTATGCGGGCGCGACCGCGCCCGATGCGCTCGAGCAGAGCCTGCTGTGGGTGCTCAAGCGTCTGGAGCGACCCATGTCGCCGGCCGCATTGCGGGCCCGCGTGGCTCGCGACCCGGGCGCGTGGACCTTCGAGCAGGCACTCGAAGCACTGGAAAGCCTGGGCCTGCACTGCACTGCGCGTCCGTACGCCCCAGGATTGGAATCACAGGCGCCCGGTCTGCTGCTGATGCTTGACCGGCAAGGTCAGACACGTGTGCTGACCGGCGAGCAGCGTGAGGGCGGCGCTGTGTTCTTCGAAGCCAGCCGCAGCGACAAGACCGTCGTGGCTACGCAGGCTGACGCAGCCGCCTGGGTCGGGGCGCGTTGCATCGTCGTTGAGCCGCCCCTGCGCACCGACACCCCGGAAGACGGTACCCATCGAGCGCGCTTTGGCCACTGGTTCTGGGGGCCGGTGCTGTCGTCCAAGAGCCTGTATTGGCAGATCGGGCTGGCAGCGCTCTTTGTCAACGTGTTTGCCTTGGTCTCGTCGATCTTCTCCATGATCGTCTATGACCGGGTGATGCCTAATAACGCCACCGATACCCTGACCGCCATGCTGGTGGGCGTGGGCATCGTGCTGGTGGGCGATTTCTCCATTCGCATGCTGCGCGGCTATTTTCTGGATCTGGCGGGCGCGCGGGCCGACATGGTGATCGCCGACTCGCTCTTCGAGCAGGTGCTCGAG
>JBIKKG010000150.1:0-7982 GCA_044360485.1 Burkholderiaceae bacterium | reverse complement strand
TCCGCTGCACAGCCCAACGCGACTCGAGCTCCAGTTGAGTCGGTTCGTACAGGGGACACATCAACAGGACAGGTTGGGTCATGGCACCGCCTCGCAGTTCAATCGGCCGTGACGATACCGCATCGAAGTGTCAGGATGCGCAGATCGCCCCCTGCGGCGCCTCTCCTGCACACAAGGCATCACCCATGTCCACCCATGCACCCTATGCAGACCCAACGCTACGCCACACCGCTGCACCCACCGCAACCAGGCCGATCACGATCATCACGGGCGCGGGCAGCGGTGTGGGTGCAGCCACTGCACGCCTGCTCGCCACGCAGGGCCATGGAATTCTGGTGCACTACCACCGCAGCGAAACAGCAGCGCTCGAGGTGGTGCGTGCCTGCATCGAGGCAGGCACCGATGCGATCGCCGTGTCAGGCGATGTGGGCGACGATGCGGTCTGCCGCCACCTCGCTGATCGCGCCATCGAGCGCTGGGGACGCATCGACGGGTTGGTGAACTGTGCTGCCATGACCCGCTTCGTACCCCTGTCCGAGCTGGAGCAGGTCGATGCGCAGGAATTCATCGACCTGTACCGGGTCAATGCCATCGGGCCCTTTCAGATGGCGCGTGCCGTTGCGCCTCACATGCAGGCGGGCGCATCGATTGTCTGCGTCTCTTCGATCGCCGGGCAAGTCGGCAGCGGCAGCAGCTTTCCTTATGTGTTGTCCAAGGGCGCACTGAACGCGCTGACGCTGGGGCTGGCCCGCACGCTCGCGCCCAGAATTCGCGTCAATGCGGTGCTGCCGGGGATGATCGACGGGCGCTGGATGCGCGAAGGCATCGGCGAAGACGCGTTCGCGCGGGTGAGCGCGCAATTTGCCGACCACGCGCTGACCGGACGCATTTGCTCCAATGAGGAGATTGCAGCCGCCATCGCCTGGCTGCTCGACCCGGCCTGCATGATGACCGGGCAGCTCATGGTGGTCGATGGAGGCTTCAGCCTGGGGCGCCCGCCACCGTCTGCCGGGGCGCGCTAGGCGGCGCTGTCGGCGACTTGAGGTCTCCTCATTCGACGCCGCCGACGCGCCCCTCGTTTGTCGGTTGAGGGCAGCTACACCGCCGTGCGCTCAGGCGTACTTGATGATCCGCTGGCACTGCTCGCCCAGGCCTTGAATGCCCAGGGTCACCACGTCACCTTTGCGAAGGAACTGAGGCGGTTTCATGCCACTCGCCACGCCGGGCGGTGTGCCGGTGGTGATGATGTCGCCGGGGTACAGCGTGAAGAGGGCGCTCACATAGGCAATCAGGGCCGCGCAATCGAAGATCATGGTCTTGGTGTTGCCGCGCTGGCGCTTTTCGCCGTTGACGTCGAGCCACATCTCGAGCTTGCCGGGGTTGCCCACTTCGTCGGCCGTGACCAGCCAGGGACCGATCGGACCAAAGGTGTCGAAGCCCTTGCCCTTGTCCCAGGTGGGGCCACGCTCCATCTGCCACTCGCGCTCAGACACATCGTTGACGACGCAATAGCCGGCCACGTGTGACAGCGCATCCTTCTTGGTGACGCTGCGCGCCTTGGTGCCGATGACGATGCCCAGCTCCACTTCCCAATCGGTCTTGACTGAATTGCGCGGCAGCATCACGTCATCGTTGGCACCCTGCATGCAGGTCAGGGTCTTGTGAAAGACCACCGGTTCCTTAGGGATGGCGTTACCGGTTTCGATCGCGTGATCACGGTAATTCAGGCCGATCGCCACGAATTTCGTGGAGCCCGTGAAGGGCACGCCCATGCGAGGCTTGCCACGCACCAGCGGCAGGCTGGCAGGCTTGATGCGCGCCAGCTTGGCCAACGCGCGCGGCGCCAATTGGGCGGGGCCAATGTCGGGCACTACGCCGGACAGGTCGCGCAGTTTGCCCTCTGCGTCGATGAGGCCGGGCTTTTCCTTGCCGGGTTTGCCGTAGCGCACGAGTTTCATGTGTAGCTCTCCTTGGAAGGGTCAGATCATGGCTCCGCCGTCCACGATGAACGGCTGGCCGGTGGCGAACAGCGACTCGTCGCTGGCGAGATAAACGGCGATCGGGGCGATTTCTTCGGCGGTGGCCAGTCGACCCATCGGCTGGCGGGCGATGAACATTTTGCGCGCTTCAACCGGGTCATCGAACGCATGGATCCGATCGTGCAGGCTTGGGGTGTCCACCGTGCCGGGGCAGATGCAATTGCAGCGGATACCGCGGCTCACATAGTCTGCGGCCACCGACTTGGTCAGGCCAATGACTGCCGCCTTGCTGGCGCCATAGGCAAACCGGTTGGTGAAACCCTTGAGGCTCGAGCACATCGAAGCCATGTTGATGATCGAACCACCACCTTGCGCGAGCATGCCAGGCAACGCCGCGGCGATGGCTTTCCATTGCGCACGGACGTTCAGGTTGAAGCTGAGATCCCAGTCGGCATCGGCGCATTGCTCAATGCCACCCTGGTGGACCCACCCCGCGCAGTTGAAGAGCACATGCAGCGGTTGCGCCCCGATCACTTGCGCCACCTGGGCGTCGTTGAGCATATCGAGCACCTGGGTGGTGACTCCGGCCACGCCACGATAGGCCTCAAGCAGCTTCGGGTTGACGTCTGTGGCGATGACCTGCGCGCCTTCGGCGGCCATTTGGAGCACGCTGGCACGACCAATGCCTTGTCCGGCTGCGGTGACGAGAATGCGTTTGCCTTGCAGGCGTGTGCCCATCACGGTCTCCTGTTCTCAAACGCCATCAACCCGGACCGGATCATAACTCGCACCGGCCGGGGAGGGGTCGCGTCGCTGGCGCCCATGACAGTGCGTGCCTCAGGGCTCAGGGCTCAGGGCTCAGGGCTCAGGGCTCAGGGCTCAGGGCTCAACAATATTGAAGTTGAAGTCGAACGTGTCCATACAGCCAAAGAGCTGACGCAACGCCTCCCGATTACCGCTTGCCTCCAATCTGCCTGCATCGATCGCCGCCATGAAATCGCTGCGCGCTTCGACCACGGCGATCAGTGTGGCGCGATCCAATGACAGGACCGCATCAGCCTGTTCGCCGTGGCTGCCCGCAATCGAGGTCAGCGCGCCATTGCGCAGCGTCAGGCGATAGGTCTTGCCTTCATCGCGCATCACCCAATCGATGCGCACCTGCAGGTCCTGCGCTTTCGGCCCGTTGACCCTGACCGCCAGATGCTGCAAGTACTGGTGTGTCGGCAAAAAGGACAGCATGCCCATCGCGCCCACCATGGGCCGGGGTGGGCGCGCCACAGCAGGATCGCGCCGCGCCTCCAGCGCCCCCAGCAGATAGGCATTGCGCCAGGTTGACGACTCGGCCTGGTAGCCCAGTTGCTCCATCGCATCAGCCAGCAGTTCGCGTCCGGGCAGGTAGTCGGGCTGCGCGAAGACCAGATGGTGCATGGCCTGCACCACCCAACGGAAATCGCCGCGCTCGAAATCGTCGCGTGCCTTGCGCACCAGCTCCTGTGCACCGCCCATGTAGGCCACGTAGCGCTTGCCTTCTTCGACCGGTGTATGCCGGTTGAGATTGGCCGGATTGCCGTCATACGGCCCGAGATAATGGGCATAGATGGCATTCACGTTGTGCGCGACTGCACCGTAGTAGCCGCGCGTGTGCCAGCGCTTGGACAATGCGTTGGGCATCATGAGTTCGGCGGCAATTTCACGCGGCGTGAGGCCATGGTTCATGAGCCGCAGGGTCTGGTCGTGCAGATAGCGGTACATGTCGCGCTGATCGGCCACAAAAGTGGCGGCCCGCTCCTGACCCCAAACCGGCCAGTGGTGCTGGGCATACACCACATCCACATGAGGCACATATTCGCTGAGTGCTTCATCCAGGTACTGGCTCCAGGCCAGCGCGTCGCGGGTCTTGGCACCGCGAATGGGGCACAGGTTGTGCATGAGCTGGCAGGCGTTTTCGGCCAGGTTGAGGGCACGCAGCTGCGGAAAGAACAGATGCATTTCGGCAGGCGCTTCCGAGCCCGGTGTGAGCTGAAACACGATCTCCACGCCATCGATCACATGACGCTCGCGGGTCTTTGAGATGAGCTGCGTGGGCGGAATCAGGCCCATTTTCCCGGTGCCGGTCACCTTGCCCAAACCGCTGTCGACATAGCTGCGCTCACCTGCAGGCAGGCCGCCTCCGAACTGATAACCCGCGCGACGCATCATGGGCACACCCGCCAGCACCGACTCGCCCACCAGCGCATCCATGAAGCCAGCCGGCGCAATCACCGGCACCTTGCCCGAGACCGCATCGCGTTCATCGAGCACACCGCGCGCACCGCCGCAATGGTCGTTATGGCTGTGCGTGTAGATCAGGCCGGTCACCGGCCGATCACCGCGGTGCGTGCGATAGAGCTCGAGCGCCGCACGCGCCGCCTCGGTATAGGTGGCCGGGTCGATGACGATGACACCGGTGTCGCCCTCGATGAAGCTGATGTTGGCGATGTCCAGACCCCGGACCTGATAGGTGCGCTCAGTGACCTTGTAGAGCCCGTGGTGCGTGTTCAGCCGTGCCAGCCGCCACAGGCTGGGGTTGACCGACGCCGGGGCTTCATCGGCCTGCAAGAAGGCCAGATGGCGCATGGTGGAGACCACTTGCCCTTTGGCATTGAGCACTTCGCCTTCAGGGATCGTGCCAAGGAAGCCGCGCTTGGCGTCTTCAAAATCGGCTGCGTCGGCAAAGTTCAGTCCGAGCTTGAAGGCATCCTGCAGACGAACGGTTTCGGGGTGCGGCGGTTGTGAGCGATTGGGGGCGGGCACCATGTTGAAGGTCCTTGTGATGCGTCAGCTGCGGATGAACTTGGGGGCACGCTTTTCAAGGAAGGCCGCGACGCCTTCCAGAGCGTTGTAGCTGCCGAACTCGGCGCGCACATGATGGTCTTCCATCGCCAATCCGGCATCGGTCACCTGCGAGCCCGCTGCGGCGATGCACTCGCGAATGCCCTGTACGGCCGAGGGGCTGAAGCCGCTGATTTCGCGCCCGAAAGCGAGAGCCTGTTCAAGGAGCGAAGGCTGCGGCGCCGCGATGCGGTGAATCAACCCGATCGCATGGGCCTCGGTGGTGTCGACTGGACGGCCGGTGAGCATGAGCTCGGTGGCGCGTGCAGGCCCCACGATCGCCGGCAGGAACTGCGTGCCGGCATAGGCCGGCAGCAATCCGAGCTTGATCTCAGGCAGCGACATCTTCACGTGTGGGGCAGCGATGCGCAGCAGGCAAGCCATCGCCAGTTCCAGCCCACCGCCATACGCCAGCCCATTCATGGCCGCGACACTGATGAGGCGTGAGCGCGACAGGCGCACCAGCAACTCGCGCGCCATCACGGTCTTGGCCGCACGCTGAGCGTCGGTCAGGGTTTGCAGCTCGGCAAGGTCAGTGCCGGCACAAAACGCCTTCTCGCCGCTTGCAGTGATGACCAGCAGCGGCAGCTTGCGCGCCTCCAGGTCACCGATGCAGGCGGCGAGCCCCTCAAGCACTGGCTTGGTGAGGGCATTGAGCTTGGAGGCGCGCTCGATCTTGAACACGGCGCCGTCCTCCAGGGGCAAGACAGTAAAAGGCGCTGACGACTCGGTCATCGTGGTGTCTCCTGAGGGTGCTTAATCGGGGCACAGGATAAACCCGCGGCACCGACCGCCATGCCCCGGCGGGCAAGGCCGGCTAACATCGGGCCTGGAATCGACACGCCGATCGATCGCCCTCACACCGGAGCGAGACACGCATGAACCCCCAAGACATCCGCAAGCAACCCGAAGATCTGCGCAGCGCACGCTGGTTTGCGCCCGACGACATGCGTTCCATGGGGCATCGCTCGCGCTTCATGCAGATGGGCTATGGCCCGCAGGACTGGGTCGGCAAGCCGGTGATTGCACTGGTGAACACCTGGAGCGACATGAACCAGTGCCACAGCCACTTCAAGCAGCGCGTGGAAGATGTGAAACGCGGTGTGCTGCAGGCGGGTGGCTTTCCACTGGAGCTGCCCGCCATCAGCCTGTCAGAGCCGATCGTCAAACCCACCACCATGCTCTATCGCAATTTCCTGGCGATGGAGACCGAGGAGTTACTGCGCAGCCATCCGGTGGACGGCGCGGTGCTGATGGGCGGCTGCGACAAGACCACGCCTGGTCTGCTGATGGGCGCGTTTTCTGCAGGCCTGCCCTGCATCTATATGCCAGCCGGCCCGATGCTGCGTGGCAACTGGAAAGGCAAGACCCTGGGCTCGGGCTCGGATGTGTGGAAGTACTGGGACGAGCGGCGCGCAGGCAACATCACCGATGCCGACTGGCAGGAAGTGGAGGCAGGCATTGCGCGCAGCCACGGCACCTGCATGACGATGGGCACGGCCGCCACGATGATGGGCATTACCGAGGCGATCGGTCTGTCACTGCCGGGTGCGGCCGCCATTCCGGCTGCCGATGCGAACCATCCGCGCATGGCCGCCGAGAGCGGGCGGCGTGCCGTGCAGATGGTGTGGGAAGACCTGACACCCGCCCGACTGCTGACCCGCGATCACTTCCTGAACGGCATTGCCGCCGCGATGGCCATGGGCTGCTCCACCAACGCGATCATTCATGTGGTGGCCATGTCTCGCCGGGCCGGATGCGCGGTGTCGCTGGACGATTTCGATGCGTTCAGCCGCAGGGTGCCGGTGATTGCCAATATCCGGCCCAGCGGCGATCAATACCTCATGGAAGACTTCTTCTATGCGGGCGGCATGCCAGCACTGCTCAAGCGCATTGAACAGCACCTGCAACGTGATGTGATCACGGTCAACGGGCGCAGCATCGGCGACAATATTGCGCGCGCTGAAGTGCATCACGACGATGTGATTCGTCCTCTGGACCAGCCGATCTATGCCGAAGGCGCGCTGGCAGTGCTGCGCGGCAACCTCGCGCCCAACGGCGTGGTGATCAAGCCAAGTGCCTGCGCACCGCACCTGCTCAAGCACACCGGGCGCGCACTGGTGTTCGACGACTACCCTGCAATGAAGCAGGCGGTGGATGATCCTGATCTGGACGTGACCGCCGATGACATCCTGGTCTTGCGCAACGCCGGCCCACTGGGCGGACCGGGCATGCCCGAGTGGGGCATGCTGCCGATCCCCACCAAGCTGGTGAAGCAGGGCGTGCGCGACATGCTGCGGCTGTCAGATGCGCGCATGAGCGGCACCAGCTACGGTGCCTGCATGTTGCACTGCTCGCCGGAGGCCTATATCGGCGGGCCGCTGGCGCTGGTGAAAACCGGCGACCTGATCACGGTGGATGTCCCTGCGCGCCGGATTCATCTGGAAGTGAGCGACGCTGAGCTTGCAGTGCGCAAGGCCGCCTGGAAGCCACCCACCAAGCGCTTTGAGCGCGGCTACGGCTGGATGTTCAGTCAGCACATCCTGCAGGCCGACCAGGGCTGCGACTTCGACTTCCTGGAGACCACCTTCGGCGCGCCGGTGGGTGAGCCCGATATTTACTGAGGCACTCTGAGGAGGTGTGCTGAGCCCGGCGCGGCGCGGCTATTCGAGCCGAATGCCCAGTTCGTCGGAAGACTTGCGCCAACCCGCCAATTCACCGCGCACGAATTCGCGGAATTGCTCGGGCGTAGGGGTGGGTACCTCGCTGCCGGTCTCGGCGAGCCAGGCCACGAAGTCGGGTTCGCGAATGATTTTGGTGACGGCAGCGTTGAGCTTGTCGACGATGGCTTTGGGTGTGCCCGCCGGCATGAACAGGCCGGTCCAGGACACCACCTCAAAGCCCTGAAAGCCCTGCTCGGTCATGGTGGGTACGTCGGGAAAACGCGAAATGCGCCGCGGCGCGAGTGCACCGATCGGCACGACTTTTCCGGTCTGGATGTACTGCTTGTCGACCTCGGCTAAAAAACCAATGGTGAGATGCACCTGCCCGGTCGCGGTATCCAGGAGCATGGGCGCAGTGCCCTTGTAATGCACCGGTCGGATCTGGATGCCGGCCGCGCGCGCCAACTGT
>JBIKKG010000199.1:0-6662 GCA_044360485.1 Burkholderiaceae bacterium | reverse complement strand
CATCGAGGTGGTTGGTCGGCTCATCAAGCAGCAGCATGTCGGGCTTGGACAGCAGCAGCTTGCACAGGGCCACGCGGCGCTTTTCGCCCCCCGACAGCGGGCCGATGCGCGCATCCCAGGGTGGCAATCGCAACGCATCAGCCGCCACCTCGAGTTGCTGATCCAGGCTGTTGCCATCAGACGTGGCAATGATGGCTTCCAGTTCGGCCTGCTCGGCCGCAAGCTTGTCGAAGTCGGCATCCGGCTCGGCATAGGCCGCATAGACCTCGTCCAGGCGCTTTTTGGCATTGACGATGTCGCCCAGCGCGCCCTCGACCTCTTCCCGGACGGTCTTGTCCGGATCGAGCTGCGGCTCCTGGGGCAGGTAGCCCACCTTGATCCCGGGCATGGGGACGGCTTCGCCTTCGATGTCCTTGTCCAGCCCCGCCATGATCTTGAGCAGCGTGGACTTGCCTGAACCATTGAGGCCCAGCACGCCGATCTTGGCGCCGGGGAAAAACGACAGGGAAATGTCCTTCAGGATGTTGCGCTTGGGCGGGACAGTCTTGCCCACCCTGTTCATCGTATAAACGTATTGGGCCATGGTGCGGTCTGGGAGCGGGTTCGCGAGGGGCTGAATCGCCAATTATCGCTCGGGATGCGCATGGCACGCCGTGAAGCACCCCGTTCACTCCTGATTCGATGCATGTATGCACAGATTCAGGCAGTGGACCGTGTGACCGACGGAAATATCGTTTTTCGCTACAGATCGCACGGCTGCTTGTTTCAAAAGTGAAGCGACATTGAACAAGGCATGCCTCAATGGTTGTTCCTTGACAGCCCGAGCGGTCATAATTCGCCGCTCGTTTTACCGCTGAAAAAATTTTTGTAGGCCTCGCCGGCCGGTTTGTGCCCCCTGCAGCTCACCCGAGCGCTTTCGGGGCACGCCTTTTTCTTCTCTGGAGAACTTCATGACCCATCTCAACGCTCGGCTCGCGGCCGCGGTCTGTGCCGCGCTGCTCGTGCCCATGGCTGCCCAAGCCCAGACTACGGCCCAGACGGTCGGCACCCGCGGCACCAATACCGCCAACACCACCACATCCGGCTGGACCAGCAGCAATTGGTACGACGATCGTTGGTACGTCACCCCGCTGATCGGCTACACCTGGGCCGACGATATGCGTCATGCCGACAGCGGCATGAACTACGGCATTGCTGTGGGCAAACCGATCTCCCCCAACTTCAACATCGAACTGCGCGCCCTGTACGAGAAGCTCGACGGCTTTGCCGGCGGTGTCGGTGACTACAAGAACTGGACTGTCGGGATCGACGGCCAATGGTTTCCGCTGGGCCGCAGCGGCTGGGATAACCGGCTGCGTCTGAACCCCTACCTCGTCGCCGGTATCGGTGGCATCAACGACAAGAACAGCTTCCGCAATGCCACCAGCTTCATGGCTAATGCGGGCGCTGGCGTGGTCTGGCCGATTTCGGACAGCTTGCGTCTGGTGGCTGATATCCGTTATCGCTGGGACGACAACCGCGACAAGATCAATCGTGGCCGGGACGACAACTTCGGTGAGTGGGTCGGCACGATCGGCGTGCAAATCCCCTTCGGGCCCATGACCCCGGTCGCTCAGCCCGTGCGTGCCGCCGCGCCGATTGCACCGCCTCCGGCGCCTGTCATGCCTGTCGCACCTGCACCGGCACCGCGTCCGGTGGTGCCCGCTCCGGTGCCGGTTCCCGCACCCATGCCCGCTGCTGCGGCACCTGCTCCGGCGCCTCAGCCCATCACCCGTTCGGCTGAAATCTCGGCCGACGGCATGTTCGGCTTTGACAGCGCAGAGTTGTCCGCAGCAGGCCGTACCCGCATCGAGCAGGCGGTCAACGGCCTGCGCGGTCAGGGCATCACCAACGTGACCGGTGTGAAGGTCGTGGGTCACACCGACCCGCTGGGCGCTGCCGATTACAACCAGCGGCTGTCGGAAGCACGTGCCAACTCGGTGAAGTCGTTCCTCTCGACACTGGGCATCCCAGCCGGCGTGATCTCGGCATCTGGCGCGGGTGAGTCCCAGCCCAAGGTCACCGAGGCTGATTGCCGTGCCAAAGGCGCAAAGAGCCAGAGCCAGATGGTGGCCTGCCTGGCACCGGACCGTCGCGTGGAACTGAGCGTCACCGGCACGGGCGCGCGTCCCTGATCGCCTCATCTTGCAGCAGCCAGGCCACGCACCCGGTGCGTGGCCTGGTCAAGACGGCCCTTCGGGGCCGTTTTTTTTCGGCATTTGACGTCTCCCCAGCACGCCCTGCATGCCGCTTTTTGGTCCTCTACCGGCTCACCCCGTGGCGCGGCCTACGTCGCACGCGCACAATGCGTGGTTGTGTGTCCTTCTTTTTCGGAGCCTCCGATGACCCTGCGCCCTTCCATGCGACAGCCTGTGCGTTGCGACGTGCCCTCTCGCTCGCGCCGCGCCACGCTCTCACTTCTTCTGGCCACCGCATGGCTGGGATCGGCCACGGGTGTGCAAGCACAGACGGCCGCCCCCCCGCAGCCGAGCGCCGTCACGGGCGGGTTCGGTTCAAACAGCGGTCACATGAACACCAGCAACTGGTATGACGACCGCTGGTATCTCTCGGCGCTGGTGGGGTATGTCTGGACCGATTCATCTCGCCAGGCAGGCAACGGTGTGCCCTACGGGTTTGCGGTGGGTAAGCCGATCAACCCGAACTGGAACCTGGAGCTGCGCGGTCTGTACGAAAAGCTCGATGGACAGGCCGACGGCCCCGGGAACTACCGCAACTGGACGGCCAGTGTCGATGCGCAATGGTTCTTCATGGGGCGAACCGGCTCTGATCGATGGAACGCCATCCAGCCCTATGCCGTGGCCGGCGTGGGTCTGATCAACGACAAAAATCAGGTCAAGAGCGGCACCAGCCTCATGGCGCACGGCGGCATTGGCGCCACCTGGGCCTTTTCGCGCTGGGGGCGGCTGGTCGTCGACGGGCGCTATCGCTTCGATGACAACCGCGACAAAGTCAATCGGGGCCGCAACGACAACTTCAACGAGTGGATCGTCACCTTCGGCCTGCAGATTCCGCTTGGGCCGGTGCCCGAACTGAGCGCGCCCTCGCGGACTGCCGTCATCGCACCAGCACCGATGCCGATCGCCCCGCCTGTCGTGGTCACCCCACCTGCGCCGCGGACGGTCGCGCCCGCGCCTGCAGTGGCCGCGCCGGTCACCCGCACGGTCGATATTTCCGCTGACGGCATGTTCGGCTTCGACCGGTCGGATCTGTCTGACACCGGCCGCAGCCGAATCGAGCAAACCATCAGCGGATTGCGACGGTCGGGCATGGGCGAGCTGAGCAGCGTGCGCATCGTGGGGCACACCGACCCGCTCGGCAGCGATGCCTACAACCTGAAGCTGTCGGCTGCGCGGGCGGAATCCGTCAAGTCACACATGACGACCCTGGGCGTGCCCGCCGCGGTGATCTCGGCCTCGGGCGCCGGCGAATCACAGTTGAAAGTGACCGAAGCCGAATGCCGGACCAAGGGCGAAGCGGCTAACCGTGACGCCCTCATCCGATGCCTGGCACCGAACCGTCGCGTTGAAATCACCGCCACCGGATCGCCCAGCCGCTAAGTGGCTAGTGGGCCTCTGCCCACGCCAGCCCCCTTTCATCGCAGCCCTTTTTGACCCGCGCCAACATGAACAGCGAATCCATCAGCATCGAACGGGATGGCCGCATTGCCATCGTCAGGCTCGACCGCCGCGACGGGCGTAACGCCCTGTCGATGCAGGTGTGCCGCGAGCTGACCCGTGCAGCCCGCAGCTTTGATGACGACCCCGATGTCTCTGCCGTCATCCTCACCGGTACCGCTGAAGTGTTCAGCATGGGCGCCGATCTGCGTGACGAGGAACTCAAGCGGTCTCGCGAGGCTCGTCTGGCCGAGAAGCGGTTGGCCATGCAAACCGGCGGGCGCATGTGCCGGGCCTGGGAGGAACTGGAGCCCCTCACGATCGCGGCGATCGAAGGTTGGTGCATCGGAGGGGGCGCCGCCCTGGTCGCAGCCTGCGACCTGCGTGTGGCCTCCGAGGCCGCCACTTTTTATGTGCCCGAAATCGAGCGGGGCATGAATCTGTCCTGGGGTGCCGTGCCGCGCATCACGCGCCTGGTGGGGCCCGCACGAGCCAAGCGTGCGGTGATCCTGGCCGAGAAAATTCGCGGTGCACAGGCGGTGGAATGGGGTCTGGCAGACGAGTTGTGCGCGCCCGCAGGCAGCTTTGAGGCCGCCATGGCGCTCGCGAAGCGGGCGGCCAGCCTGCCCCCGGTCCAGATCAGAATGATCAAGCAAGCAGTCAACGCCGCAGCCTTTGCTTTGGATCGGGCGGTCAGCCACGCCGACTTCGATCAGTTCGCACTGGCGGCTGCCTCGGGCGACTTCGCCGAGGGCGTGAACTCTTTCCTGGAAAAGCGCCCGCCGCGTTATACGGGGGCTTGAGCCGCCTGCCGTCTACCGCAGGCGGGACGCGAGTCGGTCAGTCGCGGGGATGGAGCGCCGCGAGGGCGTCCAAAATGGCATCCCCCATGGCAGCCGATCCCATGGATGCCTCGCCTCGGGCCGCAATGTCGGCGGTGCGCGCACCCGCATCGAGGGCGGCTTCCACGGCACGCTCGAGTAACCGTGCCTCATCAGGCCGTTGGGCCGAATGTCGCAGCATGAGTGCGGCACTCAGGATCGCTCCGATCGGATTCGCAATACCAAGCCCTTCAATGTCCGGTGCACTGCCGTGGACCGGCTCATACAACGCGGCCGGTCTGCCATCTGAGCGCGGCGCGCCCAGCGCGGCTGAGGGCAACATACCGAGCGAGACCGAAACCGCGCCTGCACCGTCGGACAGGATGTCGCCAAACATGTTGTCGGTGACGATCACATCGAACTGAGTCGGTGCACGCACCAGTTGCAACGCACAGTTGTCGACCAGCATATGCGCGAGAGCCACATCGGCAAACTCTCGCTGATGCAAGGCCGTGACGGTTTCGCGCCAAAGAACGCCCGTCTCCAGGACATTCGATTTGTCGACCGAGCACAGACGCTTGCGCCGGGTGCGGGCCAACTCAAAGGCGAACCGCGCCACGCGTTCGATTTCGTCAGTGGCATAACGCTGGGTGTTGTAAGCCGACTGTCGGCCATCCGGCAGGGTCTCTGTGCCGCGGGGTGTGCCGAAATACAGGCCGCCAGTGTTCTCTCGCACCAGCGCGATGTCTGCCCCCTCGGCCACTTCACGGCGAAGGGGTGCCGCGCCATCCAGGGCTGGCCAATGACGCACAGGCCGAAGATTTGCAAAGAGCCCCAGTTCGCGACGCAGCCGCAGCACACTGCCTTCGCGGCGCACATGCATCGGGACGCCATCGTAATTTCCGCCGATTGCGCCGAAGAGAATCGCGTCGGATGCCAGAACGGCCTGCAGTGTCTGCGGGGGCAGGATGTGGCCCTGCGTCTGCCAGGCGCTCAGCCCGTAGGGATGCTCGGTCAGTGCAATGGGCAGACCGCGGACATCACGAAACCACTCGAGCACTCGAACGGCCTGGGCGATCACCTCGGGGCCCACTCCATCGCCACCCAGCACGAGACACTTCAGGAGATGGGCCGCCATGACGGGCAGTCGCCTATTAGTCGAGCTTGATGGGATCCAGGCGGTAACCGAAACCGTAGACCGGCAGCAGCTTCCAGCCGGTGGACTCGTCGAGTTGGAGTTTGCGACGCACGCGGCTCACGTGGGTGTCGACCGTGCGCGTGTCCAGATCTGCAGACACGCCCCAGACCTGCTCCAGCAGCTTGACTCGGGAGAGCAATCGACCGGAGTTCTGAAACAGGTAAACGGCCAGATCGAATTCTTTTTGGGTCAACGCGACAGGTTTGCCATCGACCAACACCGAGCGGCGCTCGGGATCGATCTCGTAAGGCCCCACCTTGATGGTGACCGCGCGGCTGCTGCGAGCACGTCGGGTGAGCGCATCCATGCGAGCCAGGAGCTCAAGAGCCTTAGGTGGCTTGACGATGAAATCGTCTGCGCCCTGTCGCAGCGCGTGAACCACATCCGATTCCGCATCACGCGCCGTGACCACAATCACCGGCAGATCGAGGCCCACACGCTCTCGGACCGCAGCCAGCACTTGCTCGCCGGACAGCTCGGGCATCATCCAGTCAAGCAACAACAGGTCGTAGTTGTGCTCGCCCATGGATGACAGCAGCGCAGACCCCGTCTCAAAACCGGAGGCCTTGTGACCGCCCGTCTCAACCAGCATGGTGAGGAACTGGCGCTGAAAGGCATCGTCTTCAAGGATTGCAATGTGCATAAGTTCAGCGAGCAGCAGTCAGGCTGTGATTCGACAATTGTATGTGAAATATGCGCGACACGCCGCGCCACAATCTCGTCCTGCGCCTTCAGCGCACACCGCTTGGCTGCGCCAAGCCCAAATGGATTGTGGCTGCGGCCGGGCTCGCGCTGCGCGCATGCCCTTGACCTGCCGCTGCGCAGCAGGTCAGCCTGCGCCGCAATCTCGTCCTGCGCCTTCAGCGCACACCGCTTGGCTGCGCCAAGCCCAAATGGATTGTGGCTGCGGCCGGGCTCGCGCTGCGCGCATGCCCTTGACCTGCCGCTGCGCAGCAGGTCAGCCTGCGC
>JBIKKG010000211.1:0-6362 GCA_044360485.1 Burkholderiaceae bacterium | reverse complement strand
CACCCGAAATCTGTGCCGGCATCTGTGCTGCTGCGCCGCGAAGCCCCACGGCATCGAGCTTCATCAGGACCAGATCGCGGATCATGGTCGGCGACAGGCGAGTGTGTTCTCGCAGCGGAAACGCGACGTTGTCAAAGACCGATAAGTCGGTGAACAGTGCCCCATGCTGAAAGAGCATGCCCATGCGACGGCGGATGCGGTACAGGCCCGCGCGATCCAGTGCCCCGACCTCCTCGCCATCGAACTGCACACGCCCGGCGTCGGGGCGCAACTGCCCGCCCAGCAGACGCAGCACCGTGGTCTTGCCCGAACCCGAGCCGCCCATCAGGGCCACCACTTCGCCGCGGTGCGCATGCAGGTTCAAATCGCGCAGCAGCTTGCGGCCGTTGTAACCGAAGTCGAGCGAATCGATTGAGAGGAAAGGGGGCGAGGATGGGTGCACGATACAAGCGTTGAGGCGAAGGGATGCGGTGCGCACCGCAACCGCAAACCAGTGTAACAAGGTCGAGGACCAGGCCCAGGAATTGGTCTTGGGGCGGTTGAGGCCGCGCAGCAGATGCAAGCCGCGCAGAAATCAGGCGCGATGGCGTACCAGCCTGTCCTCCGCGGCATTGACCTGCTCCACCGTTCCGACCAGCACCAGCGTGTCACCGGCTTGCAGGCGCAGATCGGGCGGCCATTGCAGACGTCGGCGACCCTCCTGCACCACAGCACTGATGTCGCATCCTTCCAGCGGCAGACTCGAGAGCTCCCGACCCACGACCGCAGAGCCCGGGGGAATGGTCACGGCATGCAGTCTGCGGTGATCGGCCTCGATGGTCTCTGACTCGCGGTCATCGGCGCCGTGAAAGTAGCTGCGCAACAAGCTGTAGCGGTCTTCGCGGATCGAACGGATGCGGCGCAACACCCTGGACAGGGGGGCGCCCGCCAGCGCCAGCGCATGCGATGCCAGCATGAGACTGCCCTCGACCACCTCGGGCACCACTTCGGTGGCGCCCGCCTGGCGCAGCCGCTCGAGCTCGGCGTCCGTGGCTGTGCGCACCACGACCGGCAGCTGCGGCGCGAGCTCACGCACGACCTTGAGCAGACGCACCGTGGTCGGTGTGTCGTCGTAGGTCACGACCAGCACGGACGCACGGTGCAAGCCTGCCGCCAGCAGGGTCTCGCGACGCGTCGCGTCGCCCAGCACCACCGATTCGCCCGCTGTGGCTGCTTCGCGTACCCGGTCGGCATCCAGGTCGAGGGCGACGAAAGGCACCGATTCAGCCTCCAGCACGTGCGCCAGACTCTGGCCGCTGCGCCCATAGCCGCAGATGATGATGTGCTTGTCACGCGACAGACTGCGTGCGGCAATGGTCTGCAGTTGCAGCGATCGCATCAGCCATTCCTGACCCGACACACGCAGCGCCAGCCAGTCGGCCCGCGCGATCAGCCAGGGGCTGGCCAGCATGGAGATCAGCATCGCAGCCATGATCGGTTGCAACAGCGCCCGGTCGATGAGCTGCGAATCGCCTGCCAGTGTGAGCAAGATGAAAGCGAACTCCCCGCCTTGCGTCAGCCAGACCGCCGTGCGGATGGTCGTGGGCGCCGGGTCGCGCATGATCCAGCACACCGCCGCCACGATCCCGAATTTGATGAGTACCGGCACCACCGTCAGCGCCAGCACCGTGGGCCAGACATCGAGCACGACGCCCAGGTCCAGGCGCATCCCGATCGTGATGAAAAAGACGCCCAGCAGGATGTCGCGAAACGGCTTGATGTCCTCTTCAACCTGATACCGGTACTCGGTCTCGGAGATCAGCATGCCGGCCACGAACGCGCCCAGTTCCATCGACAGACCGGCACGCTTGGTGAGCCAGGCGAGCAACAGGGCCACCAGCAGAATGTTGAGCGTGAACAGTTCATGCGAGCGCTGGCGTGCCACCTGCATGAACCAACCCTGCATCAGGGTGGGGCCAAAGCGCAGCAGCACCACGAGCAACACGGCCGCTTTGGCCAGCGCCCAGCCGATCGAGATGACCCAGTGCTCATCACCCCCGCCGAGCGCGGGAATGACGATGAGCAAGGGGATGAGCGCGAGGTCCTGGAACAGCAGGACCGCAAAGACACGGCGACCATGCTCGGTTTCCAGTTCGCGCCGCTCGCTCAGCAGCTTGCTCACCAGCGCCGTGGACGACATGGCCAGCGCACTGCCCAGTGCCAGCCCGCCACGCCAGTCGAGCCCGGCGGGCGCCAACCCGGACAACCACGCCCCAGGGATGAGGACCACCACTGCCATGACCGTCAATATGGTGAGCACCACCTGCGCCGAGCCATGTCCGAACACAAAACGGCGCATGGCGCGCAGCTTGGTGAGGCTGAACTCCAGCCCGAGCGTGAACATGAGGAACACCACGCCGAGTTCGGCCAGCGTGTGCATGGCCGCACCGTCACCCGAGACCACCGAGGCGAACGGCCCGATCACCACCCCGACCAGCAGATAGGCCACCAGCGGGGGCATGCCGAGCCGTCGCAGCAGCAGCACCGACACGATGCTGGCCGCAAGCAGCAGCAGGGTGACTTCTAAAGCCGAAAGCATCGGGGGCGGTATCCTGGAGACGGGCGGGCAGCGCCGGGGGCGGCGCTATACTGAACTGATGCCCGAGCCGATTGTAGCCACCCCCCTCGAGGCCGAGCGCCTGATTGCCCGGGCGCGTGAGGTCTTACGGATCGAGGCCGATGCGGTTGAAGCCCTCATCGGACGAGTCGGTGCGGACTTTGCCCACGCCTGCCACCTGATCCTCGGCTGCCGCGGCCGCGTGGTGGTGAGCGGTATGGGGAAGTCAGGCCACGTCGCCCGCAAGCTGGCGGCCACGCTGGCCTCCACCGGCACCCCCGCCTTTTTCGTACACCCGGCCGAGGCCAGCCATGGCGACCTGGGTATGGTGACCCGAGACGATGTCTTCATTGCCTTGTCCAATTCCGGGCGCACGGACGAGCTGCTGGCCATCCTGACCCCGGTCAAGCGGCAGGGCGCGAAGCTGATCGCGATCACGGGCGACCCTGATTCCCCGCTGGCCCGGCAGTCGGACGCCCATCTGGATGCCCAGGTCGACAAAGAAGCCTGCCCGCTCAATCTGGCGCCCACCGCCAGCACGACGGCGGCCCTGGCGCTGGGCGACGCACTGGCCGTTGCACTGCTCGACGCCCGCGGCTTCGGGCCCGATGACTTTGCCCGCTCGCATCCGGGCGGCTCGCTCGGACGCAAGCTGCTCACCCATGTGGCCGACGTGATGCGCACCGGCGACGCCGTACCCACGGTGCCGCTGGGCTCAAGCCTGACCGCGGCCATTCTTGAGGTCACCCGAAAGCGCATGGGCATGACCACCGTCGTGACGCCCCAAGGCAGGCTCGCAGGGGTCTTCACCGATGGCGATCTGCGTCGACTGCTCGAGCGCACCACCGATCTGCGCAGTCTGAGCGTGGACGACGTCATGACGCGCGAAGCGGCCACCATCGGTCCGCAGGACCTCGCCGTGGAAGCGGTCCGGCGCATGGAGGAGCGGCGCATCAACCAGCTGCCGGTCGTCGATGCCCACGCCCAGGTGGTGGGCGCCCTGCATCTGCACGACCTGCTGCTGGCGCGCGTCATATGAGCGCGTCTGCTCCTGATCCACAGTCGGCGGCCGCCCTGGCTCGCGCAGCCGAAGTGCGTCTGATGGCCTTCGATGTCGACGGCACACTGACCGACGGCAGCATTCATATCAGCGCCCAGGGCGAAGCCTTCAAGCGATTCTCGGTGCGCGACGGCCTCGGGCTGGTGCTCCTGCGAGACAACGGTGTGCGGGTGGCGATCGTCACCGGCCGCAGCTCGGCAATCGTCGAGCAACGGGCCCGCGAACTGGGCATCCAGGAGGTGATCCAGGGCGTGGCAGACAAGTCACAGGTCATGCGAAGCCTGGCCGAGCGACACCGATTGCGGCTGGACCAATGCGGCTTCATGGGCGATGACTGGCCCGACTTGCCTGCGATGCGCCTGGTGGGTTTTGCCGCCGCCGTGCAGGACGCCGCACCCGCCGTGCGCGGGGCCGCGCACTGGTGTGCCCAGGCGCCGGGCGGACATGGTGCCGCGCGCGAACTGGCCGAATACCTTCTGCACGCGCAGGGACGTATGGATGCCGCGCTGGGCCGCTTCGATGGCCGGCGCGCCTGAGGGCTGCGCATGAACGCGCGCTTGCGTGACCGGCTGGCTGCCGCCGTGTCGATCGTGCTGCTGGCGGCCCTGAGCCTGTTCACGCTCTATCTCGCCCAGCGCGCAGCACGCGATCGGGAGCGCCCCGCGGCGGCGGCACCGGCCGCCGGAGAACCAGACTATTTCGTCGATCGCATGGCGCTGCTGACCATGAACGACGCTGGCGCACCCGCTTACCGGCTGCAAGCCAGCAGCCTGCTTCACTTTCCGGCCGACGACTCCACCCGGTTCGAAGCGCCGGTCATGGTGAGCCTGGACCCCTCCCGGCCACGGGTCACCGTCACGGCCGACCGTGGCCAGCTGCTCAATCGGGCCTCCCGGCGCGACCAGGAAGTGCAGTTGTCGGGGAGCGTGAATGTGATGCGAGAAGCCCGCAAAGACTCCGCCGAACTGGTGGCGGTCACGGACTTTGCGATCGTGCTGCCGAACGCCGATATCGTGCGCACCGACCGCCCGATCACCATCACCCATGGTCCCCATCGGCTGCGAGGGGTGGGGATGGAACTCGACAACAAGGCGCGGCAACTGCGGTTAGACTCGAAGGTCCGTGCCACGTTTGAGCCGCCCTCGCGCTGACGCCGGTTGATCGCTGCACACCCACGTCCACCACCCACGTTCGCCGCCTTCCCGCATCCTGCCACCCGCATGCAGCGACTCGTCCCACCATTCGCCCTTGTGAGCCGCCCCCGGGCCGTCCTGTGTGCGACGCTGATCGGTCTGGTGGCCGCCGGCACCGCACTGGCCGAACGGGCCGACCGTTTCAAACCCACGCAGGTCGAAGCCGACCGCATGGACTACGACGACGTCAAGCAAGTCAACGTCTTCACCGGGTCAGTGGTGCTCACCCGCGGCACCATGCTGATCAAGGGCGATCGCATGGTCGTCTCCCAGGACCCCGAGGGCTATCAATACGGCACCACGACCGGTCGGCTGGCCAGCTTCCGGCAAAAGCGTGACGGGGTCGATGAGTGGATCGAAGGCTACGGCGAAGAGATCCACTATGACGGCAAGACCGAAGTGGTCACGCTGCGGCGCAAAGCCAAAGTGCGCCGCCTGGATGGCACGCGGGTGACGGATGAGATTGACGGTCCGCTGATCGTCTACGACAGCCGGACGGAGCAGTTCAATGTGCAGGGCGGGCAGGCGTCGGGGCCGGTGGCCGGCGGCAGCAGCCGGGTGAAAGTGGTGATTCAGCCCAGGCTCATCGATCCGTCCGAACCCCTGCCTGCCAGCGGTGCGCAAGGCGGGTCCGCCACGACACCCCCGCCCGGCACCCGACGCCCGCCGTCACGCTGAGGCCGCGCGGATCATGAGCCGGCTGAGTGCCCAACACCTGATGAAGGCTTACCACGGCCGTCAGGTAGTGAAAGACGTGTCGATCGAAGTCCAAAGCGGCGAAGTCGTGGGCCTGCTGGGGCGCAATGGCGCTGGCAAGACCACCTGCTTTTACATGATCGCGGGGCTCGTGCCCACCGACGGCGGCCAGATCGAACTCGACGGACAGTCGATCAATCGGCTGCCGATCCATCGACGGGCGCGCCTGGGTTTGTCGTATCTGCCGCAGGAAGCCTCGGTGTTCCGAAAGCTCTCAGTCGAGGAAAATGTCCTCGCGGTGCTCGAGCTTCAGGTCGATGATCAGGGTCAGGCACTGGGTCGCGCCGTGCTGCGGCAGCGCCTGGACACGCTGCTGGAGGAACTGCAGATCGATCACCTGCGCTCCAACACCGCGCAATCGTTGTCGGGGGGTGAACGGCGGCGTGTCGAGATCGCCCGGGCGCTGGCCACGTCGCCGCGTTTCGTGCTGCTCGATGAGCCCTTTGCGGGGGTCGATCCGATTGCGGTCATTGAAATCCAGCGCATCGTGCGGTTTCTGAAGGACCGCGCGATCGGGGTCCTGATTACAGATCACAACGTTCGTGAAACTCTGGGCATTTGTGATCGGGCTTACATCATCAACGATGGTATTGTTCTTGCTTCAGGGTCGCCAGGATCGGTGGTGACAGACGAGCGTGTACGCAAGGCCTATCTGGGCGAGGAATTCAAGATGTAGCCGGCCTCGGGGCCGTCTGCGACGGCGCTGATGAAACCATCCCTACAACTACGGCAATCTCAGCAGCTTGCGCTCACTCCG
>JBIKKG010000149.1:0-8034 GCA_044360485.1 Burkholderiaceae bacterium | reverse complement strand
CAGCAGCGACAGGCCCGCCGTGTGAAGCGCCCAGGCCCCGATGCGCGGGTCGATCGCTGTCTGCCCTGACAAAGCGGCGCGCAACAGCAGACCGGCAGGCACCAGAAAGCCCAGCAAGACAGGCACTGCACAGGCGAAGGTGGCTGCCCAAGCCGTCGCACCCGTGAGCTTGCGCGTTGCAGCGGGGCGGGCGTTGCGACCATGAAAGGCCATGCGACCGCGCTGGCGGCGTTCCATCCAGACCAGCCACAGCACCACCACGAGCAGCCCCACGGCCAGGCGTGCGGCAGTGGCGCGATCCCCCAGGCCCTGCCAGGCACGATAGATGCCGGCAGTGAAAGTGTCGACCGCAAAGAAACTCACGGTGCCGAAATCAGCCAGTGTTTCCATGGCCACGAGCGTGACGCCAGCCACGACGGCCGGGCGTGCCATGGGCCAGGTGATGCGCCACCAGACTCGCGCGGCAGGCTCGCCGAGCGAGCGGGCGGCCTCGGCCAGCGTCACGCTGCGCTCGGCAAACGCGTTGCGCGCCAGCATGTAGACATACGGGTACAAGGCGAGCGACAAAAAAAGCGCCGCCCCAGGCAGCGAGCGCACTTGCGGAAACCAGTAGTCGCCGATCGACCACCCGGTGACGTCGCGCAACCAGGCCTGAACCGGGCCGCTGGTATCCAGAAAATCGGTGTAGGCGTACGCCAGCACGAAGGCAGGCATGGCCAGAGGCAGGATCAACGCGACTTGCAACAGGCGGCGCCCCGGGAAGTCGTAGGCCGCGACCATCCATCCCGCGCCCACACCGAGCAGTACCACGTTCACGCCCACCATTAAGACGAGTAGCACCGAGGTGAAGGCGTAATGCGGCAAAACCGTGGCCAACAGATGGGCAAGTGCGTCATGCGGCCCGCTTTGGCCTGCCACGACCAGCAGGGCCAGCAAGGGCGCCATGATGGCGAGGGCCACCGCCAGCACGAATGCATCCAGCCCGCTCAAGCGGGTGCGCGACGCCGTACGCCAGCGGGGCGCAGAGGTCACGGCATCGGACGACCCGGACGGGAGCAGGCTAGAATCGGACCTCATCTAGATGAGAATTATAGTCATTTACATTCGTGCGCTGCACCACCTCGGTCTGCCTTGAACACCACCTCGCTTGCCCCAACCGCTCCGGCTGCATCGCCGTCGCAACCCCCTGCGGCCCTGCAGGTCGAGGACGTGAGCGTCTCGTTCGCTGCGGGCGGCGCCCGGCTCACTGTTTTGCAGGATTTGAGCTTCTCGCTCGCTGCAGGCGAAATCGGCTGTCTGCTGGGCAGCTCGGGCTGCGGAAAGACCACCGCCCTGCGGGCCGTTGCAGGCTTCGTCGCGCCCGATCGAGGCCGCATTCGAACCGCCGGAACCCTATTGTCCGAGCCCGGGATGCTCGTAGCGCCCGAGCGGCGCGGCATCGGTGTCGTGTTCCAGGACTACGCACTGTTTCCGCACTTGAGCGTTGCGGACAACATCGCATTCGGCTTGCGAACCCTGAACTCCGCGCACCGCCAGCAGCGTACCCAACAGATGCTGGAGCTGGTCGGCCTGAAGCAGGCTCAACGGCGCTTTCCCCACGAACTGTCCGGCGGTCAGCAGCAGCGCGTGGCGCTCGCCCGTGCCTTGGCTCCCGAGCCATCGGTGCTGCTGCTCGATGAGCCCTTCTCCAACCTGGACCCGGATCTGCGCGAACAACTGGCGCTGGAGCTGCGCGACATGCTCAAAGGGCATGGGACCACGACGCTGCTCGTGACGCACGATCAATACGAAGCCTTTGCCATGGCCGATGTGATCGGTGTGATGGAGCAGGGCCGCATTGCGCAGTGGGATGAAGCGTATCGGCTGTATCACCACCCTGACAGCCGAAGCGTGGCTGATTTCGTGGGCCTGGGTGTGTTTCTGCCGGGGCAGTTACGTGGTGCCCCGGGCCATGAGCAGGTGGAAGTCGAGCTGGGTTTGCTGCCGATCACCGAGCCTGCTGAACGAGATCAGGCCAGGCGGCAGGCCAACGCACGGGGGCAGTTGCTGGTGCTGCTGCGCCCCGACGACGTGGTCCATGATGACGACAGTCCCATACAGGCCGTGGTGCGGCGCAAAGCGTTTCGCGGCGCGCAGTTCCTCTACACGCTTGAACTCCCCAGTGGCAGCAAGCTCCTGGCGCTGGTGCCCAGCCATCATGATCACCGCATCGGCATGCCGATCGGTATCCGATTCGCTGCCGACCATATCGTGACCTTCGCCATCGACTGACGCCGCCGATGCGAGGCAGCGCTCAGACGATCAGCACCGCTTTGTGCTGTGTGAACCGCTGATGCAGTTCGCTGGCCCGCAAGGAAATCACCCGCCGGTCATCCCGACGGACCAGCAGCAGCACCGTGCGGGCGGGGTTGATCCAGGCCACTTTCACCTGCTGTAACTCCCCTCCCCGACCGTCCATCTCGAGCCAATCGCCTACGCGCAGGCTGTCCACCGATTCGTCCGGACGCAAGGCCAACCGACGCGGCGCCTGTGGCAGATCGTTCAAATCAATGGCCGCCAGCACACGCGACAACTGTTCATCGTGCACCACCGCAGGACGCGCATCACCTTCAGAGGACGCGTTGAACGCTTCGGAGGCCAACACGGTTTGCGCCGGGGCGTCGCCTGCGTCAGTGGCCGGTGGCGCAGTCTCCTGCGACCGGCGCTCGGTCAACCCTGCAGGCCTGGCGTGCGTGACCGGCTGATCAAGGCCGTCTGCCCCAGCCTCATCCAACGCCTGAAAAGGCTCAGGCATCACATGGGTCGTCGGCCAGACGCTCTCAGCCGGCGGCACCTGCGCGGTCAGGTCGTCCGCCCGCTGGTTATCCGGCTGGGCATCGCGCGGCATTTTCTGCATCTTGCGCAGGTGCATCAGAAAGAGTGCGTCCAGAAAGGGCTGGTACTCCTCCTGCCTCGCGCCGATGGCCGTGACGCCTTGCGTGAGCGTGCGAATCAGCGGCGGGATGCGCTGCGCGAGCTGCCGGCGACTCAATCCTGGGCCAGATGCGTCCAGGCTCCAGAGCAAATCGTCGACGACCTGCATCGCCAGCTTGAACGACGCGCTGTCCTCACCGTCACGCAGCAACGAGGTGCGCAAATGACGCAACCACACCGCCAGCAGAAATTCCTGCACCGGTTCAGGCACATCGCAGCGCGCCAGGCGATCGCGCAGCATGGTTTCGAGCTTGTGCGTCACGGCACGTTCGGTTTCGCGCGACGGGCGTCGCGAGAGATTGCGCCGATTGCGACGGTCTGGAGCCACATCCAGGAGATCGCGCTCCCGCGCCAGTCGTGACACCAGCATCCCTACCCCTTGCTCGGCGCGACGGTACTCATGTCGAATCCGTTCACCCAACACAGCCGAGCGTGTCTGCAGCGCATGGGCGATGACTTCGATCGCCCGCACGCTGGTCTCCAGACGCCGGTATACCTCGCCGTGACGGGCGACCTCGTCGCTGTGCGCCACCGCCAGAGCGGCGATCGACTCCACCATCTTGCGCACAGAGCGCGCGTCATCGCCCAGAAAACCGACGTCGAGCGTGGCCAGCGCCGCAACCGGCTGTTGCAACCGCCACATGAGTGGGCGCGCTGCAGCAGGCAACCTCCGATCCTCACAAACGTAATCGAACAGGCCTGCGACCAGATCGAGCACCGCCACCTGGCCAGGCGACGCGCCCAACTGCAGCATGCGTCGTCTGGGCTGGGCAAAAAAGAGCTGACGCGCTTGCCGACCAAAAGGTTCGACTTGGTGAGAGCGCGCAAATTTGACGGCGTCCTGCTCGAATTCGTCGGATCGCGCCAGCACGGACGCACGCACAAGCGGTGGTGGCTGCGGCGCAGACGAGGCCATGGGCGACCATCCGAGTGACTCGGCGAGATCAAGGTGATACGCCAGAGAATCCGTCAAGCCCAGTGCGCGTGCTGCCGGCGGCTCGATTGGCGTGGACTCGGCTCCCCGTGGCGGCGCCTCTGACACCGACTCGTTGCGGCTCACATCGGTTTGATGCACGCCACTTGGCGCCCGCGATGCGCCACCCGCCCCGATCGGTGGCCGCACCGGTGACGCCAACGGCGCAGGTTGTCCGAGACGTATCGCGAGCCACTGGTCGGCATCGAGCAGCACCCGTGCCAGGCGCGGGGCGAGTTGCTCGAGCACGGCAATGCGCATGGCAGGCCGAAGCGCGCGATCCGAACACAAGGAATCGAGGCCTTCGATCGCCGCAGCCGCCAGCGTGCCAGCACCAAACGGGGCGCGCGTTTCGGTGGCGGCGACCCGCGTCAGTGCATCCACGCGACCCAGCCAGCCGGCATATGCCGGACCCAGCAAGTCGCGAATGGCGTGGGCCAGCTCGTCGGCAAGAATCTGCAGATCGATGCTGCGCCCCGGCAACAGGCTGAGAAGCGATGAATCGTCCGCGCGCGTCTGGGTCTGGTTCAGTTCCAGCAATCGGAAGGTCAGGTCGTTGAGACTGCTCAAACCACGCCGCGCACGGGTGGGCGCCTGCTCTCGCAGCATCGCAGCCGCGGTGGACCCATCGCATGCGAGCGTGTCGGCCGCATCGGGATCGGTCGGCCGATCGATCGCATCGGCCAGCGCGATAATCGCTTCGGTGAGTTCACGCACGAACGCCAGCCCGATCCGCTCCCGCGTTTCGGCGAACAAGGCAAAGCGTTCAGGATCAGTCACGAGCGAATGTTTCCGGAATTGGACGAGCCCCGAGTACTGGGGCCCTTTGCGATGCTACGGCAACACCGAGGCCCGCTTTGTGATGGAATTGCCGACTGATGTGCGCGATGTCCCGCGCGACCCCTTCTCTTTTCAGGAATCCTGATGCACCCACTGCAACGCCTCACCGTCCATGCGGTTGCGGCCGGCGCCTTGTGCGCCGCCCTGCCAGCTGCCGCTCAGTATCAGGGCATTGTCAGCCTGCCACCGGTCGGTCCCGGCGAGAGCCGGCTGCTGGTAGGGGGGTCGGCCTTGTTCCGGCCGGCCTACCACGGCTCATCGGACCGCAGCATCATGCTGCTGCCGCTGATTGACTACGCGCATGTGAACGGATTTTTCGCCAGCAGCGGCAGCGGCATTGGGTATTCCTTCATCAATTCGCGGGTCACGCAGGTCGGCGTACGCCTGATCCCGCAACTGCCGCGCCAAGAAGGGGATTCCGCAGCGCTGCGCGGGATGGGCGATCTGGGCTGGGGAGTCGAGGCCAGCGCCTACGCGACTCAGCGACTGAGCCCCAACTGGGTGATCGGTGCGAACATCCGGGCAGGCGGACGAGGCGGTGAATTCGATGCCGGCGCCCGTTACGACATGATGCTCGCGCCCACCACCCGAGCCAGCGTGTTCGGGTTCGGCACTGCAGGCAACGCCAAATCTCAGCAAACCTGGTTCGGCGTCGACGCCGGTCAGTCGTTGGCCTCGGGCTATCCGGTGTATTCCCCGGGTGCCGGCTTTCGCAGCCTGCATGCAGGTGTCAGCGTCAACCATTTCTTCGCAGGACGTTGGTTCGCCATCGGCGGTATCGGGTTCGCTCATCTGTTGGGTGATGCAGCCGATTCGCCGATCGTGCGCGACCGCACCACCGTCACCGGATTCGTATCGCTGGCCTACCAGCTCTTCTGACCATGACGCTCATTCCTCCATCTGATACGCAAGAGACAAGCGCCGGGGCACCGCCACTAAAAGGGCTGCGCATCGTCGAGTTCTCTGCGTTTGTCGCAGCCCCCTCGTGTGGCCTGGCGCTCTCGCAGCTGGGCGCAGATGTCATCCGCATCGACCCACCCGGCGGCAACATCGACGCCAAGCGACTGCCCCTCAACGATGCAGGGCTCAGCCTGTACTGGGCGTCCCTCAATCATGGCAAGCGCTCGGTCGAGATTGATCCGCGCCATCCGCAGGGCAAGCAGCTGATGCAGTCGCTGATCACTGCGCCCGGTGAGTCAGCCGGCATTTTTCTGACCAATCTCGGGGTTGACGGTGACTTGGGCTACGAGGCCCTGCGCGCGTTGCGGCCAGACCTGATCATGGTGCAGCTGAGCGGCTCGCCCGATGGCGCCAATGCGGTCGATTACACCGTCAATTGCGCCGCTGGCTTTCCGCTCATCACAGGTGACGGCGCCCGCCCCACCAACCACACCCTGCCGGCGTGGGACATGCTGGCCGGCATGACCCTGGCCACGGCCATCCTCGCTGCCGAACGCCACCGACGCCTCACAGGTCAAGGCCAACTGGTGCATCTGACCCTGGCGGACGTGGCGTTCTCAACGGCAGCCACCCTCGGGTATGTGGCCGATGTCGAAGTCAATGCGAGCCGCCGCGTCGCCGACGGCAACTTTCTCTACGGCGCCTACGGCGATGCCTTCGCCACCAGCGACGGGCGGCATGTGATGGTCGTGGCCATCAGCGAGCGTCAGTGGAAAGCGCTGGTGCGTGCAGTCGGTCTGGAGGCGGGGCTCTCCAAGGCAGCTGAGCTGCTGGGCTATCGGCTGGATACCGAAGAGCACCGTTGGAAAGCCCGCGAATTCATCTCGGCGGTCTTTCGGCCCTGGTTTGCGTCGCGTACGCTGGCCGAGGTGGCCGCTGCCTTGACCGACAAATCACTGCTTTGGGGGCCCTACCGCAGCTTTGAGCAGATGCTTGCCGAAGACCCGCGGGTCTCGGAAGCCAACCCGATGTTTCAACGCATCGAGCACCCCGGCTACGGCCGCTTCCTCACTACAGGCTCACCCATCGGATTCAGTGAATCCACGCGCCTGCCCCCACAACCCGCCTCGCTGATCGGCGCCCAGACCGCCGAAGTGCTGTCCGATGTCCTCGGACTTGATGCCACCCAGACCGCACGCCTGCAAGCGGCGCAGGTCGTGGGCGGTCAACCTTCACGCCCCTGACCATGAACAAACCTGAATCCCTGCCCGTTCGCCCCGCTACCCTGTCGCCGCTGGCGCTGAATGATCTGGACGCCTCTTGCGCGCAATCGCTTGCGGCAGCCGAGCATCTGCTCGATGCCCTGCGCACCGCCCTGCGTGCCCAGGTTGCCCAGGACCCAAGCGGCGACGGGCTGAATCGCGAACAAGCCCGCGCCCATGGGTTCGCCTGGGCCGCCACCTACGTGCGTTCGCTGCGCGAAATGCTGGAGTGGTCACGCAGACTGCATGCCATCGATCAGCTGGGCGAACTTGAAACGCTGATCCTGCAATCGGCTTTTGGCGAATACCTCGCGCAGCTGTCAGGCGGATTGCCGATGAGCCAGGGGGAAATCTTTCGCCCTGAGACGCTTGAGGGCAGCACAGCAGCCCTGGCTGCCTTCAACGGCGACATGGCGGTCCATCGCCTGCGAACGCAGGGCTTTGCGCCGCCCGTGCGCGCACGCCTCGCTGAGCTCATCGCGGCGGGTCGTGGCACCCGGGCGTTCGGTGATCCGGGCTTTGAGGATCCGGCGCTCGTTGAAATCCGCAGTCAATTCGGTCGCTGGTCGGATGATCATGCACAGGCTGCGCATCAATGGCACTTGCGCAACGCGCTCATCCCGGACGAGATCATTACCGAGCTGGGTGAACTGGGCGTTTTCGGGCTGACCGTGCCCGAGTCCTGGGGCGGCTCCGGGCTCAGCAAGACCGCCATGTGCGTCGTGACCGAAGAGTTGTCGCGCGGCTGGATCGGGCTCGGATCGCTGGGCACCCGCACCGAAATCGCCTGCGAACTGATTCTGCTCAATGGCACCGAGGAGCAGAAGCATCGCCTGCTGCCCGGCATCATCTCGGGTGCCATCATTCCCACCGCGTCCTTCACTGAGCCCGACACCGGCTCCGATCTGGCTTCGTTGCGAACCCGTGCGGAACGCGCCGCCGGCGCATCTGGCGAACCCGTCTGGCACATCCATGGCAACAAGACCTGGACGACCCACGGAGCCCGCAGCGACCTCATGACACTGCTGGCACGCAGTGAGAAAGAGGCGCCTGGCTATCGGGGCTTATCGATGTTTCTCGTGCCCA
>JBIKKG010000024.1:0-25415 GCA_044360485.1 Burkholderiaceae bacterium | reverse complement strand
CGATCCGTCCAGCCTGTCGGTGCTGATTGCCGCCGACAACAAGATTCCCTACGGTGAAGTGGTCGAGATCATGAGCGCGGCGCGTGCAGCCGGCGCGGGCCGCGTCGGACTGATGGTCAAGGGCGCAGGCAGTTGAATCGGTCTGCGCCGCCCGCACCGCTTCACGATGACCACCCGCATCGGCGCCTGCCGGTGCGAACAGGTCACGGGCGTCGCCGCGCCATCCTGCTCGCCCTGCTGGTCCATGGCCTGCTGCTGGGGCTGCTGTTTGTCGGGCTGAACTGGCAGACCAAGCGAGAAGAGCCGGTGCAGGCTGAATTATGGGTGCCGGCGCCGGTCGCCGCGCCCAAGGCGCAAGCGCAGCCCACGCCTGAACCCAACCCCGCCCCGCCACCAGACGCTCCCGTGCAGGCAACGCCTGAGCCCCGGCCTCTCCCGAAGCCTGTCCCTAAGTCCGAAACTAAGTCCGAACCTAAGTCCGAACCCAGGCCCGAGCCTAAGCCTAAACCTGAACCCAGACCGCAAGCTAAACCGGAACCGAAGTCTGCACCTGCGGAATCGCCCGACATCAAGGCCGAGCGGGCACGCAAAGACGCTGAACGCAAGCAGGCCGAAGACAAGCGCCGCAAGGACGAACAGCTCAAGCGCGAGGCTGAACGCAAGGAAGCCGATCAGAAAGCCGCGGAACGCAAAGACAGCGAGCGCAAGGAGGCCGAACGCAAGGCTGCAGAGCGCAAAGCGTCCGAGGAGCGCGAGCGACGCGAGGAAGCCGATCGCAGGGAAGCGCAGGCCGCCGAGACCCGTCGTGCCGAGGACATTCGGCGCATGCAGCAACAGGCCGGGGCTGCCAGCTCAAGCACTGAGGCGCCGGCACGCAGCGGCCCGACAGGCGGGCCGGCCGATCCGGGCTATGGCGCACGCGCAGCAGCGGCCATTCGCCGAAACATCGTATTTCAGACGCCTGCCGATCTGGAAGGCAACCCTCGCGCCGTGTTCCAGGTGCAATTGCGGCCTGACTGCAGCCTGGCAGGCGTGCGCTTACGCCGATCAAGCGGCGTGCCGGCCTGGGATCAGGCGGCCGAGCGAGGCATCCAACGCACCGACCCCTTCCCTCGCCCAGCCGATGGCACTTGCAAGTCTGAGCTCGAAGTGTCGCTGGTTCCACGCGATGCACGCTGAATACTGTCCCACTGCTGCGGCAAGGCCCCAGTCCCTGAAGTCGCCGCTGGCCCTGCCGATATAATCCGCCGATCATGAAACGGTCATCCCCCTCCTTCTGGATCCATGCCACGGCCCTGCCAGCCAGTCTGTGCGGGCAGGTCAGCAGGCGGTTGACCACCTGGATCATGCTGCTCGCCTGGTTTGCGCTCTGGCTGCCTGGCGCACAGGCGCAACTGCGCATCGATGTCTCCGGGGTCGGCGCCACGCAGTTACCGATCGCCGTCGCCAGTTTCGCAGGCACCGATCGGTCGGCAACCGATATCGCGGCCATCATCCGCAGTGACTTGTCTCGAATCGGCGCATTTCGCATGGTCGATTTTTCCCAGACATCATCCGACTCTGCCCCGGCCGACTATCCGGGGCTTCGCAACCGAGGGGCTGATGCGTTTGTGGCGGGCTCCATTGCACGCCAGTCAGACGGTCGCTACGAGATCCGCTACCGACTGCACGACGTGGTCAAAGGGTCTGAGGTCATGGGCGAATCGGTGCTGGCCACCGAACCCGATTTGCGGCTGGCGGCCCACCGCATCGCAGACGCCATTTACTTCAAGCTGACCGGTGAGCGCGGAATCTTCGCAACCCGCATCGCCTATGTCACCAAACAAGGCACCCGCTATCGCCTGAATATTTCCGATTGGGACGGCGAAAATGCGCAGTCGCCCCTGGTCTCGCCTGAGCCGATCATTTCGCCCAGTTGGTCGCCTGATGGCGCTCGGGTGGCTTACGTCTCCTTTGAAGCACAAAAACCGGTGGTGTACGTGCATACGCTGGCCACCGGGCAACGCCAGGCGGTCGCCAACTTCAAGGGCAGCAACAGCGCACCGGCCTGGTCCCCCGATGGCCGCTCCCTCGCCGTGGCGCTCACCGTGGATGGCGTGTCGCAGATCTATCAGGTCGATGCCAGCGGATCCGGTCAACCCCGTCGCTTGACGCGCTCAAACGCGATCGACACCGAACCGGTGTTCTCTCCCGACGGTCGCCTGCTGTTCTTCACATCAGACCGCGGGGGCTCACCGCAGATCTATCGCATGCCTGCTGCAGGAGGCGATGCATCGCGCGTCACCTTTGGATCGGGCTACAACACCAGCCCCCGCATCAGCCCCGATGGGCGGCTGCTTGCATTTCTCACGCGCCGTGATGGGCGCTATTTCGTTGCGATCAAGGATCTGGCGGGCGGTGCTGAAACCATCCTCACCGATGGTGGACAGGAAGAAGCCCCCAGCTTTTCGCCCAATGGCCAGTGGGTCATGTACTCCACGCGTTCGCGTGGGCGCGAAACCCTCATGGCTGCATCCATCGATGGCCGTATACGCCAGCGCCTGACCTCATCGCTCGGCGATATTCGCGAGCCTGCGTGGGGCCCCTTCGGCAAGTGATGCAGTTGCCCGAGGCCCCACACCGCCAACGGCCGTGCATCCTGCGGCCGTGCATCCCGATGAACGCTCTGAGTTCACCTTGTCCTTGTACTGGCACCCCATGGAGCCGCACATGAAACTGATCCGAGCCACTCGCGTCACCTCACTGACCTCTCTGTACGCCAGCCCGCGCGCACTTGCGCGGTGGGGTACCCGCACTGCAGCGCTTGCCCTGTGTATCGGGATGGCGGCGTGCAGTTCCTCCATCAAACTGGAAGACCCGCCTGCCGAAGGCGCCGGCACCGAGATCAGCGCACGCAGCGGCCAGACCCCTGGCGCCAGTGGCGCGGGGCTCGGCAGTGAGCGTCCGATTGCTCAGGTCACACTCGATCCGGCGAGTAAAGAACCCTGGAACGACCCCAAGAATCCACTGTCCAAGCGCAGCGTCTACTTCGACTTCGACAGCTTCACCATCCGCGATGAGTACCGCTCAGTCATCGAGACCCATTCGCGGTACTTGCTGGCCAACAAGTCGCGCAAGGTCATCATTCAAGGCAATACCGATGAGCGGGGCAGTCGTGAATACAACATTGCACTGGGTCAAAAGCGCGCCGAAGCCGTTCGCCGCGCATTGACCTCGCTGGGCGTGGGCGAGGCACAACTCGAAGCGGTGAGCCTGGGTGAAGAAAAGCCCAAAGCGACCGGCGCTGACGACACCTCGCTGGCGGAAAACCGCCGCGCTGACATCGTGTACCAGTAAGGCACCCTCATGTCGTTGAACACAGCCTTCCGCATGGCGCAGCCGCGTTGGGCACGCACGCTCGGTGCGCCGCTTCTGCTCCTGATGGCAGTCCTCGCGCCGATCTCGGCTCAGGGGCAGATCTTTTCCGACACCGAAGCACGGCGCGCGCTGTTTGATTTGCGCACGCAGTCCGAGGCATGGCAAAAAGCGGTCACGCAACGCCTGGACGAGATGCAGTTGCGCCTCGACCGGCTCGAGCAGGCGGCCAGAGGCCAGCTCGAGCTGCAAAATCAGATCGACGCAACCCGCCAGGACCTGGCCACGTTGCGCGGCACCCTCGAAGTACAAACCAACGATATCGCGCAGACCCAGCGCCGGCAGCGCGAACTGGCCACCGAGCTGGACACCCGCATCAAGCGTTTTGAGCCGGTCCCGGTCACCATCGACGGGCGCCAAGTGAACGTGGACATTGCCGAGCGACGCGCCTACGACGCTGCACTGGGCGTCTTTCGCTCCGGTGATTTCCGTGCGGCGCAAACCGCGTTTCAGCAATTCCAGGGAGCGTATCCGCAAAGCCCGTATGGCGCGCTCACCGCGTATTGGCTGGGCAGCAGTCAATACGCGCAAAAGGACAACCGAGGTGCGCTGACCACGCTGCAAGGCTATGTCCAGAAGTATCCTGAGCATGCGCGCGTGCCAGAGGCATTGTTGATCATCGGGACGTGCCAGGCGGATCTCGGTGATCGCAAGGCGGCAGCCGACACCTACCGCACACTGAATCAGCAGTACCCGGACAGCCCGGCCGCAGCCAGCGCGCGCGAGCGACTGGCCGCCCTGAACACCACTGCCGCACCGACACCGACACCACCGCCCGCACAGCCCTCAGCCCCGCCCCCCGCGGCCACGCAGCCGAGCCCGCCAACGGCCCCAACAGCGCCTGCGGCACCCGCCGTCAAACCTCCCACCAAACGCTGAAGCGGCCTGGCCGTGTCAGCTCGCTGCTGTTCCCACAGCGCAGGTCTGACGCGCCTGATGGACCAACAGGCCTGACGCCCATGACGCCACCAGAAGTTGTTCAACTGACCCATATCATCATCGGCTCGGTCTTTCTGATCAGCGCGGTCCTGGGCGCGGTCATGAGCCGCACCGATTTCTGCACCATGGGCGCCGTGTCGGACGTCGTCAATCTGGGCGATTGGACCCGCATGCGCATGTGGCTCTGTGCCATCGGCGTGGCAATCCTGGGCACTCAGGCATTAGCCGCCACTGGGCTGATCGATACCGGTCGCTCGCTGTATGCATCGCCGCGACTGCTCTGGCTGTCCCATCTGGCAGGCGGTCTGATGTTCGGCTTTGGCATGGTGCTGGCGTCTGGCTGCGGCACCAAGACGCTGCTGCGGTTGGGTGCAGGCAACCTGAAGTCGCTGGTGGTGTTCATCGTCATGGGGCTCTTCGCCTACATGACCATGCGAGGCGTGTTTGGCGTCTGGCGCGTGGCCACATTGGATCGCATGGCCCTTGATCTGGGCGTCGGGCAAGACCTGCCCAGACTCATCGCTGGCAGCGATGCCGCTGCAGTACCTGCCTTGCGTGCGTGGCTGGGTGGGTTGGCCGGCCTGGCCCTGCTCGTGATCAGCCTTGCCTCATCATCCATGCGCGCAGCACCACCACTGCTGGGTGCGGTCGCGGTAGGCCTGGGTGTCACCGCCGTATGGGCCCTGAGCGGGCATGTTGGCTACGTACAGGAAGACCCCCGCACGCTCGAAGAAAGTTTCCTGGGCTCACAGAGCGGGAGGCCCGAGTCGCTGAGTTTCGTGGCGCCTGTGGCCTATACGATCGAACTCGCCATGCTCTGGAGCGATCAGAGCAAAACGCTCACGCTGGGTATTGCTTCTGTCCTGGGCATGGCTGCCGGATCGGCACTCTATGCGCTCGCCACGAAGCGTTTCCGATGGGAAGGTTTTCGCGGTGCAGAAGATACCGCCAATCATCTGGTGGGCGCAGCGCTGATGGGCGTGGGCGGCGTGACCGCGCTGGGCTGCACGATCGGCCAGGGGATCAGCGGGATGTCGACGCTGGCCATCGGTTCGTTCATCACATTGGCGGCACTCATTGCAGGCGCCGTCGCAGGCTTGCGCTATCAGATGTGGCGGGTCGAACAGATGGTTTGACCGACACGCCCCCAAAACCTATACTAGAGGGCTTCGGGTCGTTAGCTCAGCTGGTAGAGCAGCGGACTTTTAATCCGTTGGTCGCAGGTTCGAATCCCGCACGGCCTACCAATCGAATCAAGGACAAAGCCCATCACTTCGGTGGGCTTTTTCTTTTGTGCGCTGCCAGGTCGTCTTCCTGTAGGCACCCTGTAGGCACCTCCCGCAGGGCGGCGCTCATCATGTCGTCTCCTGCGTCGTCTCCTCGAGTCCTGGCCTCAAGACACCGCGCCCTGGCGCGACGAGGAAAAGCGAGGACGGATAGCGAGGACAGATAGAATTGGCCCTCTCGCACCTCTTGCGACTCCATTCACTCTGCTCAGACGAGATACCGATGCGTCCCACGGTCAAGCCCGCCATTGCCAATTTTTCTTCCGGTCCCTGCGCCAAGCGCCCCGGTTATGACGTCAGCGCACTGCAGCTGAACACGCTGGGCCGCTCACATCGTTCAGCACTGGGCAAAAAAGCCCTAGGGCTGGCCTGCACCGATACCGCGCGTCTGCTCGGCTTGCCCGAGGGCTATCGGGTGGCCGTCGTGCCAGGCTCCGACACAGGGGCCATCGAGATGGCGATGTGGTCGCTGCTGGGCCCGCGCGGCGTTGACGTGCTCGAGTGGGAATCGTTCAGTGCCGGCTGGGTCACCGACATCGTCAAGCAGCTCAAACTCCCCGATGTGAACGTGATCCAGGCCGACTACGGCGATCTGCCCGATCTGTCGACAGTCAATTTCAACAACGATGTGGTCTTCGTGTGGAACGGCACCACTTCGGGCGTCAAGGTTCCCGACGGCAACTGGATTCCCAATGACAGGGCCGGGCTGACACTGTGCGATGCCACCTCGGCGGTCTTCGCCATGGACATGCCCTGGGACAAGCTCGACGTGGTCACCTACTCCTGGCAGAAAGTGCTGGGTGGCGAAGGCGCCCACGGCATGCTCATCCTCAGCCCACGCGCGGCGGCCAGACTGGAAAGCTACAACCCGCCCTGGCCCATGCCCAAGGTCTTTCGGATGAAGTCTGGCGGCAAGATCAACGAGGGGCTGTTCAAGGGCGAGACCATCAATACGCCCTCCATGCTGTGCGTAGCCGATTACCTGGACGCCCTGCAATGGGTCGACAGCCTGGGCGGCGTCTCGGGCACTATTGCCCGCAGCGAAGCCAATTTGAAGGTCATCGCCGATTTTGTCGCCGCCAACGACTGGATCTCCTTTCTGGCCAAAGATCCGGCCACGCGCTCCAACACCAGTGTGTGCCTAAGCGTGAAGCTGCCGGAAGATCAGGTCAAGGCGATGGTCAAGCTGCTCGAGACAGAAGGCGTGGCCTTCGACATCGGTTCCTACAAGGACGCACCTGCGGGCCTGCGTATCTGGTGCGGTGCCACCGTTCAAACCGCCGACTTGCAAGCCCTCATGCCCTGGCTGACCTGGGCCTATCAGCAGGTGCAGACCAAAGCGGCTGCCTGAGTCAGCCTCGGAATCCGCCATGTACAAAGTCCGCACCTACAACAAGATCGCCGTCAAAGGTCTGAACTGCTTCGACCGTCAGCACTACGAGGTGGGCAGTGATATTGGCCACCCCGAAGCCTTCCTGATTCGCAGCCAGAAATTGCATGACGTGGTCATGCCGGACACCTTGCTGGCCATTGCGCGCGCCGGTGCGGGCGTGAACAACGTGCCGGTCACTGACTGCAGCGCGCGCGGCATTGTGGTGTTCAACACGCCGGGCGCCAACGCCAATGCGGTCAAGGAGCTGGTGATTGCGGGCATGCTGATGTCCACGCGGGGCATCCTGCCGGGCATCACCTATGTGAACACCCTGACCCCCATCACTGACTCCGGCGAGATGTCGGCCCTGCTCGAAAAAGAGAAAGCACGGTTTGCAGGCATTGAGGTCAAGGGCAAGACGCTGGGCATTGTCGGGCTGGGTGCGATCGGCTCCATGGTGGCCGACATGGCGCTTGCGCTCGACATGAAGGTGGTGGGTTTCGATCCGGCCCTCTCCGTGGATGCAGCCTGGCGACTGTCCAATGCCGTGACACGCATGGAGAATCTGCAATCTCTTCTGGCGCGCTCGGACTTCATTTCGCTGCATGTGCCCGCGATCGACGCCACGCATCACCTCATCAACGATGAAGCCCTGCGCCTGGTGAAACCCACTACGGTGATCCTGAACTTCGCGCGCGAATCGATCGTTGATCCGGCGGCAATCAAGCGCAGTCTGGACGCCGGCAAGCTCGGCCATTATGTGTGCGACTTCCCGGAGCCAATGCTGCTCAATCACCCCAAGGTGATTGCCATGCCGCACATTGGCGCCAGCACCGAGGAATCCGAGGAAAACTGCGCCGTCATGGCGGCCAACCAACTGGTCGAATACCTTGAGAACGGCAATGTCACCAACTCGGTGAACTTCCCTTCGGTGAGCCTGAACCGTACGCCTGGCGCCACGCGCATCACGGTGCTCAACGACAACGTATCCGGCGTCCTCGGACATGTGCTCTCGGTCCTGGCCGAGAATCAGGTCAATGTCATTGATATGGTGAACAAGAGCCGGGGTGATCTGGGCATCAACATCATCGATGCCGAAACGGTCATCGGTGATGCTGTGATTGCGGCCATTCGCGCCGTGCCGCATGTGATCCGCGTGCGCGTGCTGCCGGCGGCTGTAGCCTGACCCAGCGCCGAGCACCGAGACGGCTGGCCTGGCTGGTCGCATGGGCCGACAGAATCAAGGAATAGGTTGACAGCGCTGCGCGCCTGATCGACAGTCCCCTCAGAGGATGTGCCCGGCACTCGAGGCTGCAGGCCGTCCCGAACCCCCAAAAAAATTCTGGCCATTCAAGGCCACTGAGGAGACGACATGGACATGGGCCTGATTGCCCCTAGGTCGAGACACGCGCGTGCCTGGATGGTCGCACTGTTTGTTGCAGCTTTCGGGGCTGCCTCGATGCCTGCTGCGCATGCGCAGGAGTACCCCAATAAGCCGCTGCGCTTTATTGTCAGCTCAGCGCCTGGCGGCGTGGTAGACATTCGTGCACGACGCTTTGGCGTGCGCCTGGGCGAACTGCTCAAGCAACCCATCATCGTGGAAAACAAGCCTGGGGCCTCGACAACCATCGGCGCCGAATTTGTCGCCAAGTCTGCGCCCGACGGATACACCGCGCTCTTCGGTGGCAACACTGAGGTGGTGGTGGCCCCGGCTCTGCGCACGCCCATCCGCTACGACCAGGACAAGGACTTCATCCCGGTGGCGCAATTCACCCTGGGCTATCCGGTGCTGGTGGTCAACAGTACGCTCGGCCCAAAGACCTTGCCGCAGCTGATCGAATGGGCGAAGGCGCGCCCCGGCAAGCTGCTGTGCGGCAGCTCAGGTCATGGCAGCGGCCAGCACTTCGTGTGTGAGCTGCTGGCACGCAGCGCCGGGCTGCAATTGAGCGTGGTGCCTTACAAGGGGACGGGCCCCATGCTGCTCGATACCGCCGCCGGGCAGGTGCATATCGCCATCGGCTTCCTGGCCGAAGTCGATAAGCAATACATCCAGACCGGTAGAGTGATTCCGCTGGGTGTGCTGGCCCCCAAACGCATCGCCCGCTTCCCCGACCTGCCCACCATGGCAGAGCAGGGTCATGCCGACTTCGAGATGCTCTCGTGGACCGGATTGTTTGTACCTGGCGGCACGCCGCGCGCGGTAGTGGACCGACTGAATGCAGAGATCACGAAGGTCGTGCGCGAACCCGAGTACGCCAACTGGCTGGCCGAGACCGGCAGCGAAGTGGTCACGCCCACGCCTGATCAATTCCGAGATTTCGTGCGCGCCGACTTCAACCGGTGGCGCAAGCGCTCGGACGATTTCGGCATCAAGTACGAGCAGTAGCCGGGTTGGATGGCCCGCGGCGCTGCATCAACGCGCTCGGGCCCAGCACTGACCACACCGCATGACTGCGTGAGGGGTGGCACGACCGGACTGCCGCGAGTTGATCGCGGCAGCCGTACTTCGAGCATCACTTACCACTCAGGCGCGATCAGTCCGCCGTAAACCCGATGGTCTTGACCAGAGGCCCCCAGCGCTCTGTATCGGCCTTCAGGAGTGCTGCCAGTTCTGCAGGGGATGATGCGCGCGCCTCCAGGCCCATGGTGGCCAATCCGTTGACTGTTTCAGGCGCAGTCAGTGCGCTGCGCAAGGCAGTATTGAGTCGAGCAACCAGATCACTGGGTGTCTTGGCCGGGACAAAAAACCCGAACCACTCGCTGAAACTCATGTCCTTGAAGCCCTGCTCGACCAAGGTCGGCGTGTTCGGGGCAAAGGGGCTGCGCTTGTCGCCCGACGCACCGAGCAGTCGGCATTTACCTGCCGCCACGTGTTGGGTAAATTCACCGATTGGCCCGGAGACCGCAGCGATCTGCCCGCCAATCATGTCGAGGATGGCAGGCTGCGTGCCGCGGAAGGCGACATGATTGAGTGGCACACCACTCGCATGGCCCAGCAGCGCGCCAATGAAATGCGGCATGGATCCGGCAGCGGGCGAGCCGAAATTGGCCTGCGTCGGGTTTTGACGACACCAGGCCAGGAACTCGGAAACCGTGCGCACAGAGGCCGGCACCATCGGCCCCACGGCCAACCCGAAGTCGAACGTGCAACCTAACGAGACCGGTGCGAGATCGGCGATTGGGTCGTAAGGCAGCTTGCGATAGATGTGCGGGTAGATGCCCAGCATCGACATCGGCGTTTGCAGCAGCGTGCTGCCATCGGCGGGCGCGCTGCGCACAGCCTGGATCGCAATCTGGCCACCTGCGCCGGTGCGGTTTTCCACCACCGCTGCGCGCGCATACCCGGTGGGCACCATGCGCTCCGCGACGCGACGGCACAGCGTATCCGAGGTGCCGCCCGGCGGAAATCCGGTGATGATCTTCAGCGTGTCGACCTGCGTCTGAGCCCAGGCCGCGCGCCCTGATGCGGCCAACGCCATAGACGCCAGAGCCGACTGCAGCAGGCGGCGGCGCTCAACATGAATGGGATCCTGGCTCAACATGGTCTCCTGTGGGTTGTTTGAGATGAGCCTGGCAAGGTAGCGACTTGCCAGGAGGTCTGCAACGCTTTTCGGCAGGCGCGTTTGACCTCGTGGCGCCGCCCCGAGGCGGTCTTTCATTGCCTGCATCTCGGGCCAGCCCAGCCAGCATCGGGATGGCACAATGGGTCGATTCACTCAACCGTCCTGCGCTGCCTGCCCGCCGCCCTCGCTCCCATGTCCGTTTCGTCTGTCACCTCCAGCGCATCGCAGCAGGCGCTGCGGCCGCTGCAAGGCATCCGCATCGTCGATCTCACGTCCGTCCTGTTCGGTCCCTATGCCAGCCAGTTTCTGGGCGACTACGGCGCTGACGTCATCAAGGTAGAAACGCTGATCGGCGACTCGACCCGCCGAACAGGCGAGGCCCTGCAACCCGGTCTGGCCGTGCAGTTCATGTCGGTCAACCGAAACAAGCGCAGCATCGCACTCGACCTCAAACGCGCAGACGGGCGCGCCGCCCTGCAGCGGATCATCGACGGCGCCGATGTGGTGATGCACAACATCCGGCCGCAAAAACTGGCAGGCATCGGGCTGGATCCGGCCGCGCTGCGCGCTCGCAACCCACGACTCATCTTTGCGAGCCTGATCGGCTTCTCGGAATCCGGCCCTTATGCCGGACGCCCGGCGTACGACGACATCATTCAAGGCCTGTGCGGACTGGCTGATCTGATGCAGCGCCAGTTGGGCGAGCCCCGCTTTCTGCCCACGGTGGCTGCCGACAAGGTGTGCGCCATGATTGCCACACACGCCATCCTCGCAGCCCTCATGGAGCGTGCCCGCTCGGGCGAAGGCTCGGATGTGGAGGTCTCCATGTTCGAATCGATGGTGGGCTTCACCATGATCGAACATCTGTCGGGCCAAACCTTCAATCCGCCCACCGGCACCACTGGCTATTCAAGGGCGCTTGCGCCCTCTCGGCGCCCGTACCGCACACAGGACGGCTACCTGTGCGTGATGCCTTATACCGATGACCACTGGCGCCGCTTCTTTGAAGGCGTGGGTCGATCGGACCTGGCAGCCGATGCACGCTTTGCGGACATGCCATCGCGCACCCGCAACATCGAGGTGCTGTATGCGCTCACGGGCGGGCTGATGGCCGAGCACACCACGGCGCACTGGCTTGCCTTCCTGCAGCAGGTCGATATCCCGCATGGGCGCGTCAATACGCTCGATGAACTTCTGACCGACCCACACCTGCAGGCCGTCGGCTTCTTTCGAAATTTGCCCGCAGGCCAGGAGGGCTCGACAGTGCGCATCGCCGCCAACGGCGTGCGCCTCAATGGCGAGACCGCAACCGTCCGCACACCGCCTCGCCTGGGCGAACATACGCGCGAAGTGCTGGCACAGGCCGGACTGACCGCCACTGAGATTGAAGCACTGATCACCTCAGGGACCGCGCGCATCGGCTGACGCGATCGGAATCGATCAACCCGCAGGCTCGAGGCAGCGGCAATCGGGCACAGGCCCATGTCGTCACACGACGTAGCACCCTGCAATACCGCCCAGACCAGAGCCGGACCACCGGACAAGGAGACAGCCATGAGCCAGACCGCAGCAGGCGGGCCCACCCAGGCGACGCCACCCACAGCGGACCAACCTTTGCGAGGCATCCGCGTAGTGGATCTCACGACCGTGATTTTCGGGCCGTACGCCAGTCAATACCTGGGCGACTACGGCGCTGACATCATCAAGATCGAAACCGAAACCGGCGACACCACGCGTGCAGGTGCCGAGGCCGTGGTGCCCGGAGTAGCCAGCGGCTTCATCAGCACCAACCGCAACAAGCGCAGCGTGGTAATCAACCTCAAGCAGGCCAAAGGGCGGGCTGCGTTGCTGCGCATTGTGGATGGCGCAGACGTGGTGATGCACAACATTCGCCCCCAAAAATTGGCGGCGATTGGCCTGGATCCGGCCACTGTGCGCGCTCGCAATCCACGCGTGATCTATGCCAGCCTCAACGGCTTTTCCGAAGCCGGCCCCTATGCCGGGCGCCCGGCCTACGATGACATCGTGCAGGGCATGAGCGGGCTGGCTGATCTGATGCAGCGCGCATCAGGCCAGCCTGGTTTCCTGCCCACCATTGCAGCCGACAAAACCTGTGCGAACGTGGCGGTGCACGCGATCCTGGCTGCGCTCATGGGCCGCGAGCGTACGGGGCAAGGCACCAGCGTTGAGATTTCGATGTTCGAGACCATGGCAGGCTTTGCCTTCATCGAACACATGGGCGGACAGACCTTCGTACCCGGCACAGGCCCCACTGGCTATGCGCGCGTGCTCTCCCCGCAGCGCAAACCCTTTCGTACGCGCGACGGCTACTTGTGCCTCATGCCGCACAGCACGGCGCACTGGATGCGTTTCTTTACCGCTGCAGGCCACCCCGAACTGGCTTCAGACCCGCGCTTTGCCAACCACGCCGAACGCACGCGCAACGTGGAAGTGCTCTACGGACATCTGGCCGGCATTCTGGTGGGGCGCACCACCAAGGAGTGGATGGCCTTTTGCACAGAACATGATGTGCCGCACGGTCCGGTCAACACGCTGGACGACCTCTTCACCGACCCACACCTGGATGCGGTGGGTTTCTTTCGCAGCGTGCCCGCAGGCGATGGCCATTCGACCATGCGCCTGACAGGCAACGGCGTGCGCTTCGAAGGCGAGATGCTGCCCGTGCGACGCTTGCCTCCGCGTCTGGGCGAACACACACGCGAAGTGTTGAAAGAAGCCGGGCTCGAAGGCGCTGAAATCGATGAGCTGCTTGCCGAAGGCGTGGCACGGCAGGCGACTTAGGACTCAGCGGGTGTCAAAGCCCTGTGCCCGCAGGAAGTCGCCCCAGTCGTCGCGCTGCGCCTGGGCGTACTGCCTGAGCTTTTCCTGCGACCAACTCATGGGCGGTTTGGCCGCAGCCACTTCAGGCGGCAGGCGGGACGCACGCACCGACACGTAGCGTTGATCGTAGGCGTCCACCGCTGCATCGATCGCGGCATCTACTGCGTGATACCCAACCGCTGTCGCGGACCCTTGAGCGTCACTCTCGTATCGATCGGTATGAAAGCTCGCCTGCAGACCGAGCCTGGGATTGACCGATTGCGCTTGCGCAGGAAAACCGACACACAGCCCGGCGATCGGAAAGACCTGCGAGGGCATCTGGAGAATGTCAGCAAGCGCCTGCGCTTGATCACGCAGCACGCTGATCGGGCAGCACACCATGCCGACCGCCGCCGCCGCACGCATGAAGTTCATCATCACCAGCGCGCCATCGATAGCCGGATTGAACAGCCCATCGAGGTGCTCGTTGGTGAAGGGCTGACCGGCGCGCTCAAAGAGTCGTCGGAACCGCCGACCGTTACCGCAAAACACGAGCAACCCAGGCGCTTGGCTCATCCAGGGCATGGACGGCACCAGCGCCTGTACGCGCTCACGCTGAGCTGGATCGCGAACGTCGACGATATCGGCCTGCTGCAGATAGCTCTTTGAGGGCGCACTCAAGGCGCATGCGGCGAGCAGACGGATCAGCTCGGGACTGACCGGTCGATCCGACCAGCTGCGGTGCGTGGACCAGGTTGCGATCTGGAGTAGCTCGGGCAGGCCTGCAAGATCGGGCGGCACCGCGAGGTGCTCGCCGAACCGGGCGAAGAGCGCCTGCGTCAGCGCAGCTCGCGGGTCAATTTCTGGTGTGTCATTCATTGAACGTGCGTGGTGCCGACAGCACCCGGCTGGATATACAGGAAAATGAACTTACTACGAACCGCCAGCTGCCATGATCCGAACACTTGCCATTGCCCACTATCGGTCACTACGCGATCTGGTGGTGCCGCTGGATCGCCTCACCGTCATCACCGGCGACAACGGCAGCGGCAAGTCGAGTCTGTACCGCGCGTTGCGTCTGATTGCCGATACCGCGCAGGGCAGGCTCATCGCATCCCTTGCGCGCGAAGGCGGACTGCAATCGACCCTGTGGGCGGGTCCTGAGACGCCCACTGCCGCCATGCAGCGAGGCGAACAGCCTGTGCACGGCACGCGGCGTAAAGAGCCGGTGAACCTGCGACTGGGCTTTGCGGCGGATGACTTCGGCTACGCCATTGATCTGGGCCTGCCCGCCCCCAGCCGCTCGGCCTTTGCGCGCGACCCGCAGATCAAACGCGAGTGCCTCTGGAGTGGACTGGTGCTGCGCCGCGCGGGCCTTCTGGTCGATCGGCACAATGCGGTGGCTCAACGTCGCAGCGCAGATGACGAGTGGCAGATCGCTGCCCAGCAACTGGCCGGGTTCGACAGCATGCTCACGCAGCTGGGCGACGCGCGCGGCACACCGGAAGTGCTGATGCTGCGCGAGCGCATGCGCGCCTGGCGCTTCTACGACCACTTGCGCACCGATGCCGATGCACCTGCACGGCGTACCCAGGTGGGCACCCATACGCCAGCGCTGGCCGATGACGGATCAGACCTGGCTGCAGCCTTGCAAACCATCCGCGAAATCGGCGATGGAGAGGCGCTGGACGCTGCCGTAGACGATGCGTTTACCGGAGCCCGTGTTGAGATCGCCACCGATCAGGGTCGATTCGAGCTGCTGATGCATCAGCCTGGGCTGTTGCGGCCGCTGCGGGCGGCGGAGCTGTCGGACGGCACGCTGCGCTATCTCTTGCTCGTGGCCGCGCTCATGACACCCCGTGCGCCCCCACTGCTGGTCCTCAACGAACCAGAGACCAGCCTGCATCCCGATCTGCTTCCAGCGCTAGGCCGGATGATCGGCACCGCAGCGCGTCACACTCAGGTGGTGGTGGTGACCCATGCAGCAAGACTGGTGGCCACACTCGCCTCACAGCCCGATTGCCTGGCGTTGACCCTGCGCAAGGCATTAGGCGAGACGCGCGTTGAAGGGATCCATAGGCTGGAGCTACCGCGCTGGCAGTGGCCCTCACGCTAAGACGGCGTTGAGTTAGCGCTTAGGCCGGCGCATAGACCGGCGTGGGGATGCCCTCCATGCGGGCCTTGAGCTGCAGCGCCAGTTGCAGCGAATAAAAGCGCGACTGCTGCAGGTTGCCACCATGAATCCACAGCCCCGGTTGCGCGGTGGGCTTCCACATGTTGCGAAGCTCACCTTCCCAGGGACCGGGGTCTTTGCTGGTGCCTGAACCCAGCCCCCAAGACGGCCCGATGCGCTCGGCCACTTCGGGTGAAATCAGTTTGGCGGCCACCTCCGACAGCGGGCCATAGCCGGTTGCATACACGATGAGGTCGGCGGGCAGTTCGCTGCCGTCATTGAGTACGACCGAATGCTCTCGGAGTTCCTTGACATGCACGTCGCTTTTCAAGCCGATGCTGCCATTGGCCACGAGCTCTGAGGCACCCACATCGATGTAATAGCCCGAGCCGCGGCGCAGATACTTGAGCGACAGTCCCGAGCCGTCTTCGCCGAAATCGAGCTTGAATCCGGCCTTCTGAAGTCGGTCGTAAAAATCGGCATCTTTCTTGGCAATCAGAGCGGTCGTGCCCTTTTGCGCTTCGGTGAGCAGGCGATAGGGCATGGAGGCTAGCGTCATATCGGCACGCTCGGTCGTGATACCGCGGCGCAGTGCGTCTTCCGAGAACAGACGCCCCCAGCCCATTTCCTGCAGGGTCTCGGAGCGGGCCACCAGCGTACTGGAACGCTGCAGCATGGTGACCTGCGCGCCGTGCTCCCAGAGATCGGCGCAGATGTCGTGCGCGGAATTGTTGGAGCCCACCACCACACAATGCTTGCCTGCCCAGGCATCACCACCTGGATAGGCGCTGGAGTGCTGTTGCACGCCCTTGAAGCGCTGTGCGCCTGGGAATTGCGGTATCTGCGGCAAACCCGACAAACCGGTGGCCAGCACCAGGTGTTTCGGGCGGATCACCATGTCCTGGCCGCCCCGATTCACCATGACCGTCCATTCTTGCGCGGCGTCATCCCACCGTGCATGGCCGCAGGTGCTGGAGCCCCAGTAATTGAGCTCCATGATGTTCGTATAGGCCTCCAGCCAATCACCCATCTTGTCCTTGGGCGTAAAGACCGGCCAGTGATCGGGAAAGGGCAGGTAAGGCAGGTGGTCGTACCAGACCGGGTCATGCAGCACGAGCGACTTGTATCGCGAGCGCCAGGCATCGCCGGGGCGCTCGCGCGAATCGATGATGAGCGCAGGCACGCCCAGGCGCTTCAAGCGCGCCCCCAGCGCAATCCCGCCTTGCCCGCCGCCCACAATCAGGCAGTACGGCTGGCGCGTAACGCCCAACTCCGCGGCCTCAGCCTGGCGCTCCTGCAGCCATGAACGCCGCCCTGGACCGTACTTTCCATGCTCCACCCCTTTGGGCCGCGTCTCGCCATGGGCCTCTTCAAAGCCCTTGAGCTCGGCGAGCATGGTCATCAGCACGCGGGCCTTGCCGTCCTTCAGACGCAGGACCCCTTTGCCGCGACCGACCGCGGTCTCGAAGCGCAGCCAGGCTTCGATCGACCCGGCTGCGTCGCTGGCGTCGCCCTCCAGCGCCCAGTTGGACGGTCGAGCCGAGGCGAGCGTGGCCTTGAGCATGTCCCGAATCGCGGCCTGGCCATCCGAGGTGCGGATGGTCCAGGTGAAGCTCACCAGGTCGCGCCACAGGCCCTCGTCAACAAAGCATGCGGCTGCGTCATCGATGCGGCCTGCAGACAAGGCGGCACCAAAGGTCTGAAGCCAACGGGTAGCCTGGTCGGTCGGGGAGGAGGCCGGAGTGGTCGATGCCGTCGTTGATGCCGCAGGCGTTGCAGGCACTGTGGAAGTGTGGGAGGTCATGTCGACGAGTACCTTGGCAATGAACGGGAGCTGATGTGGAGCGATACGACTTAGGCGCGATCAGGAGGCGTCATCAGGCGGTGCGAAGAAGCTGCGCCTCGAGCAATTCCAGCGCGGTGCGAGCAAACACTCGCATATTGGCCACCCGGTCAGCGCTGCCGGTCTCCAGGGTCATGACCCGCTGCGCCGATTCATCGCGCCCGCTTACGGCCAGGCAACTGTGGCCCGCAGCATCGCCATAACCGTTTCCGGTAGGCCCGCTTGCGCCAGTCTCGGCCAGACCCCAGTCGGCCTCAAAGCGTGCGCGCTGGGTGCGGGCCAGCAGTTGCGCATAGGGCTCAGACGAAGAACGAATGCCGCGCACCTGGTCGTTCTCCAGTCCCATCAGCAGCTTGCGGGCCGGGCGTGTATAGACCACCGCACCGCCCAGGAAATACGCTGAGGCACCCGGCACGGCAAGCAGACTGGCCGCAATCAGGCCTCCTGCTGAAGACTCGGCCACTGCCACAGTCTGTTTGCGTTCCTTGAGCAAGACGGCAATGCGATGGGCGATGGGAAGCAGGGTATCCATGGGGTCACTCCAGTGGCAGGAGCATCAGCTTAGGCGCACGGCCGGGGGCATGCAAAAAGGCCGGGCATTTCTCGGACATACAATGCGCTCGTCTGTGCGCGTGCTGATCCAGGCTCATGCACCCCTTGTTCCGTTCGGAGATTGATGCCGTGATTCGATTGCCCATTCGCCACGCCGCCATCGCAGCCACGCTCGTGAGCGGCCTGACGGCCTGCAGCAGCGGCTCTGATCAGGGTTCTTCCGTCTATGACTATCCGGCCGTAGGCGCCTATGCAGGCAGCGACTTTCGCGGCTCGCCGGGCAGCAACGCCTTTCGCATGGCTGTGGTAGGCACCCGGGAGTACTGGTTGCTGCATGGCGACTACACCAACGCAGGGTTCGCACTGAGAGGCTTCGCAACCGGCGCAGATGTGGTGCCCTACCCCAACCCGTACACCACCGGTGTCAACTTCGGTCTGCCCACACAGAGTCTGGTGAACTTGAGCACCCGTTATGACTCGTATTCAGGAAATCTGAGCGGCAGCATGACCACCGCAGCGCCAGTCTTCACGGTCGGATTCAGCGGGGTCTACTACACGCCCATCGGGCTGACCGTGTCTGCAGTGAGCGGACAGTGGCCGCTGCTGACTGATCTGAACGGACGCACCGTCAGCATGAATGTCGCCCCCGGCGGAGGCTTCAGCGCCACGACCTCGGCCAGCTGCGTATTCACCGGGGACTTCACCAACAGCGCGTCGGTCGCCGGGCTGTTGCTGATCAACCTGAACGATTTCAGCGGCTGCCTGGGCAACCCGAACGCCTATTCAGGCGTCGTGATCCTGGAAAGAACAGCGGGCACCGGGCAACAGCAAGTGCTGATGGCTGCCAACAATGCGTCGCGCACCGCAGGCGTGGGGCTGTCGGGGGTGCGCTGAGCACACCCCGAATGAGCACCGAATCAGCGGTCGACGAGGATCACCAGTGGCACTGATTGCGTCGAGTCATCAATCGCCTTGATCAGCACCCGCTGCTTCAGGGCGCCGCCCTGGTTACTGGTAGGTTCCGCCACCCCGGTAAACCTCGTGGCCACCCCGGCCGTGCAAACCGATCCGTTGACGGTCAGAGCAGCGTTATAGATGCGTTTGCTGCCAGGACGCGGCACCAGGGTGCCGTCGATACGACAATCGTCCGTTGACGTCCCGCTCAATGCTCCCGACGGCGTGATCGAGATGTTGAAGGGTGCGCGATTGGCCAGTGGCAGTGTGCCCACCCAGTCCGTGCCCGCGATATTGAACCCAGGCGGCTGCTCGTAGGTCGAGTCGTACGACATGTTGTAGGCGAAGACATCGGCGCCAGCAGTGTTCTTGACCGTCCCTTGGAACGAGGTCTTCGCCACGTACTGTCCATTCAGGCGAGTCGAGCCAGTGCTCGTGGTGAAGGCTCCGTTCAAGGAACTGCCCTTGCCCTGCACCATTCCGGTAACGGTGCCGTTCAGATCCACCAGGAACCAGTACTCACCGTTTTCCAGGACCGAACCGGCCATCGTGTAGTTCCTTTGCGTGGCAGTCTCCACCACGCTAGTCGGTCCGGCCCAGAACCCTTCCGCAGTGTTCACGGTCGAACCACCCCCGGACCCACCCCCCGAGCCGCCACCAGACCCGCCGCCGGAACCACCACCAGAGTCCCCTCCACCACCCCCGCTTCCGCAAGCGGCCAAGGTCAAGGCCGACAGGAGCAATGCGGCGACCATGGATACGGGTTTGAATGTGAAGGCTGGGGACATGAATGTTTCCTTGCATAAAAAGGGGTTTTCACCCCCGAAAGGGCGCACGGTACCAAAAACGCACGCTCAATGTTGTGACAAATTGGCAGTACCAACCAAGGGGTCGCGCACAGCCGCCCGACTGCACAGCACTGTCTTCAGGCGCTCGTCTCAAAAAGACCCAGCAGATCATCGCGTGTGAGGCTGCTGCCTCCCAGCGCACCTTCCAGCACCGCGTTGGACAACTCGCCTTTGCGGGACTGCAGCTCGAGGATGCGCTCTTCGATCGTGCCTGCGGCAATCAGCTTGTAGACGAACACCGCGCGCTGCTGGCCAATGCGGTGCGCCCGGTCCGTCGCCTGAGATTCGACAGCCGGATTCCACCAGGGGTCGTAATGAATCACGGTATCGGCCGCAGTGAGATTCAGGCCCACACCACCCGCCTTCAGTGACAGCAGAAAGATCCGCGCATCGCCCTGCTGAAAAGTCTCCACCGCACCTCGCCGATCCACGGTGTCGCCGTCCAGGCGGGTGCGGGCCACCTGCGCCAGCTGCACGTGCGCATCGATGGCGGTCTCGATGCGATCGAGCATGGTGGTGAACTGCGAGAACACCAGCACCTTGCGCCCCTCCTGGATCAACTGCACCAGAAGCTCGAGCAAGGCCTCGAGCTTCGCTGAGCCACTGACCCGTTTGGCTGCGGGCATGGCCAGCAGGGACGGGTCACAGCAGGCCTGTCGCAGCTTGAGCAAGGCATCGAGCACAACGATACGGCTGCGCTCCAGCCCGGCATCAGCCAGCGCCAGACGCACGCGCTCATCCATCGCCGATCGCACCGACTCATACAGATCGCGTTGTTCACGTCCCAGATCCACCCGATGCACGATGTCCGTGCGCGGGGGCAGTTCGTGCAGCACGGCAGCCTTGGTGCGCCGGAGCAGGAACGGGCGCACCCGGCGCCTGAGTGAGTCGAGCCGCTCAGCCGCCTCGGGGGCGGAAGCGCGTCGCTCGATCGGCAATCGGAACCGCGTACGAAACACGTCTTCGCGGCCAAGCAATCCGGGCACCACAAACTGCATGATCGACCACAGCTCGCCCAGATGGTTTTCCAGCGGTGTGCCGGTGAGTGCCACCCGATGGCCCGCCTTGAGCGAGCGAATGGCCGCGGCCGCGCGCGTGCGCGAGTTCTTGACCTGATGCGCCTCATCGGCAATGACCGCATGCCAGGTCTGTTCACTCAACACATCGATATCACGGGGCAGCAGCGCATATGTCGTGATCACCACATCGTGCTGCGCAATACGCTCGAAATGCTGGGCGCGCGTGCTGCCATGCAGGGCCAGTACCCTGAGCGTGGGCGCATGACGATGGGCCTCATCCTGCCAGTTGAACACCAGCGAGGTCGGAGCCACCACCAGCACGGGCCGGGTCATGCGGCCGGCGGCCCGCTCGCACTCCAGATGGGCCAGCACCTGCACCGTCTTGCCCAGACCCATATCGTCGGCCAAAACGCCGCCTGTGCCGGTGCCGGCCACAAACTGCAGCCAGGCCAGCCCCTGCTGCTGATAAGGGCGCAGGGTGGCCTTGAAACTCTTGGGGACGGTCACCTGCGGCAAGCCGTCGAAGGATTCGCTGGCCTGGCGAAACCGCTCAAGCGAGGCCGGCATGACGATGGACGGATCGGCCACACCCAGCGCCGCCGCAGCCAGCGCATCCACACGCAGATGGGGCGCATCGGCGCCCTGCCCTGGCGCGAGCTGCGACCAGTCGGTGACCACGCGCGCAAGCGGCTCCAGGCGATGGGCGTCAATGCGCAGCACCTGATCCTGAGCCACGCGCAGCCAGAGCTTGCCGTCGGGGCAGCGGGCCTGCTTCCAGGCATCGAAGCCACCGAACGCAATGACATCAGCCAGCACCGGCGCCAAGTCGATACGATTGCCCGCCACCTGGATACCTGATTGCAGTTCGAACCACCGTGTACCCGGTGCGTCGTGCGCGCCATCCTCACCCGCCACGGGTGATAGTTCTGCGGCAACCTCGTCGGCTTCGACCAGCTTGAGCGCGCCGGCCGTTTCATCGACCACCGCCCAGCCTTGCGCCTGCAACCGGGGGATCAGGTCGAACTGAATCCGGGCTGCGGCCAGACTGCTCGCAGGCAGCATGGCAACTGTCATCCAGCCGGTACTGGCACGAGGCCGCGCAGCCGACGCATCGCCTGGCAGTTCACTGGACAGACGCAGCGCGGGTTCGTCTCGGCCGAGCTCCTGCAATGCGCCACTCAAGAGGTTCAACGCGGCGCGCTCGGCTGCCTGATCGCACAACAACAACACGGGGCCTTCATCGTCGCGAATGCCCAGGCTGACCGACCGCAGCGGCTCCATGCGTCGGCCCGCATATTCCACTGCAAACGACACCGCGAGGCGATCACGCGGCCCGCTGGTGCCCCGTGCCGCACCACGCAGCGCAGGCGTCGAGGTCATGGAGAACAAGCCAATGACAGGACGGGGGACGCCCGGGCGCTCGCGCACCGGGTGGGCGCTCAAGCTTGGCACCATGCGGCGCAAGTCGGGCCGGGCGAGCAATTGCGCATGCAGCGCCAACGCCACGTCCTCGGCCGTATCGGCGGGCACTGCGGGTGCCGCCCGCAGCCAGGCAATGAGTTCGGGCGGACAGGCTGATTCGAGCGGCCCGATCAGCCCCGCCGCGCGATCGAGCCAGCAGGGTTGTGCCGTAAAGACCGGCTCTGCTGCGGGCTCCACCGCCAGTCCCAACTGCAAGGACTGCGGCGCTGACGCCGGCGGAGCCGATTCACCGTGCATGAGCGGCGCCAGCCAATCGAGGCGGGCGACACGCGACTCACCCACCCGAAGCGCTCGAGGCACGTCGCCTGCCTCCGCTGACTCCAGGGCCTCCAGGGTCGGCGGCTCATCAAGGTACAAGCGGCCGCTGCCCGCCAGGTGCATGAGCACATCCCGTGCACGCATGGAATCGAGCAGCACGCCCCCGGGCACCGGGGTCGAACGCTGCAGCATGGCCGCCGCCATCACATCGGCTTCGTCCCAGTAGGAGGGCGGGTCGGCCGCCTGAGTGGCCAGGCCACGGTACGGCTCGGGCGCCAGAGGCTGGCCACGGTCACCTCGGCGCACCCGATAGACCTGCAGCAGGGCACGGCGCTGTGCATTGCGCAAGACATACAACAGCGATGCACGCGGCGCAGTGTCGGCCGGCTGCAGTTTCAGCGTGCGCAGTCCGCGCACCCAATGCAACACCTGCATGCGCTCATAGCCGGGCACAGGGGGCATGGCACTGCTGCTTTGACTGAATGCCGTGGGAGCCAGGGCGGTCTGTGCTGCGCCGGGCGTTGCGCCTTCCTGCTGATCACGCAGCCAACTGAGCACCATGGCCGCCCCATGCTTGCAGCCCGCGCCGACCGGACACGAGCAATGGGTGATGACCTGAATGACGGCACCGTGCGCAGCCAGCTTGACCTGGGTGCGATACAACTCACCCGCACTGCCCTCCACTTCGCCTGCCAACTGGCCAGGCGCCGTCTCGGTCACCGACAGCACACGACCCGCCGCCGCGACGGCCTCGCCGCGCACGGCGGTATCGCGGTCGAACCCGATCGGGGTGCGGCCGAAGCGCTGACGGAACAGTTCGAGCAGCATGTCTGAACGCGCAAATCCTGGAATGCCCACGTGGGCAAACCGGGCAGTGTAGCGCGAGCTTCATGGACGAATCACGATCGCCCGGGCGACACTGCGGAATTGATCTCATTGCGCGTTCGCCAGCGCCCTTCTTGCCATGATTGACCACCTCGACCATCTCGTCCTCACCACCATCGACGAGGCCGCCTGCATCGACTTCTACACCCGGGTGTTGGGCATGCAGCTCGAACGCTTCGAGACACCGGGCGGCACACGCCTGGCCCTGAAGTTCGGTCAACAGAAGATCAACCTCCATGTGCGTGGCAAGGAGTTCACCCCACGTGCGCATCTGCCCGTGCCGGGCGCGCTTGATCTGTGTTTCATTGCCTCGATCCCGCTCGATGCGGTCATCGAACGCCTGCGGGCGCAGAACTGGCCGATCATCGAAGGGCCTGTCATGCGTACCGGCGCCACCGGTCCGATCCGCTCGGTGTACATGCGCGACCCGGACCTGAACCTGATCGAAGTATCGGAGCAGCTCTCGAAATGACCCCAAGTTTTCCGAGCAGCCTCGTTGAAGGCTGCACCATGGGCGATCTGATCATCCGCGCCATTCACCGCGGTGGCGATCGGACGGCATTCGTCCTTGATGAGCAGACCATGAGCTACGCCCAGTTCGGCGCGGCACTCAGCCAACTGGTTCAGGCACTCAAGGCCCGCGGTTTGAAACGAGGCGATGCCATCGCAACACTGTCCTCCAACCGACCCGAAGCGTTTCTGGTCAATGCAGCCGGCTATCTGATGGGCTTGCGTTCCACCTGGATGCATCCGCTGGGTTCGGAAGACGATCATGCGTATCTGCTGGAAGACTCCGGTGTCACGACGCTCTTCGTCGATCCCACACAATTTGCGCAGCGCTCGGAAGCGCTGCAGGCGCGGGTGCCCGGTGTGCAGCGCATCATGGGTCTGGGGACCGGCGCAGGCAGCGAAGACATTCTGGCGGCGCTTGCGCAGTACACACCCGGGCCGCTCGAATCGGTGGCGCAACCCGAGGACATCTGCACCCTGATCTATACCGGTGGCACCACGGGTCGGCCCAAGGGGGTGATCCACACCCATCGGGTGCAGGTGACTATGGTCATGACCGAGCTCACCGAATGGGACTGGCCGCAGGAGATTCGCTTTCTGGCCATGACGCCGATCACCCATGCGGCCGGCGCGATGATCGTGGCGGTGATGAGCCGATCAGGCACCTTCGTGATGAGCAAAGGGTTTGATGCACAACGGTTCTTCGATCTGGTGGAACGGCACCGGATCACCAGCACGTTCCTGGTGCCCACGATGATCTACGTGCTGCTGGATCATCCGAGCATGGACACGGCAGATGTGTCGAGCCTGCAGACCATCATCTACGGTGCCTCGCCCATGTCGCCGGCGCGCCTGCTGGAAGGCATGAAGCGCTTCGGGCCAGTCTTCATGCAGCTCTACGGTCAGTCGGAAGCGCCCAATTGCGTCACAACCCTGCGCCGCGCCGAACACGATCCGAAGCACCCGGAACGGCTGGCTTCCTGTGGCATGCCGTCGGCCGGCGTGCAGGTGAAGTTGCTCGATGAACAAGGCGAAGAAGTGCCGGTGGGTGAAGTGGGCGAAATCTGCTGCCGCGGCCCGCTCGTGATGGCGGGGTACTGGAACAAGCCGGATGAGACCGAGAAGGCCTTCCGGCACGGATGGCTGCACACCGGCGACCTGGCCCGCCGAGACGCCGATGGCTTCCTGTACATCGTGGATCGCAGCAAGGACATGATCATCAGCGGCGGCTTCAATGTGTTTCCGCGTGAAGTGGAGGATGTGCTCACGCGCCACCCGGACGTGGCTGCGGCTGCGGTCATCGGCGTGCCCGACCCGAAGTGGGGAGAGGCGGTCAAGGCTGTGGTGGTGCTGCGCCCCGGCGCCACACCCAATGCCGAAGCGCTGATCGCCCTGGTGCGTGATGCCAAGGGCGTGGTGCAAGCCCCCAAGTCCGTGGATTTCACCGACGCGCTGCCAGTCACCGGACTGGGCAAGCCCGACAAAAAAGCGATCCGG